>NZ_JASE01000005.1:631692-947538 GCF_000622325.1 Sulfitobacter geojensis
TGCACGTGCTGGCGGAAATGCACAAGATCACCGCCTTGCCCGACCTGAACGAGGTGCTGGATGCGCTGCAAGCGCGCGTCGGCTTTTTGCGCGAATGGGAAATGTTTCTGGCGCAATACCCCGTGCTGATCTGCCCTGTCTCGTCAGAACCGCCTTTTCCCGATCTGCTTGACCTCGACGATTTTGCCCGCTGTCTTGAGGCGCAGTTGACGCAGGTGGGGCTGCCCCTGATGGGGTTGCCGGGGATGTCTGTTTTCACCGGTTTCGGCAGCGGCGAGGCGGGCCACACCCCGCTGGGGGCCCAGTTGATCAGCGCGCGCTACCGCGAAGACATCATGCTGGACGCGGCAGAAGCGATCGAACAGCGCAGCCCGACGATCAACGTGGTCACACCCGCATGACACAACAAAAAACCGCGCCTGATGCAGGCGCGGTTTTCTGTAACTTAACGATGTGGCAGGCGCTTAGCGGCGCAGGCCCAGACGCTTGATCAGGTCCTGATAGCGTGCTTCGTCCTTGCTTTTGGTGTAATCCAGCAGCTTACGACGTGTCGCAACCATCTTGAGCAGACCACGGCGACCGTGGTTGTCTTTTTTGTGGGTCTTGAAGTGCTCTGTCAGCGTCGCAATGCGCGAGCTCAGAACTGCAACCTGCACCTCGGGGGAACCGGTGTCGCCCTCTTTGGTGCCGAATTCTTTCATCAACCGTGCTTTTTCTTCAGGTGTAATCGACATCGGGGTCTCCTTTCAGAGGCTAGAGTTATGGCGCAGGCCGGGATGTCGTCCAGCACAGGCCCATGGAGGTGTGCCCGTTGAAGGAATCAACAGGCGACGGTGGCGTATAGGAAAGATCGGGGCAGATGGCAAAGCCTATTTGCAAGGGCGATCAGCGCTTACGTCGCAACTAGGTTCATCGCCAAAGCCGAACTGAGCGGGATCAGCGCAATATCCGCTACCGTCAGTTGGGTCTGGCCGCTGACCTGCGCCACCATCTGATCGCCCATCCAGACCTGCAGCTGGCCCTCATTGTCGGGGTCCGGCGCGACCGTGACATCCGGTGCATCGACTGCTGAACCGCTGTCATCCCAGATGAACAACAGGGAGTCGTCCTGCGGTTCAAAATCAATGATTTCGGCGCTGTCGCCCGTGTCGGCCCATCCTCCCAGCACAAATTGATCACCGCCGGTGCCACCGTGCAGCACATCGCCCTGACCCACGATGATCACATCATCGCCGCCACCACCGTTCAGATAGTCCAGCCCGTCGATATCCTGCGGGGTCATTGCGTCAGGGTCGCCTGCAACCCCACTTAACGTGTCATCACCTGCGCCGCCAAACAGCGTGTCCTCGCCTGCATCACCGCGCAGCGCGTCATTGCCCAACCCACCCGATATCGCATCATCGCCGTCCCCGCCGGACAACCGGTCATCCCCGTCCGACCCGTTCAGCGCATCATCGCCCGCACCGCCGGAAAGAAAATCATCGTCATTCTGTCCGGTCAGCGTGTCGTTAAACGCGCCGCCGTGCAGATCATCGTCGCCGTCGGACCCGATCAGGCTGTCATTGCCGGCCTGCCCGATCAACGTGTCGTTGCCTGCGTCGCCGCGCAGTTCGTCGTCGCCATCACCACCGGACACCAGATCTTGACCGTCGCCTGCGCTGATGCGGTCATCCGCGTCACTGCCATTGATGTTTTCATCCCGCGCCGAACCAAGGATCAGGTTCACGCGTTCGATGTCACTGGCAGGTTCGGGCAGCGTTTCCTCGGTCTCGTCGGTGTCATCGCTGATGTCGACAAAAGCGGCGGCGCTGACCGCCATCAGACCCATCAAACCAGCCAACCACAACATGACGATACCCAACCATACAAAAAAACGGCCCACTGCCGCCACCGGATAAAAGCCACATTAGGGCCGTCAGGTCAAAAGCAAACGGGTTAACTGGTTAAGGTTTCCTGCTCGTTTTACAGGGCCTTACCCCATTTAACCGGCTGTTGCGCATAGGGCAGATACAAGGGATGCTTGGGGTGACCGTCCTTTGACAGCCCCAGATGGAACAGCGGCCGGTCCAGCGCTTGTAGCAATTGCGCCACCTGCGGCCCGCGCCCCCGATGGGCCCCATGAACGCCCCACGCGGCGATGATCTGATCCGCCCATGCGGTGCCTTCGCGCAAGGTTGCATCATTGTCCGGCCCCACCGGATCATCGGCGGCGCGCATGTCACGCGGATCAGTGGCGCGCCATGCAAAGATGTTGGTGACGCGAAACCCGCCAAACCCCAGATGCCGTGCACGCCGTTCGCAGCGCTCAACGGTGGGATCGTTCTGCACTTCTGTCGCGGTCGAGGGGTTGAGCATGACAAACAGTACCTTCGGCTGCGCGACATCCCACACCCGCGTCAGGCTATAGCGATACCTTTCGCAATCCGAATACACTGCGGTCGAGGGCGCGTCGCCTTTGGTATGGCTGCGTGTAATCATCAGCCTAGGTGTTGAACACCCGATTGGGATGCAACTCACCTGATTTGAACCGGCCCACAGCCACCGCTACCCCGTCAAAGGACGCCCAGCATTCATCGCCATATTCAACGTCATGGGCGATGACCATGCCGGGGTTGCCGTTGCGCAGCTTGACCGCCCCTTCGGCGGTGGCCTTGACCTCGGGCAGGTCAACCAAACCCTGTTCAAGCGGCAGCAAATGCGTGTCGAGTTCAGGCGTGCGCGCCATCTCTTCGATCTGCGCGATGGTCAGCCCGTCACCGGCATCGAACGGTCCCGACCAGATGCGGCGCAATTCGCGCACATGGCCATAGCACCCCAGCACCGCCCCCAGATCCCGCGCGATCGAACGGACATAGCCGCCCTTGCCGCACACCATCTCAAGCGTCACATGATCGGCGTCTGGCCGGTCGATAAGCAACAGGCTTTCCACGAACAACGGCCGCGCCGCGATTTCCATTTCCTCGCCGTCACGGGCGCGTTTATAGGCGCGCTCCCCGTCAATCTTGACGGCAGAAAACTGCGGCGGCACCTGTTCGATGTCGCCAATAAAACCCGCCAGCGCCTCTTTGATCGCTTCGTCATCGGGGCGCAGGTCCGAGGTTTTCAAAACCTCGCCTTCGGCATCATCGGTGTTGGTCGACACGCCAAGGCGCACCGTGAACTCATATGCTTTCAGCGCATCGGTAATATAGGGCACCGTTTTGGTCGCCTCGCCCAGCGCAATCGCCAGAACACCGGTGGCATCGGGATCAAGCGTGCCGGCATGGCCCGCTTTTTTCGCCTCAAGCGCCCAGCGTACTTTGTTGACCACGGCCGTGGACGTGGGCCCCGCAGGTTTATCCACCACCAGCCAGCCCGAAATGTCGCGTCCCTTGCGTGTGCGTCCCATGATGCCCTCTTTGTCCAAATCAGGCCCGCGCTATACTGTGCGGGCGCGCAACTTCCCAGAGGGAATTCTATTGTGCGGGTTCGACGACGCCGATGATCGGTCCCAGACTGGTAAAGCCGGTGCCGCTGCGCCCCAGATCAGGCGCGCGCATCCGCGAAATATTGCCGTCAAAATACAGGGCATTGGGCAGTTTCAGATGGTCGCGAAACAGCGAGCCAAAGGCATGAAACGTCACCACACTGTCCGATATGACAAAAACCGCACGCGTGCCGTCGCGCGATGTGCCAACGCCGTTGCGGATATAGCGCGATGTGCTGTCGACCAGAAACCGGGGGTGTAATGCACCGTCGATAACCAACATCGGACCGGATTGCGTGGCGGACCGGCACGCGGGCGCTTGTTCAATAAACGTCAGGGTTTCGATGACATCGGCGCGCCCGTCGCGCAGGCACAAAACCCCGTTGGGCAGCAATCCGAAATTCCCCGGCCCTGCATTCGGGATCACCCGCTGCACCTCGACACCATTTTCCACGTAATGCCCGACGGGGCGGCGATCATCATGATACATGCCGGCGTTGGTCGCAAAGCCCAGCTTTAGCCCCTGTTCCTTCAGCGCGTTGTCCAGCGTGCCGAAATGGCCAAAGGCCTTGCCGTCGTCATCGGCCAAAAACAGCTCAAGCCGTTCGACCGTCAGATCGACCTCGCAAATGGTATAGGCATCGTCGCGGTAGGTTTCGCTGCGGCACTCGGCACCCGTGGCGGGCATCGCCAGCAGGGTTAGCCCCAGCCATGCCGCCAGCAGTTTCATCCCTCTGAAACCGCGTCTGGTTCATCATCGGGCGCATCCGCGTCGCGGCGCACCCGTGCATCCGCCAGCATCCGGCGGGTTTCATCCATCTGGTCAAACGTCTGATCCAGCTGAAACCGCAGTTCCGGGGAAAACTTCAACGTCAACTTCTTGGAGACCTGTTTGCGGATCTCGTGTTTGTTGCGCGCCAGCAGTTTCAACAGCTCGTCTTTTCCTTCGCCGCCCAGTGGCAGCACATAGGCTGTCGCGACCTTGAGGTCAGAGGACGAACGCACCTCCCCCACCGTGATCGACATCCGGTTCAGTTCCGGGTCGTGGACATCGCCGCGCGCCAGAACCTCGGACAGCGCCCGCCGGATCGTTTCACCAACTCGCAGCTGGCGTTGTGTCGGGCCGCGGCCCTCATATGTATTATTCTTACCCATATTCGCCTACCTAAGCATTCCCATTGTCTTTGCCAAGCGGCAGCGGTCACGCTAAACGGGGCGAAATCCAGATGCAGGAGCGCATGTTATGACCCAGACCCTTTCCGTGGCAATCACCGGTGCCTCCGGCCGCATGGGGCAGACCCTGATCGGGTTGGTAAATGCTTCCGATAAAATGGCACTGACCGGCGCAATCGAACGGACCGGCCATGCGTGGGTCGGGCAGGATGTGGGTGAAATGATGGGGGGCGGTGCGCTGGGCGTGACAGTGACCGACGATGCCGCCGCTGCTTTGGCTGATGCAGATGCCGTGATTGATTTCACAGCCCCGCAAGCGACAATCGCCTTTGCCGCATTGGCCGCACAGGCGGGCATCGTGCATGTTATCGGCACCACAGGCATGACCGAGGATGAAATCGCCGCCCTTGCACCCCACGGTGAAAAGGCCACGATCATCCGTGCCGGCAACATGAGCCTTGGCGTCAACCTGTTGACACAGCTGACAAAACGCGTCGCTGCGGCCCTTGATACGGATTACGACATCGAAATCATCGAAGCGCATCACAATCAAAAGGTCGACGCGCCGTCGGGTACGGCCCTGATGTTGGGCGAAGCGGCTGCCGAGGGGCGTGGTGTCAAACTTGCCGATGTGTCCGATCGGGGGCGTGACGGCATCACCGGTGCGCGCAAATCCGGCGATATCGGGTTCACGGCCATTCGCGGCGGCGACATTATCGGTGAACACGACGTGATGTTTGCCGCTGCTGGTGAGCGGATCATCCTGCGTCATGTTGCATCGGACCGCAGCGTCTTTGCCCGGGGCGCGCTTAAGGCGGCGCTTTGGGGGCATGGCCGTGCGGCCGGACAATATGATATGCTGGATGTGCTGGGCCTGTCGGATTAATTTTTCGGGCGGATGAAACCTTTTTAAGGTTTGTGACGTTACTCATTCGTACGTCACCCGATGGAGAATCCCGATGAAAGCCTTAGTCCTATCTGTTTTCGCCGCTTTTGCAGGTCTTGCATCCCCTGCGCTGGCCGACCTGCAACAGGTAACCTCCCGCGATGCATTTGTCGCTTTGGTCGATGGCAAAACGCTGACGCGGCCTTTGGTCAAACTAAAGGTTTTGTCGAACGGGCAAATCACTGGCAAAGGGGCCACATGGGAAATCAGTGGCGAATGGGCGTGGAAAGACGGATTTCTGTGCCGCACCCTGATCTGGGGGGGCGATGATTTGGGGTACAACTGTCAGGAAATCAAATCAGACGGCAGCCGCATGCGCTTTACCTCCGACAAAGGCAGCGGCGATTCTGCGGAATTCAGCCTGCGCTAACCAAGGTCTGCCTTAACAAGTGCCGCGATTCTAAAAATCGACGGCCAATCCTTTTTTCTCCCAATCCCCATAGCGCACGGGTTCTGGCCCGTCGCGCCCGCCCAATTCTGGCGGCAGTTCCATCGCTGCTGCCTTCTTGCGCCGTTCTTCTGCTTCTGCCAGCGCACGCTGCGCGGCGGGCGGAATGGGCTTTGGCGCAGGTGTCGGGTTGGGGGCAGGGGGCAAATCCGGCCCGGGCGTGGGTGTTGGTGGCACCGGATTATCGGGAATCGGGCGCGGGGCAGGGTCGCCGCCCTGTGTCTTTTGTGTCAAAGGGTCTGTCATATCATCCTCTTGAGGCAAGCTTGCCTTTGATATACGTCGCAATTTAATGCGGACAAGCGTGATCGGCCAGATTGGCCCGACAGCACAGAGGTTCGGATAGGTCAGATTAGCCCGATAGGAACCAAGCAGATGTCAAACACCGGAGTCCAAGCCCGTCGCAGCGCCGTCTACCTGCTGGACCAGATCCTAGGCGAAGACCCCCGCCTGATGTCGGAGTTGCTAGCCAGTGGTGTGCTGGACAAGCTTTCCCCCGATGACCGCGCCCGCGCCCAGCGTCTGGCCACGGAAACTTTGCGCGGTCTGGAACGCGCGGATCGCCTGTTGCAGAAACATCTAAAGAAACCACCGGTACTGACGATCCAGAACGTGCTGCGCGTTGGCACTGTTGAGCTGTGTCAGGGCGGGGCCGCGCATGGTGTCGTCAACGCCATGGTCAATCTGGTTGGCCAACACAATAAACTGAGCCATCTCAAGGGGCTGACCAACGCTGTTCTGCGCAAGATCGCGGCCGACGGCCCCGCCGCCTGGGACGCCCTACGCGCGCCGCGTTTGCCGAAATGGCTGCGCGGCCCCTTGGCTGAGGCTTGGGGCGCAGACGCAATGGCCGCGATGGAAATCGCCCATTTTGCCGGTGCGCCGTTGGATCTAACGGCGAAAACGGATGCTGCCGCAGTGGCCGAAGCGACGGGCGGCACCTTGCTGCCGACCGGCTCGATCCGCATTACAAACCCGGGGCAGGTGTCAACCATGGCCGGTTTTGCCTCCGGTGACTGGTGGGTGCAGGACGCCGCGGCCGCGGTCCCTGTGCAGATCCTGAAACCGCAAGCGGGCGAGACGATCCTTGATCTTTGCGCCGCACCCGGTGGGAAAACCATGCAAATCGCAGCCTCTGGTGCAGATGTCACTGCGGTGGACGATTCGTCGCCACGCATGCAACGGGTCAGCGAAAACCTTGCCCGTGTGGGGTTAAAGGCCAAGACCCTGACCAAAGATGTGCGCGCGGTCAAAGGCACGTTTGATGCCATTCTGCTGGATGCACCCTGCTCCGCCACCGGCACAATCCGCCGCCACGCGGATTTGCCCTATGCCAAGGACGGGTCCGAATTCGGCGATCTGATCGAGCTGCAAGGCGCGTTTATCGACCACGCATGGTCACTGCTGAAACCCGGCGGGCGTATGGTTTTTTGCACCTGTAGCTTGCTGCCCGACGAAGGCGAAGTGCAGGTGGACGAAGCGCTGGAACGCCACGACGATATGAGCGTGGATCGTGACGCGCTGATGGTCGCGGGCATCCAGCCGGAATGGCTGACCTCCGAAGGCGGGTTGCGTCTGCGCCCTGACTATTGGTCCGAATTGGGCGGGATGGACGGGTTCTACGTCGTCTGCCTGCGCAAGGCGGCCCAGGCCTAAACCGGCGGGTTTTCCACGGCCAGATAGGCCGCCTGCGGCACCTTGACGATCCCTTCAAGGCACAGGGATGTTCGGTGTGCCGGATCAAGGTTTTCGATCGCTTCCGCAACTGCGTCAAACATCAGATCCGCATCCGCACCCTTGGCCGAGATATAGGCAAGTCCCGGTGTCGGTACGGTTCTGTCGATGACCCGCAAATCCTTGGCAAAGCTGTCAAACCGCTGGATAAACCGCCATGTTTGCGCATCGACAACGGCAATGTCGGCCTCGCCCTGTGCGACCATGCGGGCCGATTGCGTATGTGCGCCGCTCGCTTGGCGATCACTAAACCAGAACCCGTGATCGCGCGCCCACAGATAGGCCGCCCCGTATCCCGATTGCGAACAATCCTGATTGAAAACAAACCGCGCGTCAGCAAATTCGCCGACCCTTTCGCGCGGATCATCGGCACGCACCAGAACGACGCTGTTGTAATATCCCGCCGGACACCCCTCTAACGCGTAGTTCGCCGTGCCGATCAGGGTCACCTGCTCCGCCAGTGTTGCGCGGTAGGGCAGGCCGCAGGTCTGGCTGAAAACCAGATCAGGGGACAGCCACACCTCGAATTCGTCTCGGGTGTTGTCCATCGTTTCCGGCGTGTTGATGCCGCGCGCGCCGAATGAATCGCGCAGTACCGCCCAATATGCGGTGTTTTCCGCGTCCAGTTCGGGGCGGGCGTACATCATCAGGCTGGCAATCATCGGGTGTTCCTTATTCTCGTTGATGGCTGGTTATCGCAGGGGATGCGGGCGCAACAGGGGCAAATCCACCAAACCTGCCGATTGACCGGCCACCGGTTGAAAAACGGTGACACCCCCCTATTGGCGGTCTATGGTGCAGGCAAACGCCAGTAGAGCGTCAAGGGCAGTCGGAATATGTTCAACCTAACCTCACTCAAGGCGCGTCAGGCGCGGCTGTTGAATGCAGTCCATGCCACATTGGCCACGCGCACAACCGCAAGCGTCAAGGGTTTCGTGTCTTCCCCTGAACCGCGCACGATCGGGTCGTTTGCGCGTGGGCGGCAATTGATTGCAGGCAATTACCTTTTCGCAGGCACGTTGATCAATGCACCGGGTCATTCCTTGTGGGACGTCACGCCGCCGGATGCGAGTTATGCCGCTGATTTGCAAGGATTTTCATGGCTGGATGATCTTGCGGCGGTAGGCGATGCAGCCGCACGTGACGCCGCGCAAAGCTGGCTTTGGGGATGGATCGACAAGTTTGGTAAAGGGCGCGGACCAGGGTGGAGCCCCGATTTGACAGGGCGGCGGCTGATCCGCTGGATCAACCACGCATTGTTTGTGCTGCGCGGGCAGGAATCCGACGAAAGCCACGCGTTCTATCGCTCGCTGGTCCAACAAACCCAGTTTCTGTCGCGTCGCTGGCGCGGGGCAGCACCGGGCCTGCCGCGTTTCGAGGCGCTTACAGGTCTGATCTATGCCGGCCTCTCGCTTGAGGGTCAGGAAACTTTGGCCGACCCCGCGATCAAGGCGTTGGCGCGTGAATGCGCGGTGCAGATTGACGATCAGGGCGGCTTGCCCACCCGCAACCCCGAGGAATTGCTGGCCGTCTTTACCCTGCTGACCTGGGCCGCTGCGGCGCTTAGTGACGCGGGGCGCAGTTGTCCCAAGGATCACCTTGCCGCGATCGAGCGAATCGCGCCAACCCTCCGTTCCCTGCGCCATACCGATGGAGGGCTGGCACGGTTTCATGGTGGCGGGCGCGGGGCCGAGGGCTGGCTGGATCACGCCCTTGCCGCGAGCCGTATCAAAACCGCGCAGCCGGACGGGTTGGCGATGGGGTATGCGCGTCTGTCCGGCGGGCGCACCAGTATTGTGATCGACGCGGCCACCCCGCCAACCGGTGCCGCCAGTGCAAACGCCCATGCCTCGACCCTCGCGTTCGAACTGACCTCGGGGCGGCGTCCCTTGGTGGTGAATTGCGGGTCCGGCGCATCCTTCGGGCTGGACTGGCGTCGCGCGGGCCGCGCCACCCCGTCGCATTCCACATTGTGCCTTGGCGGCTATTCCAGCGCCCGTCTGGCGGATCCCGACGCGGCAACCGGTGTCGAGGCGCTGATCGGCGGGCCGACCCATGTGCCGGTGGAATTGTCGCCCCAACCGGATGGCATCAAGTTTCAGGGTGGTCATGACGGATATGTCACTTCGCACGGGTTGACCCATGCCCGCACGCTTGAGCTGACCTTTGACGGGCGCGGCCTTGCGGGCGAAGATATGCTGCTGGCGTTGGAAGATGTTGAAAAACGTCGTTTTGACGCAGCTCTCGATGCAGGAAAATTGAAAGGGCTTCGCTTTGACATCCGGTTCCATCTGCACCCGGATGTGGACGCCACGGTTGACCTCGGGGGGGCTGCAATCTCTATGGCGCTAAAGAGCGGGGAAATATGGGTTTTCCGCCATGATGGCACCCATAACCTGACGCTTGAACCGGGGGCTTACCTCGAAACCACACGGCTGAAACCGCGCGCTGCGCAGCAAATTGTGCTCTCTGGCAGCGCTTTTACCTATGCCACACGTGTCCGCTGGTCCTTGTCCAAAGCGCAGGAAACTGCGATTGGCGTGCGAGACTTGTCGATGGACGAGCCGTATTTGAACGAAGACTGACCAAAGGACCCACCCATGACCGATCTGTATCCCGTCAAACGCGCCCTGCTTTCTGTTTCTGACAAGACCGGATTGGTCGAACTGGGCAAGGCATTGGTCGGCCACGGGGTTGAATTGCTGTCGACTGGCGGCACCGCAAAAGCGCTGCGCGAGGCGGGGCTGGATGTGAAAGACGTGGCCGAGGTCACAGGCTTTCCCGAAATGATGGATGGCCGTGTGAAAACACTGCATCCGGTGGTGCACGGCGGTTTGCTGGCGCTGCGCGATAACGATGAACATGTGGCAGCGATGGATGCGCATAACATCGGCGGCATCGATCTGGTGGTGGTGAACCTGTACCCGTT
Source organism: Sulfitobacter geojensis (assembly GCF_000622325.1). Classification (NCBI taxonomy): domain Bacteria; kingdom Pseudomonadati; phylum Pseudomonadota; class Alphaproteobacteria; order Rhodobacterales; family Roseobacteraceae; genus Sulfitobacter; species Sulfitobacter geojensis. The sequence continues at coordinate 642,389 of NZ_JASE01000005.1, forward strand.
TGAAGAAACCGTGGCCAAGGGCGCGGACTATGCGACAGTGATCGAAAACATCGACATCGGTGGCCCCGCGATGATCCGTTCCGCGGCCAAGAACCACGGCTTTGTAAACGTCATCGTCGATACCGAAGATTACGCCGCTGTGATCGCGGAACTGGACGCCAACAAGGGCGCGACCACCTATGCGCTGCGTCAGCGTCTGGCCCAGACCGCTTATGCCCGTACGGCGGCTTATGACACCGCCGTCAGCACTTGGATGGCTGCGCAGGTCGGCGAAACACCGCGCCGTCGCACCTTTGGCGGAACATTGGCGCAAACGTTGCGCTATGGCGAAAACCCGCACCAGCAGGCGGCGTTCTATACCGACGGATCGAACCGCCCCGGCGTGGCAACGGCCAAACAGCATCAGGGCAAGGAATTGTCCTATAACAACATCAACGACACCGATGCGGCCTTTGAACTGGTCAGCGAATTTGATCCCGCTCAGGGTCCGGCCTGCGCGATCATCAAACACGCCAACCCGTGCGGCGTGGGCACCGGCGAGACAATGATCGAAGCCTACACCCGCGCGTTCGACTGTGACCGCACGTCGGCTTTCGGGGGCATCATCGCCTTGAATCAAACGCTGGACGGCGCCACCGCCGAAGCGATCAGCGGCATCTTTACCGAAGTGGTCATCGCGCCGGATGCCGATGCCGATGCGCTGGCGATCTTTGCCAAGAAAAAGAACCTGCGCCTGCTGACCACCAACGGTCTGGCCACACCTGACACGGCGCAATTGACCGCGCGACAGGTGTCCGGCGGCTGGCTGGTACAGGACAAGGACGTGGGCCGGATCACCCGCGATGATTTGAAAGTCGTGACCAAACGCGCGCCATCCGAACAGGAACTCAGCGATCTGTTGTTCGCATGGACCGTGGCGAAACACGTGAAATCCAACGCCATCATCTACGTCAAAGATGGCGCAACCGTGGGCGTAGGCGCAGGCCAGATGAGCCGCGTCGATTCAACCCGCATCGCGGCACGCAAAGCGCAGGACATGGCCGAAGCGATGGGCCTGACCGCACCCTTGACCCAAGGCTCGGTTGTGGCGTCTGACGCCTTCTTTCCCTTCGCTGATGGTCTGATCACCGCCGCCGAAGCCGGCGCAACCGCGCTCATCCAGCCGGGCGGTTCCATGCGCGATGACGAAGTGATTGCCGCCGCAGATGAGGCGGGTCTTGCGATGGTGTTCACCAACATGCGCCACTTCCGGCACTAAGGCAGATTCCGATGCGCATCCTCTTTTGGTCAGCCTTCGCGGCATTCCTGATAGATCAGGCCAGCAAATATCTGGTGATCCATTTGTGGGAACTGTGGCGGGTGCGCGAAATCGAAGTGCTGCCGCCCTACGTCAATTTTCGCTACGGTGAAAATCGCGGCATCAATTTCGGCCTGTTCGGCGACGGGTCGGACACCAGCCGTTACATCCTGATCGGTGTTGCCCTCGCGATCTGCGCGGGGGTGCTTGTCTGGATCGGGCGGGGGAAATTCGGCCTCAAGGAACGCATCAGCGCCGGTTTGCTCATCGGCGGGGCGCTGGCCAATGTGGTGGACCGGCTGGTCTATGGCTATGTGCTCGACTTCCTGAACAACTCCTTGCCGGGCTGGAATAACCCCTTTGTTTACAACATCGCGGATGTCTTTATCTTTGCCGGTGCCATCGGGTTGATCCTGTTTGCCGATGATGGCCGCAAAACAGCGAAAAAGACCGCCAAGACGACCGCGAAAAAACCCAAGTGACATTGCCCGCCCGACCAAGGTATGAACAGGGCACCCGTTAGGAGACGACACATGCGCCGTATCGCTTTACTTGTCCTGATCCCGCTGGCCCTCGGTGCCTGCGCCAACAAGGGTCTGCGCGATTTGCAAAATGTGTCGGACGGGCCGAACGAATTCATGTTGCAACCGGCCAAACCGCTGGAAGCCCCTGCAAGCTATAGCGATCTGCCGCCGCCCACACCGGGACAGGCCAACCTGACCGACCGCTCTGCACTGAACGAGGGGATCACCGCATTTGGCGGCCGCCCCGAAGCGGCGGATGCCGGTATTCCGGCGAGTGATGGCGCGCTGGTACAGCACGCATCGCGGCTTGGCGTTGCGCCTGATATCCGCGGCGATCTGGCCGAAAGTGACGCGCAGTTCCGCAAGCGCAAGGCGCGTTTCACGCAGTTCCGTATCGTCAAGGTCGACCGGTACAATCAGGCCTATCGCCGCGAAACGCTCGATGCCAGCAGCGAAGCCTCCCGCTGGCGGCGTGCCGGTGCGCGCACACCGTCCTACGCACCGGACGAGTAATCCGGGGCTGCGCCAGCGCGGGCACGGTCATAAAGCTTACAAATTTGTCATCTACCTTGAAACTACGCCCCAGTCGCGTAGGTCATTGTGCAGATGGTTTTATCAAAGGATCCGTGATGTTCCGACTGCCGACGCTTGCAGCAATACTGGCATTTGCGCTGCCCCCGCTCATGGCGCATGCCGCCGAAAACGAAGCGGTGACGTTTTTCACCCTTGAGAACGGCATGGACGTTGTTGTTGTCGAAGACCACCGCGCCCCTGCCGTGCAGCAAATGGTTTGGTATCGCGCAGGATCTGCGGATGAACCGAAAGGGTCGTCCGGTGTTGCGCATTTCCTTGAGCATCTGCTGTTCAAAGCAACCGACAAGATGGAATCGGGCGAGTTTTCCGCCACCGTTGCGGCCAACGGCGGGCGCGACAATGCCTTTACCAGTTATGATTACACCGCCTATTTCCAACGCATCGCCGCGGACCGTCTGGAACTGATGATGCAGATGGAAAGTGACCGGATGAAAAACATCCGCCTGACGCCTGAAAACATCCGCACCGAACGCGATGTGATTTTGGAAGAGCGCAACCAGCGCACGGACAGCAACCCCAGCGCCCTGTTCAGCGAACAGATGAACGCCGCGCAATATCTGAACCACCGTTACGGCACGCCGGTGATCGGCTGGCGTCACGAGATGGAAACGCTTGATCTGGAGGATGCGCTAGCGTTTTACGAGCTGTACTATTCCCCCAACAACGCGATCCTTGTGGTGTCGGGCGATGTTGATCCCGACAACGTGCGCGCGCTGGCCGAGAAATACTACGGCGTGATCCCCGCCAATCCCGACCTGCCCGAACGCCTGCGCACGCAAGAACCACCGCAAACCGCTGAACGGCGTCTGATTTTCCGTGATGCCCGCGTGGCGCAGCCCTATGTCAGCCGCGCCTATCTGGCACCTGAGCGGGACCCGGGCGCACAGGAAGAAGCGGCCGCATTGACCATTCTGGCGGAAATCCTTGGCGGGGGGACAACGTCCTTGCTGGCTGAAAAACTGCAATTCGACACCCAAATCGCCACCTATACAGGGGCGTTTTACCGCGGCTCGACGTTGGACGACACGGCCTTTGACCTGGTTGTCGTGCCTGCCGCTGGCGTGACCCTGCAAGAAGCAGAAGATGCGATGGACGCGGCGATGGACAGCTTTATGGAAACCGGTGTCGATCCTGAACAGCTTGACCGGATCAAACTGCAAATCCGCGCCGAACAAATCTATGCCCGCGACAATGCCGAAGGTGTTGCCAACCGCTATGGTTCGGCGCTTGCCATCGGGTTGACCGTTGAGGATGTACAAAACTGGCCTGACGTGCTGGACGCGGTCACGGCTGAAGACATCATGCAAGTGGCCGAAAAAGTGTTCGACCGGCGGGCATCCGTCACCGGCTGGCTTATGAAAGAGGAGGCCGCGCAATGAGACTGTTTTACGCCCTTGCCCTCACGTTAATTGCGGCTTTGCCTGCGCGTGCAGAGGTCGACATCCAATCCGTCACCAGCCCCGGCGGGATTACCGCATGGCTGGTTGAAGAACCCTCTATTCCGTTCGTCGCACTTGAAATCCGCTTTCGCGGGGGCGCGTCCCTGGATGACCCCGAAAAACGTGGTGCGATCAATTTGATGACCGGTCTGCTGGAAGAAGGGGCGGGCGACATGGATGCCCGCGACTTCAGCCGTGCGCAGGAAGAACTTGCAACCAGCCTCGGCTTTGATGCCTCGCGCGATTCCGTGTCTATCTCGGCGCGTTTTCTGACCGAGAACCGCGAAGCCTCGATCGCCCTGTTGCGTGCGGCGCTTCACACACCGCGCTTTGATCAGGATGCGATTGATCGTGTGCGCGGGCAGGTGTTGTCGATCATTGAATCCGACAAGAAAGATCCAAATGACATCGCCAGCCGGACATTTGCAGGGATCGCTTATGGCGATCACCCCTATGCCCATCCGGTAAACGGCACCACCGAAAGCGTCACCGCTTTGACCCGTGACGATATTCTGGCCGCGCATAAATCGGTGTTTGCGCTCGATCAGATCTACGTCGGCGCGGTGGGGGACATTACGCCCGAAACGCTGGGCACCTTGCTGGATGATCTGCTGGGCGGCTTGCCGCAAACCGGTGCGCCGAAACCGCCGCGCGCGGATGTGGATATTCCTGCCGGCGTCACGGTCGTTGATTTCCCGACACCGCAATCGGTCGCGGTCTTCGGGCACGACGGTATTTCCCAAAGCGATCCCGACTTTTTCGCGGCGCTGATCCTTAATCAGGTGCTGGGCGGTGGCTCGTTCGAAAGCCGCCTGATGAACGAAGTGCGCGAAAAGCGCGGGCTGACCTATGGTGTCTATTCCTACCTTGCCTCGCGTGATCTGGCGGATGTCTACATGGGGTCGGTCAGTTCCTCGAATGACCGCATCAGCGAAGCCATAAATGTGATCCGCGATGAATGGACAAAGGCCGCCGAGAACGGTGTGACGCAGGAAGAACTGGACGCGGCCAAGACCTATGTCACCGGCGCTTACCCGCTGCGGTTTGATGGCAACGGGCCGATTGCAAACATCCTTGTGGGGATGCAGATGCTGGGGTTGCCAATCGATTATATCCCGACCCGCAATGACAAAGTCGAAGCGGTGACGCTGGCGGATGTGAAACGGGTGGCAGGCGAATTGCTGGACCCCGAGAACCTGCATTTCGTGGTCGTCGGCCAGCCCGAGGGGCTGGAGACGACCGCCAGTGAATAAAAGGTAAACGGGTAAGCTATCCGTTTGGTGTGAAACAAAAAACACGGGCTGTCCCCATCGGGACGGCCCGTTTTGATGTGTGACGTTGGCACCGGGCGCAAAATCCTTTCAAGGATTTAGGTCAGCATTTTGAAAATGCTGACCTCCGGCTGCGGGTGTTATTCGCCGTAAGGCACCCAGACGTTTTTAACTTCGGTTGCAGCTTGCAGGAAGCTCCGGCCTTCGCCCTCTGCCCCCATCCAGTCGCGCGCCTTGCCGTTGTTCACCCAAGTGCGTTTCAGGTTTCCGGCCGATGCCGTTTCCACCACGCGGCTAAGCTCCGCCGCGCCAAAGCTCCAGACGGCGTCCACATCCAGATGGCGGGCCAAGGGCTCTGCCACGTCTGTTTGGGGGCCGGTCAGAATGTTCACCACACTCGCCGGTACGTCAGATGTTTCCAACACCTGCACAAAGTCGGTGGCGGCCAAGGGGAACGGTTCGGACGCGGACAGGATCACACTGTTGCCCATGGCAATTGCGGGGGCCATGCACGAAATCAACCCCAGCAAGGGGGCTTCGGCAGGGCAAAGCGCCCCGATCACGCCAACCGGTTCTTTCATCGCCAAAGCGACGCCGCGTATGGGCACGCCGTGGACCTGCCCGTCATATTTGTCGGCCCAAGCGGCATAGGTGAACAGACGTTTCACACTGGCCGCGACTTCTTTCGCGCCGCCTTTGCCGCCCTGCAAGGCGTCCAGTCGTGCCGCAAATTCATCCGCCCGCGCGTCCAGATTTTCCGCGATGTAATACAGGATCTGGGCGCGCAGATGGCCTGTGGTCTTGGACCATCCTTTGGCTGCTTGCGCCGCTTCAACCGCGTTGCGCACATCCTTGCGGTTCGCGATGCTGGCGTGGCCCAAAAGTTTGCCCGATTTGCCATAGACCGGCGCGGAATAGCCGCCATCGGGGCGCGCCTGCTTGCCACCAATATAAAGTTTCGCGGTGCGGTCGACGCCATCAACGGGACCGCCCTCGCCGGAAAAGGCAGTGATTTCTTTCAACGCTTTTGCTTTGCCTTTGGGGCGGGTGTATCCGGCCAATCCTTCCCAGCCGCCCTCGCGGCCAAAGCCGCTTTCGCGCACGCCGCCGAAGCCCGCTGCCGCATCCATCATGTTGGTGCCGTTAACCCAGACAATGCCAGCCGAAAGTTTGGGCGCGATGTCCAGCGCGAGGTTGACGTTTTCGGACCAGATCGTCGCCGCCAGACCGTAGCGCGTGTTATTGGCCAGTTGCACAGCCTCCGCAGGGGTGCGGAAGGTGGTGGACACCAGCACGGGGCCAAAGATTTCTTCCTGCATCAGGGTGTCGGCCGGGTTCAATCCGGTGACCAGCGTTGGCGGGTAAAAACAGCCCTCATCAGGCATCGCGCCCGTCGCCACATGGGTTTCGCCGCTTGTGTTCGCGTCAACCAACGCCGTGACGCGATCCAGTTGTACCGGATCGACCAGCGCGCCCACATCGATGGATTTATCCAAAGGCGACCCGATGCGAAGCTTGTCCATCCGCGCGCGCAACTTGGTGTAAAACCGGTCGGCCACCGGTTCATGCACCAACAGCCGCGATCCGGCGCAGCACACTTGCCCCTGATTGAACCAGATGGCGTCGACCAACCCTTCGACGGCTGAATCAAGATCGGCGTCATCGAATACGATATAGGGCGATTTACCGCCCAGCTCCAAACTCAACGCCTTGCCGCTGCCCGCTGTCGCTTCGCGGATGCGTCGGCCCACGGCGGTGGAACCGGTAAAGGCGATTTTGTCGACATCGGCGGCCACGATCATTTCGCCCACGGCACCGTCACCGGTCACGATGTTTACAACGCCTTTGGGCAGACCTGCCTGCCGGCAAATGTCCGCAAACAGCAGCGCGGTCAGCGAGGTATACTCCGCAGGTTTCAGCACCACGGTATTGCCCATCGCCAATGCGGGCGCAATTTTCCAGGCGAGCATCAGCAGCGGGAAGTTCCATGGAATGATCTGGCCACAAACGCCCAAGGCTTCGGCGTCGGGCAGTTCGCTTTCCATCAGCTGCGCCATACCGGCGTGAAAATAGAAATGCCGCTGCGCGAGGGGCACGTCGATGTCACGCGCCTCGCGGATCGGTTTGCCATTGTCGAGCACCTCGAGCACCGCGAACAACCGCGCGTGTTTTTGCAACAGGCGTGCGAGGGCATAGAGATATTTCGCACGGCCATGCCCGCCCAGATCGGCCCAACCGCTTTGCGCCTTGCGCGCCGCTTTGACGGCGGCGTCCACATCGGCCTGTGTTGCCTGACTGAGGGTCGCCAATACTTCGCCGGTGGCGGGATTTTTGCTGTCGAACCCGTCAGCGGGGGGGGTGAAATCACCGTCGATAAAATGGCCGAAACGGCTGCCTTGATCGACCAGCCACGCCAGCGCTTCGGCGGCGGATTCAGGGGCGTTGCCATAGTCCATGGTTTCGAAAATCTCCGAGACGCTCATCATTTCACCCTTAACTTGTCGCATGACGGTAGCCCGCCGAATAATTGCCCGTCACGTAATGTTCCAACTGGCGTTCAATGTCGTTCAACAGCGATGATGCGCCAAAGCGGAACAGGTCGGGGCGCAGCCAGCGGTCGCCCAGCTCTTCCTTGATCAGGGCAAGATAGGTCACCGCATCCTTGGCTTTGGAAATGCCACCAGCGGGTTTGTAACCGACGCGAATGCCGGTGTGATCGAAATAGTCGCGGATCGCGCGGATCATCACCAGCGAAACAGGCAGGGTCGCGTTCACGCTTTCCTTGCCGGTAGAGGTCTTGATGAAATCGGCCCCCGCCATCATGCAAACCAGCGAGGCGCGCGCGACATTGCGCAGCGAGCCGAGTTCGCCGGTCGCAAGGATCGCTTTCACATGTGCATCGCCGCAGGCTTCGCGCATCGCCTGCATCTCGTCATAAAGCGCCTGCCAGTTGCCGGACAGCACGTGGCGGCGCGAGATGACGATGTCGATTTCGGTGGCCCCTGCCGCGACGCTCATCTCGATCTCGCGCAAGCGCAATTCGAACGGGGACAGCCCCGCCGGAAAGCCGGTGGAAACGGCGGCCACGGGAATATTGGTACCTTCCAAAGCGGCAACGGCGGCGGGGATCATTTCGTGATAGACACAGACGGCACCGGTTGTGATCGGGTCCATGCCCAAGGCATCCAGCAGGGTTGGGGCCACGGGCTGTCGCGCTTTGGCACAAAGCCGCGCAACACGCCGGTCGGTATCGTCCCCCGACAGGGTGGTCAGATCCATGCAGGTCACGGCCCGCAACAGCCACGCCGCCTGATGTGCCTTTTTCACAGACCGCCGTGCGCCGATGGTACCGGCGCGCCGTTCAATCGCCGATGTGTTGGCCTGCGCGCCCAGCACCCAGTTCAGATCAAGCGGCATGCCCGGATTGCGCAGTTCGGTCACCTGCGGCAATTGGGTTTGCGGGGTGGTGGCATCGGGTGTGGGTGTCAAAGCGGCAGCCATGGGAGTCTCCGGTTCAGTGAGAGCGCCAAGGTGCCACGGGGCCAGTGGTCTTGGCAAGGCGATGGCAGGCCCAGAAGCCGCTGACGTGGGGGTCAGGAGCCGCGATAGGTGGAATAGCCGAAGGGCGACAGCAACAGCGGTACATGATAATGAGCGCTGGCATCCGAAATGCCAAAGCGGATGGGGATCAGATCCAGAAACCGGGGGTCCTCTGGCGGTGTGCCGATACGGTCAAGATACGCGCCTGCGGCGAAGGTCAGCTCGTATGTGCCTGTTGCAAAGGCATCCACCGGCAGGATCGGGGTGTCGGTGCGCCCGTCCGCATTGGTTTGCATCCGCGCCAGTTCGACCCGTGTGTCGCCGTCGATACGAAAAAGGGTGATTTCCAGACCGTCAGCGGGCAAGCCGCGCGCGGTGTCCAGAACATGTGTCGTCAGATAACCACCAGCCATGAAGCGTTCCTTTTATTTGCGCCTGTTTCACCGTTTACCTGCCCTTGCGGTAGGGTCAATGCACGTATGGCGCGAAATGCAGCGTGTTTTTACAGCCATATGACAGAAATTCAGGCTTTTTCCCCTGAGTGATTCGTTTTTGCTTTGACTGAGTCAATCATCCTTTGCATATATGGTGCCGATAACGAAAAGGTGTGTTTCTGCCAAAACGATACACCACATGCGGTATTCTTTCGGGGGGATGATATGCCAATTCAGATGATGCACGTCGCCACCGCTTTGATGATCACCGCATCGGCGAGCCACGCCCAAGAGCGTTTGACGCCGGCCAAGGCTTCGTTTTTCTTCAACGGTGAGCAGATCACGATCTCGCGGGATGCGCCCGAAGCGGTGCAGGCCGCGCAGACATTTGTTTCCGCCGACCCGAGTTGCGGCGGACCGTGTATTGCGCCGATGCAGATCGCGCAGGGGGTCGAAACGCTGGGCGAGGCCGAGGTGCTGGAGTTTCTGGTTACGCAGGTTGCCGCCGGTCGCGGCCTGATGGTGGATGCCCGCGCCCCCGAAGAGCGCGCCAAAGGGTTTATTCCGGGCACCGTCAGCCTGCCACACAATACGCTGTTGGCACAGAATGCGTACCGCAAGGATATTCTGCTGGCCTTGGGCGCACGCAGCTATGAAGATGTGTTCAACTTTAGCGATGCGCGCAGCTTGCTGATCTATGACAACGGCCCCAGCAGCGACGATGCCGGTCAATTGGTCGCCAATTTGCTTGAGGCGGGGTATCCGCCGGAAATGATCCGCTATTATCGTGGTGGCATGCAGGTTTGGTCGGTTCTTGGGTTCAGCATCGAACAAGGGCAGTCGTGATATGGACAAGCCCGCCGATCCGCTGACCCCGCATGTGACGTTTGACAATTATGTCATTCCACAGTCGGTCCAGCGCGAGACCAAGACGCAAAACCCGACGCCATCACAGACACAGCCGGGACTGCCGGTTTCGGGGATGATGTGGGCGGTGAGTGCCATTGCATTGCTGACCTTTGTTCTGGGCGTGATGGGCACGCTCAAATTCGCCCAAACGCCAACGGAGGGCATGACCGCCGTGACCCGCCAGCAGGGGCCCGATTTGATGTCGACCGTTGCAGGGCAGAGTGGCGACGCCGCACAGGTCGCGTTCCTGCTGACACAAGATGGTATTGACGAGGCGAGAGCGGCCGCCAGAACCGTGATGGACGCAGGTGCGTTTCAGACCTTGCGCGCGGCAGTACTGGCCGGCGCATACAGCATCACCAAGCAGGATCAGGAAGGCCCGCGCCGGTTGGTCCTGAGCGCGCCCGCCGCCGAAGCGTTGCGCAAGGCAACGGGCGATGTCCTGCGCGACGCGATCCGTAAAGACACGATCGCGCTACCCGCGTCACTTAACACGGCCGAAGGCACGGCCGATGTGGATATGGTGCTGTTCGATTTGATCCAGTCGTCGTTGATGGATGATGGTTCGATCAAAGGGACGAAAGCCGCCCATGACATGAACCGCCGCGTCTTTGCAGCATCGGATGCCAAGACCCACATCGCCAATGGCGAACGGGTGTACATCGTGCAGGGGGGCGACAGTCTTGCCTATCTTGCACTGCAATTTTACGGACACCCTAACCAATACCACCGCATTACCAAGGCCAACCAGAAACTCCTTCGAGCAGGAGACGGCTTTCGGACGGGCCAGCAACTTATAATCCCAGAGTAAAAACAAAAAACAAGAGTTGTAGCAGCCAGTCTGGCAGCGGGTCGCCCTTTGGGGCGGCCCGCTTGCGTTTGGGGGCTGCGGATTGCGCAGGGGTGCGTTTTTGTGCAACGTGAGCGCATCCAGATCAGGACAGTGAAGATGACCCGTTACCCCAGAGATTTTCGTGGCCATGGTGCGACGCCCCCGGACGCCGCATGGCCGGACAACGCCCGCATCGCGGTGCAATTTGTCGTGAATTATGAAGAGGGTGGCGAAAATTGTATCCTGCATGGCGACGCCGCATCCGAAGCGTTCCTGTCGGAGATTGTCGGTGCCGCGCCCTGGCCGGGCCAGCGCCACTGGAACATGGAATCCATCTATGATTACGGGGCGCGGGCCGGTTTTTGGCGGTTGCATCGGTTGTTCACCAATGCGGGCATTCGCCCTACGGTTTACGGCGTGGCATCGGCATTGGCACGTGCCCCCGAACAGGTCGAGGCGATGCAGGACGCCGGTTGGGAAATTGCCAGCCACGGCTTGAAATGGATCGACTACAAGGACCATGATGCCAAGACCGAGGCGGCCGATATGGCCGAGGCCATCCGCCTGCACACCGAAGTGACCGGCGAGGCACCGCGCGGCTGGTACTGCGGGCGCACCTCTGTGAACACGGTGGCGTTGGCGGCGGAAACGCAGGCGTTCGCGTATATTTCGGATACATATGATGACGATCTGCCCTATTGGATGGACGCAGACAGGCGCGCGCAGTTGATCATTCCTTACACGCTGGATTGCAACGACATGCGGTTCGCCACGCCGCAGGGGTTCAATTCGGGCGACCAGTTTTATGCCTATCTGCGCGATACCTTTGATGCGCTGTACGCCGAGGGGGTCGAGGGCGCGGCCAAGATGATGTCGGTCGGGTTGCATTGCCGCCTTGTCGGGCGGCCGGGACGGGTGCAAGCGTTGAAACGGTTTGTGGAATATATTCAGGGGTTCGAGGGCGTCTGGACTCCGCGCCGGATCGAGATTGCAGAGCATTGGCGCGCCACTCATCCCCCCGCCGCGCGGGGTCTTAGCCCGAGTGCCCTTTCGAAGCCCGACTTTATCACCCACTTCGGTGGCATCTTTGAACATTCGCCTTGGATTGCCGAACGCGCCTATGAGCTGGAACTTGGTCCCGCACATGACTGCGCGGCGGGGCTGCATAATGCGTTGTGCCGGATGTTCCGTTCGGCATCGCGCAGCGAACGGTTGGGCGTGCTGAATGCGCACCCCGATCTGGCCGGCAAACTGGCGGCGGCAAAACGGCTGACGGCGGAAAGCACGGCGGAACAGGCCAGCGCGGGCCTTGATGCGCTGACGGATGCAGAACGGGCGCAATTCTCGGAGATGAATGCCGCCTATGTCGCCAAGCACGGGTTCCCCTTTATCATCGCGGTAAAGGATCACGACAAAGCCGGCATCCTGCGCGCCTTCGAGCAGCGCATCGCCAATGAAACACCGGTGGAATTCACCACCGCTTGCAAACAGGTCGAACGCATTGCGCGTCTGCGGCTGGAGGATATGTTTTGAGTTACGCTTTCCCGCCCGGCGGCCTGCCGGATCAATCGGCCAACCCTGAAGGGCACGCCGTTTTCACACCTGCCTATGCGGTGATCCCCGCCAATACCCAGCGCGATATCGTCACCAGCTTTCTGCCCGGTTGGAAAGGCATGCGCATGTGGGTGCTGGCCCGTCCACTCAGCGGATTTGCCGAGACGTTTTCGCAGTATGCCGTTGAGCTCGCCCCGAACGGCGGGTCGGACGCGCCCGAAGTCGACCCGGAATCGCAATCTGTGATTTTGGTCGCAACCGGCACGCTGACACTGAACATTGACGGGGCGAAACATGTGATGGGCGCGGGCGGCTATGCCTATATCCCGCCGGATGCGGTCTGGACGATCTGGAATGATGGGGACGCAAAGGCGGAATTCCACTGGGTGCGCAAACGTTATGTCGGCGCGGAAGGTGTGGATCTGCCCGAAGCCTTTGTGACCTCCGATCAGGAAAACGCCCCCGTTGTCATGCCCGATTGCGATGGTGTCTGGGCGACGACCCGTTTTGTCGAACCGACCGATCTGCGCCACGATATGCACGTCAACATCGTGACCTTCCAGCCCGGCGGGCGCATTCCCTTTGCGGAAACCCATGTGATGGAACACGGACTTTATGTGCTGCAAGGCTCCGCCGATTATCTGCTGAACAAGGATTGGGTGCCCGTTGGTCCCGGTGATTTCATGTGGTTGCGTGCGTTCTGTCCGCAGGCCTGTATCACCACGGGAAATGAGCCGTTTCGCTATCTGCTGTATAAAGACGTGAACCGTCACATGCCCCTATGAGCCGTGAGATCAAGGTCGAGCCGCTGAGTGAAGCGGCGTTTGCCCCGTTCGGCGATGTGCTGGACGCTTCCGGCACGCCGGACAAGATCATCAATGCAGGGCTGTGCGGGCGCCACCACGACCGCGCGCACCTGGATTTCGGTCCCGAGGGGCGCGCGGGCATCAGCATTTTCAACGCCGAGGCGCGCAGCTTGCCCTATGAGCTGACGCTGCTCGAACGCCACCCCGACGGATCACAGGCGTTTTTGCCAATGACCGGAAATCCGTTTCTGGTGATCGTTGCTGCGGATGAAAACGGCACACCCGGCACACCGCGCGCCTTTATGACCGCGCCGCATCAGGGGATCAATTTCCACCGCGGCATCTGGCACGGTGTGCTGACGCCGCTATCTGCCCCCGGATTGTTCGCTGTGGTGGACCGCATTGGCAATACTGCCAACCTTGAAGAGGTTTCGCTTGCCCCGCCGTATCGTGTCACCTCATAACTGTCCTAGCCTAAAAATAGGCACATAAAAACGACAGGGACATGACATATGACAAATCTCGCAACGGGTGCCTATAGCGACCCGAACCAGACCCCACCGCTCGCGCAGGCCGTTCCGCTTGGCATCCAGCATGTTTTGGCGATGTTCGCCTCTAACGTGACGCCCTCGATTATTGTCGCAGGGGCGGCTGGGCTTGCCTTTGGCGGGGCGGAACAGGTGTATCTGATCCAGATGGCGATGTTGTTTGCCGGTATCGCGACCTTGTTGCAAACTGTGGGCATTGGCCCGATTGGCGCACGTCTGCCGATTATGCAAGGCACCAGCTTTGCCTTTGTCGGGGTGCTGGCGGGGATCGCGGCGGTTCAGGGGCTGGGTGTGGCGCTGACCGCGTGTCTGATCGGTGGCGTTATCCACTTTTGTCTTGGTGCTGTGATCGGGCGGTTGCGCTGGCTGTTCCCGCCGTTGATCACCGGTTTGGTGATCCTTGCGATCGGTCTGTACCTCATTCCCGTGGCCATCAAATACGCCGCAGGCGGGGCCGCTTCGTTCCAGATGGAGGCGGAAAGCTTTGGCTCCCTGATGCATTGGACCGTGGCGCTCAGCGTGGTGATCGTCGCGCTTTTGCTCAAGTTCTTTACCAAAGGCACCACCAGCAGTGCCGCCATCCTGATCGGGTTGATCGTGGGATATCTGATCGCGCTGGCCTTCGGCATGGTCAGTTTTGCACCGGTGGCAAAGGCAAGCTGGATCACCGGCATCACGCCTTTTCCCTACGGTTTTGAATTCTCGCTGGGGGCGGTGATCGCCGTCACGCTGGTATCGATTGTTTCCGCAATCGAAACAGTCGGCGATACGTCGGCCACGACCAAAGCCGGTGCAGGACGCGAGGCAACCAGCGAAGAAATCGCCGGTGCCACCTATGCGGACGGTCTGGGGACGGCGGTTGCCGGTGTCTTTGGTGGCTTGCCCAACACGTCGTTCAGCCAGAATGTCGGCATCGTTGGCATGACCGGCATCATGTCGCGCCATGTGGTGACCATTGGCGCGATTGTTCTGATCCTCTGCGGCTTGGTGCCGAAAATCGGCGCTGTCATTGCCTCAATGCCTCTGCCTGTCTTGGGCGGCGGCGTGATTGTGATGTTTGGCATGGTGGCCGCCGCGGGCATGAACATGCTGTCCGAAGTCGAGATGAACCGCCGCAACATGGTGATCATCGCGGTGTCACTGGCGGCGGGACTTGGCCTGAACCTCGTGCCGACGGCGGTGCAATACCTGCCCGGTGTCATCAAGATTCTGGCAACCTCGGCTGTGGCCCCAACTGCAATCGTGGCGATTTTCCTGAACCTTGTCCTGCCACAGGAAACCTGATCCAATCGGGACCGCGCCGGTGTCTGCCCGCGCGGTCCTCTCTCTTTTTGGCCTTAAATACTGCTGCGCCACAGCACCCCGTTACGCCCCACCCAAGAAAGCACGCCCATGTACGACCTTGCCGCCATTTCTTCCTGGATCGAATTTGCCGTCCGCTGGGTGCATGTCATTGTGGGCATCGCGTGGATCGGATCGTCGTTCTATTTCATTGCGCTGGACCTTGGGTTGCACCGTGACCGCAACCTGAAAAGCGGTGCGGACGGCGAGGACTGGCAGGTTCACGGCGGCGGGTTCTATCACGTGCAGAAATACCTCGTCGCGCCCGCGCAAATGCCCGACGATCTGGTCTGGTTCAAATGGGAAAGCTATTCAACATGGCTTTCCGGTTTTGCCCTCTTGATCCTCGTCTACTATTTTGGTGCCGAATTTTACCTTGTTGATCCGGCGGTGGCGGACATCGGCATTCCCACTGCCATTCTGATTTCGCTGGCGTCGCTCGCCTTTGGTTGGCTGGCTTATGACTTTATCTGCAAAAGCAAATTCGGTGATGACAACACGCGCCTGATGATCGGCCTTTATGTGATCCTTGTCGCGATGGCCTATTTCTACACATCGGTGTTTTCGGGCCGCGCTGCCCTGCTGCATCTGGGCGCGTTCACGGCCACGATCATGTCGGGCAATGTATTTTTCACCATCATGCCCAACCAGCGTATCGTCGTGGCGGATCTGCAAGCAGGGCGCACGCCGGATGCGAAATACGGTAAGATCGCCAAGCAGCGCAGCACCCATAATAACTATTTGACGCTGCCGGTGATTTTCCTAATGCTGTCGAACCACTATCCGCTGGCCTTCGCGTCCGAAGCGAACTGGATCATCGCGTCGCTGGTGTTTCTGATGGGCGTCACGATCCGGCATTACTTTAATACGATTCACATGCGCAAAGGCGATCCAATCTGGACATGGCTGGTGACGGCGATTCTGTTCATCGTCATCATGTGGCTGTCCACGGCACCCATGTTCCGCGCTGATGAACCGGTTGAGGCACGGGGCGCGGCCCTGCGGTTCGCACAGGCCGATGGGTTTGAAAACGTGCAGAATATCGTCACGGGTCGCTGTTCCATGTGTCATGCGGCGGAACCTGTTTGGGACGGGATGCACTGGCCTCCCAAAGGGGTACGGTTGGAAACGGAACATCAGATTGCCATGGCGGCCAAACAGATTTACCTGCAAGCGGGGTTGACCCACGCCATGCCCCCCGCGAACCTGAGCTACATGCAGGAAAGCGAACGGGCTGAGATTGTTGCGTGGTATCGGGCGGCAACCTCGGACTGATACCCATCGGCTTGCCGCACGGTAAGGCCGACTTCTTGTCCACCACGTTGCCCGAATCGGGTTCAGTCTGTGCGCCTCTCATGCTAGGTATTGCGGCATGTCCCAGCCAAACCCCAACATAAGCGATACGCAGCCGATCATCCGTCAACTGGACGATTCCGCGATCAACCGGATTGCCGCAGGCGAGGTTGTTGAACGCCCCGCCTCTGCCGTGAAGGAACTAGTGGAAAACGCCGTTGATGCCGGTGCCAAGCGGATCACCGTTGAATATGCCGATGGCGGTAAAACCCTGATCCGCGTGACCGATGACGGCTGCGGCATTGCGCCCGATGATCTGCCGCTGGCCCTGTCGCGCCACGCGACCTCGAAAATCGACGGCTCGGACCTGTTGAATATACATACTTTTGGCTTTCGCGGAGAGGCCTTGCCGTCGCTGGGTGCTGTTGGCCGTTTGACCATCACCAGCCGCGCGGCGGGCCACGAGGGCGCGGAAATCACGGTGAACGGCGGGCACACAGGGGCGGTGAAACCTGCCGCGCTGAATGGCGGTACCGTCGTGACCCTGCGCGATCTGTTTTACGCGACGCCTGCGCGGCTCAAGTTTCTGCGCACCGACCGCGCAGAGGCGCAGGCGATCGGCGATGTGATCAAACGGTTGGCCATGGCGGACCCTTTCGTCAGCTTCACGCTGCGCGATGTGTCGGGCGGCGGCGAGGGGCGCAATGTGTTTCGCGTCGGGGCCGAACAGGGCGATCTGTTTGACGCGCTTCATGGCCGGTTGGCGCAGGTGTTGGGGCGCGAGTTTGCCGATAACGCCCTGCAAATTGATGCCGAACGTGAGGGGCTGCACCTGACGGGTTTTGCGGCATTGCCGACCTATTCACGTGGGTCAGCGGTGGCGCAGTATCTGTTCGTCAACGGGCGGCCGGTGCGTGACAAGCTGTTGGTCGGGGCGCTGCGCGGGGCCTATTTCGATTTCCTGTCGCGCGACCGCCATCCGGCGGCGGCGCTGTTTCTGGACTGCGATCCGACACTCGTCGATGTGAACGTGCACCCGGCAAAGTCCGAAGTGCGGTTCCGCGATCCGGGGCTGGCGCGCGGGCTGATCGTATCGGCGCTGCGCCATGCCTTGGCCAATGCGGGGCACCGCGCGTCGACCACGGTGGCGGGGGCGACTTTGGGCGCGATGACACCGGAACCAACGGGGGCGCGGGTCTATCAGATGGATCGCCCGTCACTGGGTGCGCGCACGGCAGCGTTTGAAGCACAAGCACCGGGGTTTGCGGAAACCGCTGGTGTCTGGGGGCGGGTCGAAACCCCTGCCGAAGAGGTCGTGCAAACGGCGGATGAGGATTTCCCGCTGGGCACCGCACGCGGGCAGGTGCATGAAAATTACATCATCGCGCAAACCGCCAATGGCATGGTGATCGTGGATCAACACGCCGCCCACGAACGTCTGGTCTATGAGAAACTGAAGAACCAGATGGCCGCGAACGGCGTCGCGGCGCAGGCGCTGTTGATCCCTGAAATTGTCGAGTTGTCCGCAGGGGATTGCGAACGCTTGTTGGATCTGTCGGTGGAAATGTATCGCTTTGGTCTGGGCATCGAAGCCTTTGGCGGCAGTGCCATCGCGGTGCGCGAAACGCCGGCAATTCTGGGCGAGGTAAACGCGCGCGCCCTGCTGCTGGATATTCTGGACGAACTGGCCGATCAGAATGACAGCAATCTTTTGCAAGCCAAGATCGAAGCGATCCTGAGCCGGATTGCCTGTCACGGCTCTATCCGGTCGGGCCGGCGGATGCGGGGCGAAGAGATGAACGCGCTGTTGCGCGAGATGGAAGCAACCCCGCATTCGGGGCAGTGCAATCATGGCCGCCCCACGTATGTAGAACTTAAGCTGGCCGATATTGAACGGCTTTTCGGGCGCACATGATCCAGATCAACGGCCAGTCCTACACCTGGGACGATCCAATTGTCATGGCCGCCCTCATCGCGGGTGCTGCGGTGCTGTTGATCCTGATCCTGCTGATTGTGGCCGTGCGTGCCGCAGGCCGATCCGCACGGATCGCGGCCCCTTTGGGCAAGCAAATACAAGGGCTTGGCGGTTACGTGCAGCAGTTGGGCGCAGCACAGGAACGCCTGCAGGGCGGTTTGCAGACCGTGTCGGACACACAAGCCAACGCACAGGCCCAGCTGATCCAGAGCATGGAGGCGCGGCTGGCCCATGTGCAGCAGAACATGCAGGACCGGCTGGCGGATAATGCCGCGAAATCCGCACGCGCGCTGGCCGAGATGCAGGAACGGATGAACGCAACCCTGCACGGCAATTCCAAGCAGACCACCACCAGCCTGACCCAGTTGCAGGAACGTCTTGCCTCGATCGACAAGGCGCAGGACAACATCACCAAGCTGTCCGGTGACGTGCTGTCCTTGCAGGATATCCTGAGCAACAAGCAGACGCGCGGCAGTTTCGGGGAAATCCAGCTGCATGACATCGTGTCCAAGGCGCTGCCGGCGGATGCCTATTCGATGCAATCGACGCTGTCGAATGGCAAACGGCCCGATTGTCTGATCCACTTGCCAAACCCGCCCGGCCCGATTGTGATCGACAGTAAATTCCCGCTTGAAGCCTATGAGGCGCTGCGGCGCGCCACCACGGATCACGAGGCAAAGGAAGCCGCGCGGGCGATGCGGGTGGCGGTCAAGGTGCACATTGATGCGATTGCGACCAAATACATCATCGACGGGGAAACCGCCGAAGGGGCGTTGATGTTTTTGCCGTCCGAAGCGGTCTATGCCGAGTTGCACGCGAACTTTGGCGAAATCACGCGTTACGGTTTTGAAAAACGGGTTTGGATCGTGTCGCCGACCACCTGCATGGCGACGTTGAACACGATGCGCGCCATTTTGAAGGACGCGCGGATGCGCGAACAGGCGGGGGCGATCCGCAAGGAGCTGGGGTTGCTTAACGGGGATGTCGAACGGCTGGTGACACGGGTCGGCAATCTGGACCGGCATTTCGGGCAGGCGCGTAAAGATGTGGACGAAATTCTGGTCAGCTCTGAAAAGGCCGCGAAACGGTCGGGGCGGCTGCATAATTTTGATTTTGAGGAACTGGACGACGACAAGACAGCCCGCACCGTTGTGCCCTTGCTTAACCCCGAACGTTGACCGCCAAGCAGGAACACGGCGCAACGGGGTCTGCCCCCGACCGGTGCAACAGGACAAATTGCACACCGCCTCATTTTATCTGCAACTCTTTTCATGCTGGCAACGTGGTTTCGCCGCACTAGATGCTTCGCAACGACAGACCGCAGACGCGCCAAGACAGGATTCGACGCCCAATGCCATTTGACAAACCGACCACTGCCCTTTCGCCGCAAGGCCGCCGCCGTTCGATTGCCGTGATCGGCGCGGGCATTTCCGGCATGGGTGCTGCGCACCGTCTGGCCGACACCCACAACGTGACGCTGATCGAAAGCGGCCAAAGGCTGGGTGGGCACGCGCGCACGGTTATCGCGGGCAAGAACGGCGATCAGCCAGTGGATACAGGGTTTATCGTGTTCAACTACGCGAACTACCCGCATCTGGCGGCCTTGTTCAAAGAGTTGGACGTGCCGGTGATCAAATCCGACATGAGCTTTGGCGCGTCGATAGATGGCGGGCGGCTGGAATATGCGCTGCACTCGGTCGATACGATCTTTGCGCAACGGCGCAATGCAGTGAACCCCGCCTTCCTGCGGATGGTGCGCGATATCGTCAAGTTTAACAAAAACGCGGTGCGTGTGGCGCAGGACCAGTCGCTGACGATTGCCGAATTTATCAAGCTTTTGGGGTTGGGGCGCTATTTTCGCGACTATTATCTGGCGCCTTTGTCCGGCGCGATCTGGTCAACACCGACGCAAAAGATCATGGATTTTCCCGCCCACGCTATGGTGAGTTTCCTCGAAAACCACGCGCTGTTGGATTATTCCGGCCAGCATCAGTGGTACACGGTGCAGGGCGGATCGACGCAATATGTGCAACGGCTTGAGGCGGCAATGCGCGCCAAGGGTGTTGATGTCCGCCTGAACGCGGCGGTGCAGGGGGTGCGACGCACAGATATGGGTGTCGAGGTGAAATCATGGGCCAGCGATTGGGAAGCTTTTGACGAGGTGGTGTTCGCCACCCATTCTGACGACAGTCTTGCGATGTTGGCCGATGCGGATCCGGCTGAGGCCAAAGCGCTGGGCGCGGTAAAATACCAGCCCAATGATGTTGTTCTGCACGCGGACGCCAGCATTATGCCCAAGCGGCGCAAGACATGGGCGTCCTGGGTTTATACCGAAGACAAGAATGCGCAGTCGGACCGGATTGACCTGACCTACTGGATGAACTCCCTCCAACCGATCCCTGAAAATGATCCGCATTTTGTCACGCTCAACACGAAACGCACGATCCGCGAAGAATTGATCTATGATCAGGTCACGCTGCGCCATCCGGTTTATGATATGGGCGCTTGGGCAGCGCAAAAAGAGATCGCGGCGCTGAATGGCAATCGCGGCACTTGGTTCTGCGGCGCATGGATGGGCCACGGGTTTCACGAGGATGGACTGCGCTCGGCAATGACGGTTGTTGACGCGATTGAAGGGCGGGCTGCCCTGCCGATTGCAGCGGAATGACAAAAACGGTCGATCATATCGCGGGACAGACCTTTCACGGGCGCAAGGGCGCTGTGAAAAACGCGTTCCGCTATTCGATCGACTATGTGCTGTGTGACGCAGAGGCCGAGGTCCAGACGCCCGCGCTGTTCGGGCGCAACACGGGCGGTGTGGCCTCGTTGCGGGACACGGATCATGGCGGGGAACCGAAACTGGGCATGGGGGCCAAATGGGTCCGGCAGGTGCTCGAGCAACATCAGATTACGGGTGTTGAACAGATCGAGATTTTGGCACAGCCGCGCATCTTGGGGCATGTGTTCAATCCAGTCAGTTTCTGGCTGTGTCGCAACACTGACGGCGGGTTGATCACCGTGATTGCCGAGGTGTCGAATACCTATGGCGACCGGCATTGCTACCTCTGCGCCCATCCCGACCAGCGAGTGATCGAAGCGGCGGACCAGATCAGCGCGACCAAGATTTTCCATGTCTCGCCGTTTCAGCCGGTCGAGGGCAGCTATACGTTTCGCTTCGATATCACGGATGAAAAAGTGGGCATCTGGATTGACTACACGGCGGGCAACGGCGGGTTGATCGCGACGCTGACGGGGAAACGCCAACAGTTGAGTAACTTTGGTATTCTCAAAGCAATGCTGCGCCGCCCCTTCGGGTCGCGCCGCGTGCTGGCGCTGATCCATTGGCAAGCGGCCAAGCTGTGGTGGAAAGGCGCGGGGTTTCGCAACCGGCCCGAACCGCCGCCGTCTAAAGTAAGCCGATGACAGGGCAGACACCGCAAAACCTGTCGGCCTATGCGTTGTTTGCGGCGCTGCTGTCGGCGGCGGGCTTGCCGATCTACATCCATGCGCCCAAATTCTATGTGGACGAATATGGCGTGTCTTTGGCGGCACTCGGCGCGGTCCTGTTCGGGCTGCGCTTGCTGGATGTTGTACAGGATCCGGTGTTGGGCAAGCTGGCAGAAATGCTGCGGCACAGGCGCGGTTTGGCCGTTGGCATCGGCGCTGGCATGATGGCCGGCGCAATGATCGGATTGTTCGCGATTGCCCCGCCTGTGCAGCCGGTTTTGTGGTTCGCGGCCATGCTGACACTGGTGTTTTCGGGGTTCAGTTTTCTGACCGTCTGCTTTTACGCCCAAGGTGTCGCTAAGGCGGATCGTATGGGGGCATCGGGGCATCTGGCCTTGGCACGCTGGCGCGAGACCGGTGCGTTGCTGGGGGTCTGTGTCGCATCCGTGACGCCGGTGGCTTTGGGGGCTTTCATGGGCGCGCCCTTTGCCGGTTTCGCGGTGGGATTTGCGGTTCTGGCTGCGCTATCGGTTTTTGCAATGCGCGGCGAATGGGGCAGCGTTGGTGTTGCGGCTTCTACCGGTTTCGGGCCCGTGCTGGCAGACCCGATTGCACGAAAACTACTGTTGATCGCATTGGTCAATGCAGCCCCCGTTGCGGTCAGCTCGACCTTGTTTTTGTTCTATGTCGAGATCGCGCTGGAGGCCCCCGGTTGGGAAGGGGCGTTGTTGTTGTTGTTCTTTTTATCCGCGGCGGCGGCAGCCCCGCTGTGGGGCAAGCTGGCCGAACGGTTTGGCCCCAAACTTGTGTTGCTGGGGGCCATGGTGCTGGGCATCTTTGCCTTTGGCGGTGCGGTCCTTTTGGGGCCGGGGGATGCGGCGCTTTTTGCGGTGGTCTGTGTCGCGTCGGGGGCCGTGCTGGGGGCGGACCTGACCCTGCTGCCCGCGATGTTCGCCGCGCGGCTGGCGAAAATATCGCCTTCGGCGGCGGAAGGTTTCGGGCTTTGGGCTTTCGTTTCGAAATTCACATTGGCATTTGCCGCTGTCGCACTACTTCCAGCATTGGAAAGCGCAGGACTGCAAAGCGGTGCGCAGGCGAGCCCGCCCGAAGCGGTGCGCCTTTTGGTGCTGTTTTACGCGGCGGTGCCCTGCGCGTTGAAACTGGTGGCAATCGCGCTGTTGGCAACCCTGCGCGACGAGAGCGAAGCATAAGGGCGGCAGAACTGCGGCCGAAAGGGGAATGATGAAAGAGTGGCAAGGTAAACGCTATTGGCTGGTCGGGGCCAGTGACGGGTTGGGCGCGGCATTGGCGCAAAAACTCAGCCGTGCAGGGGCCGAAGTGATCCTGTCCGCGCGTTCCGAGGACAAGCTGGCGGATCTGGCCGCCGCCCTGCCGGGCAAGGCCAGCTATCAGACCATTGATGTCGCCGATAACGACAGTGTCAAAGCGGCGGCGGATGCAGTCGGCACGGTAGACGGCGTGGTGTTTCTGGCGGGCGTTTACTGGCCGTTCGGGGCCAAGGAATGGAACGCGGATCAGGCGGTTGCGATGGCGGACGTCAACTTTACCGGTTTGATGCGTGTCATGGGGCAGGTGGTGCCGGAAATGGTGGCGCGCGATGCGGGCCACATCGTGATCACGTCAAGCCTGACGGGCTTTCGCGGTCTGCCAGGGTCGATTGGTTATACCGCATCCAAGGCCGGTACCATGTCACTGGCGGAATCCATGCACGCGGATTTGCGCAAGACGGGCGTTCAGGTGCAGGTTGTGAACCCCGGTTTCATCAAGACACAGCTGACCGACAAGAATGATTTCAAAATGCCGTTCCTGATGGAACCGGATGAAGCCGCCCGCGAAGTATTCGAACATATGAACACGGATAGCTTCAAGAAAAGCTTTCCGTGGCTGTTTTCATTGCTGTTTCGCGGCAGTCAGTTTTTGCCCGACTGGTTGTATTACCGCATCTTCAGCTAAGCGCGTCCATGTGGCTGGCATAGGTCGCACGCGCGCGGGCCCAAACGCCGTCTTGGTCATCGCCCAATTGCATCAGCGTTGGCAAAAGCTGGCCTGCGAAATCCTGTGAGCTTTCCAATGGTAACATGGATGGCAGGTTGTCGATGGCCATGACGTCCATCACCGGATCGTCGTACACCCGCAGCGCCGGCGCGTCCCACGTTGTTGCACGGTCATAGACCGGTACAGGGTTGTAATCGCTGTCGGGGTCGCAGGCGATGTCGCCGATGACGCTAAGGGTGCGGGGGGCGTTCAGCGCGGATTTCGGGACAAACACAGGGGTTTGCGGACCGGCCAAAATGCAGTTCAGGAAAATGTCATGGGTCAGGATTTCGGGAAAGGGACCACCATGCGCGGTTTCTTTCATGTCCCAGCCGGTGACGGGGGCATTCATTGCCTTGCACAGATCTGCCGCACCGGTGCCGACACGGCCCAGCGCCCCGATGATCAGCGCCGTCGGCGCGGCCCCCGCTGCCGCCATTTCGCGGGAAAGATCGGATTTCAACGCTTCGGCATTGGCGTAGGGGGTCACGGGTCCGCACAGCGCCCCGCGTTGTTGTGCAGCCCATGATTTCAGCGCAACAGCGGCACCTGCAAATCCGGCCCAATAGCCAAAGGCGGCCACGCGCCGGCCTGTGTCATTGGTCAGATATTCGAGATCCAGCAGGGTGCCGCCGCCCGCCTGAAACCGGCGCAGAAGGGTCTGGCCGGAAAGCTGCCCCTTGAAGGCATGGCCGAACATGATGTGGGTGTGGGGCAGGGGCGTGCCGTCGTCCGGCAGTTCCTTGAGACCAAAGATGATCGCATCTTCGGGGGCGGTGGGCCATGAATACTGCGGCGCGATGGCGCAGCCGGTCGCGACATAGGCGGCGGTTTCGATGGCACGTGTGCCGCAGGCCTCGACCGTCACGTCAAAGCCCTGCGCCATCAGCGCCGTGACACCCTCTGGCGTGATGCCGACGCGTGTTTCATTCTCGCGCTGCTCGGCGCGGACCCACAGGTGCGTCACAGGATGCCTTTCGCACGCACGGCTTTGACGCTGTCGCGGCTTTCCATGAGGGATAGAAAGGCGCTGATTTTCGGGAAGTCGGACAGGTTCACGCCGTCGCCTTTCAGCCAGTTACACACAACAAAAAGATAAGGATCGGCAAGCGTCAGATAATCGCCGTTCGCATATGCGCCGCGCAGGCATTCGGTTTCGACATACTGCGCGCAGGCGGTCATGGTTTCGGGCACTTTGGCGGTCATATCATCAAAGCTGGACTGCTGGTCCGCCCAGCGGCTGCCGCGCATTTTATGGGCGTGGGCCACATGCATGGTCGAGGCAAGGTAGTACATGACGGCGCGCATATGGGCCGCGTCCTCTGCATCTTGCGGGACCAGACCGGCATCGGGTTTCAGGTCCGCGATGTAATCCAGCAGGGCACCGGTTTCGGTCAGGATCGTGCCGTTGTCGGTCACAAGTGCGGGCACCCGACCTTTGGGGTTCAGCGCAAGGAAGTCCGGTTTGGTTTGTTCTGCTGCAGCGAAATCCACTTTGACGGGGTCATACTCCAGCCCTGCCTCTTGCAATGTGACGGCAACAGCGACCGAGATGGTGCCAGGGAAATAATAGAGTTTCAGCATGTTCGGGCCTTTCGGGTAAGCAGAGTATGGTCGGGTAAGCAGAATATGGGGATCAGATGTGGGTCTGGGCGACGCGCCGGTCCGGTGTTTCCAGATGCGGGACGGCGTTGAACAGGACGGGCGACCAATGCCCGCCAATCGGAAACAGACGGTGCATGGATGTATGCATGATCGCTAGGGCCAGACGCGCCATGGCCGGTATGTCCAGATGCATCGCCTGTGACATCGCCATGGAGATCAACCCGCCCGAGGTCACGACCAGCGCAGGCCCATTGCCAGCGGCGATTTCTTGCAGCGCATCGTTGACGCGGCTGTGGAACTGGTTCCACGTTTCCGGCGTATCTTCGATCTTACCGTCTTTCCAATAGGCAAAGACGGTGGGCAGGTGGCTGGTGAACTGCCCCTGTTCGGTGGGGAAATCTATGCCGTGTTGTTCCTCCAGCAGCTTGGCCATGGTGAAATACTCAAGCTCGTTCAGCCGTGGATCGCGCACGGCGTCCAATCCCGTTTGCATACCATCCGCAGTTTCGATGTGGCGGCGCAGCGTACCGGTATAAAGTCGCGTGTGGTGCGTGGCGCTGTCGGACAGATAGCCGCCCAGCCATCCGGCCTGTTCGTGGCCAAGCGCGCTAAGGCGATCATAGCTGAGTTCGTCTTTGGCACCGGAATTGGCCTGACCGTGGCGGATGAGGGTGATGTGGGACATGGGCGGCTCCTTTGGGGCTTTGATAGGCGAGGCGCGCGCGGGTTGAAAGTGCGGGCGCGTTTAATTGGCAAGATGAAGGGCGGCGCGCGCCTATCGGAAACGCGGGTTGGCGTAAAACTGGGGCAGGGTGTCGGGATTGGGACTCCTGCGGGGGCTGCGAAATCGCTATAGAATAGGCAACAGTTTGGGAGAAGCACCATGGCGGACAAGATCACATTCACGCTCGACGGCGAAACCGTTGAGGCAGAAAGCGGTCTGACCATTTGGGAAGTTGCCAATGGGCGCGGCCTGGTGATCCCGCATTTGTGCCATAAACCGGCCCCCGGATATCGCCCCGACGGCAACTGCCGCGCCTGTATGGTCGAGATCGAGGGCGAGCGGACGCTGGCCGCTTCCTGCATCCGCGAACCCAGCGAAGGCATGGTGGTGGTCACCAATAACGCGCGCGCAACATCGGCGCGCAAAATGGTGGTCGAACTGCTGATGGCGGATCAGCCCGATGCGGATGTGGCGCATGACAAATCCAGCCATCTGTACGATATGGTTGCGTTGAATGATGTCGGCGAAAGCCGGTTCCCCAAGTTGGAAGAGGGGCGCATTCCGCTGCTGGACGACAGCCATGTGGCGATGAGTGTGAATCTGGACGCTTGCATTTCTTGCGGGCTGTGTGTGCGGGCCTGCCGCGAAGTGCAGGTGAACGACGTGATCGGCATGTCGGGGCGCGGGCAGGGCAGTTACCCAACTTTCGATATGGCCGACCCGATGGGCGAAAGTTCCTGTGTGGCATGCGGCGAATGTGTGCAGGCCTGTCCCACAGGCGCGTTGATGCCTTCCACTGTGGTTGATGCGGATCAGGTGGGCGACAGCGCCGATTTTGATCGCGAGGTCGAAAGCATTTGCCCGTTCTGCGGGGTCGGCTGCCAGATTTCCCTGAAGGTCAAAGACGATAAGGTGAAATACGTCGAGGGCATCAACGGCCCCGCGAACGAGGGGCGGCTTTGCGTCAAGGGGCGGTTCGGGTTCGACTACATCCACCACGACCACCGGCTGACAAAACCGCTGATCCGCCGTGATGATGCACCCGCCAAAGGGTTAAACGTCGATCCGGCCAATTGGCAGGAGTTCTTTCGCGAGGCCACGTGGGACGAGGCGCTGGATTTTGCCGCCAAAGGGTTGAAGGACATTGGCGGCACGGGGGTCGCGGGCTTTGGCTCGGCGAAATGCACGAACGAGGAAGCCTATCTGTTCCAAAAGATGATCCGTCAGGGGTTTGGGCATAACAACGTCGATCACTGCACGCGGCT
The DNA here is from genome assembly GCF_000622325.1 of Sulfitobacter geojensis. Taxonomy (NCBI): domain Bacteria; kingdom Pseudomonadati; phylum Pseudomonadota; class Alphaproteobacteria; order Rhodobacterales; family Roseobacteraceae; genus Sulfitobacter; species Sulfitobacter geojensis. The sequence goes on from NZ_JASE01000005.1 coordinate 669,842, forward strand.
GTGCCATGCCTCGTCGGTGGCGGCGCTGATGGAAAACGTCGGATCAGGCGCGGTGACAGCGACGTTCAACGAGATCGAAAATGCCGATGTGGCGATCGCGATCGGCTGTAACCCGATTGAGAACCACCCGGTTGCGGCGACCTATTTCAAACAGTTCACCAAGCGCGGTGGCAAGTTGATCGTAATGGATCCGCGCGGTCAGGCGCTTAAGCGTTTCTCAAGTCACATGTTGCAGTTCCGGCCCGGCACCGATGTGTCCATGCTGAATGCAATCATGCATGTGATCGTCGAAGAAGAGCTGTACGACAAACAATATATCGAGGCCTACACAGAAAACTGGGAGGCCGAGAAGGAACACCTGAAGGATTTCACTCCCGAGAAAATGGCAGAGGTTTGCGGCATCGACGCAGAGACCCTGCGCGATGTGGCGCGCACCTTTGCGGGGGCCAATGCGGCGATGATTTTCTGGGGCATGGGCGTGTCACAGCATATCCATGGCACGGATAATTCGCGGTGCCTGATTTCACTGGCGCTGATGACCGGACAGGTCGGGCGTTCGGGTGCGGGACTGCATCCGTTGCGCGGGCAGAACAACGTGCAAGGCGCGTCCGATGCGGGGCTCATGCCGATGTTCCTGCCGGATTACCAATCGGTGATGAACGATGGCGTGCGCTCGGCCTTTACTGATGTTTGGAAGTCGGATGATTTTTCCAACCAGAAAGGCCTGACCGTAACCGAGATCATGGATGCGGTGCATGACGGTGACATCAAGGGCATGTATGTTCTGGGCGAAAACCCCGCGATGTCAGACCCCGACGTGAAGCATGCGCGTGATGCGCTGGCCAAACTGGAGCATCTGGTGGTGCAGGACATTTTCATCACCGAAACCGCGAACTATGCGGATGTGATCCTGCCGGCCAGCGCCTTTGCCGAGAAATCCGGCACAGTGACCAATACCAACCGTCAGGTGCAGATGGGGCGCGCGGCCGTGTCGTCCCCCGGTGACGCGCGCGAGGATTGGTGGATTGAGGTAGAGCTGGCGAAACGTCTGGGCTTGGGGTGGGAGTACACCTCGCCCGCGGATGTGTTTGCCGAGATGAAGCTGAACATGCGCTCGCTGGACAACATCACGTGGGACCGTCTGGAAGATGAAAATGCGGTGACCTATCCGTCGCTGTCACCGACAGACCCCGGGCAGGCGATTGTGTTTGCCGATGGTTTCCCGCGCCCCGACGGACGGGCACGGTTTACGCCAGCGTCGATCATTGCGCCGGATGATGTGCCGGACGCAGAATATCCGATGATCCTGACAACGGGGCGCCAGTTGGAGCATTGGCATACAGGGTCCATGACGCGCCGTTCGACCGTTTTGGACGGATTGGAGCCGGAAGCGAACTGTTCCCTGCATCCCAGTACTTTGCGCAAATTGGGTGTCGTGGCAGGGGAGGCTGTGCGGTTGACGACCAAACGCGGGTCCATCGAGATTATGGCGCGTGAAGATCGTGCGGTCAGCCCTGATATGGTGTTCCTGCCCTTCGCCTATGTTGAAGCGGCGGCGAATATATTGACCAATCCGGCGGTGGACCCTTACGGGAAGATACCGGAATTCAAATTCTCTGCGGTGAAGGTGGAAGCGGTAAAAACAAGCGTCGCGGCCGAGTGATCCGCCAGTGATCCGATTGAGCGCCCCCAAGGGGGCGCACTTGATTTTATTTTGCTGAGGGGGGCGTTGCCCCCCAGACCCCCCACAGCATTTAAGGCCAAAAAGAGAAGAAACCTGTTTGGCGGGTGGCGCGCAAGGAAGCGCGGGCTACTGCCAGCTGACATCGCCCAGAAAGATATATCCGGCACCGTAGATCGTTTTAATCAGGCGCGGGTTTTTAGGGTCTTCGCGCAGTTTTGTGCGCAGCCGCGAAATGCGCACATCCATGGCGCGATCAAAGGATTCAGAGGCAGCACCACCAAGGCTTTCTTGCATTTGGGTGCGGCTGATCAGGCGTTTGGGGCTTTCCAGAAACAACCGCAGCACTTCGCTTTCGGCGTGGGAAAAGGGGACTTCGGTGCCTTGGCTATCGCATAGAACGTAACGGTCGAAAAAGGCGGTCCAGCCGTTGAAGCTTGCCGTGTTGCTGGTGGTGGTTGCGGTTTTGGGGCTGCGCAGGCGGGCACGGATGCGGGCGACAACTTCGGAGGGGTCGAAAGGTTTGATGATGTAATCATCGGCCCCCAGTTCAAGGCCGGTCACACGGTCCTGCACCTGGGCGCGGCCCGAGATGATGATCACTACCGCGCCCAGTTCAAGGGCAAGGCGGTGCACCAGTGTTAACCCGTCGGTGTCGGGCAAGCTGAGATCGACGAGGCAGACATCGGGCGTGTGTTTGGCCAGCGCCGCCTCGAACGCGCGGGCGCGGCCGAAGCTGAGGGTGTCAAACCCTGCCTCTTCGAGTGCATCCGCCAGAAGAGTGCGGATTTCGGGTTCGTCGTCAAGGATAGTCACCAAGGGTCGGGTCATTGCGGGGCCTCGCAAGCTGGGGTGATGAGCGCCGCGAGGTCATCCGCGGTGAAGGGTTTGCGCAGTACGGGGGCAAGTTGTTGACCGGTGCGAAACAGGGCGTTGTCGGGGGGGAGGGATGTCATCAACAGCATTGGCACGCGGCCAGCGTTGCGCTGGGCAAGGTCAAGGCCGGTAGCCTCGCCCACCAGTTGGATATCGGAGAGGATCATCGCGATGTCGGGCAGATCGGCAAGCAGCGCGGTGGCCTCGTCTGCGCTGGTGGCTTCGATGACGGAATGGCCAAGATGCATCAGCAGATCGCGCACGGTGGCGCGGATATCGCCGTCATCCTCGACCAAAAGGGCAAGGCCGGTGGTGGCCGGCAGGGCCGCGCGATACGGCAGGCGCAGGGTGACATGGGCACCGGTATCACCGTTGCGCAGGCGCAGATCACCGCCGGCAGATTTGGTCATGTCGTAAACCATCGACAGGCCCAGCCCGCCGCCTTCGCTGCCTTTGGTGGTGAAAAATGGATCGATGCCGCGCTCGAGGGCGTTTGGCGAAAAGCCGGGGCCGGTATCCTGCACGGTCCATTCAATCCATGTTTCGTTGACGACCTGTTGGGTGACGGTGATTTGGCCGGTCGCGCCACAGGCATCACGGGCGTTCAGGATCAGGTTCAGCAGGCTGTCGGTCACATGCCCCTTGTCCAGCAGGACAGCCTGATCGGGGGCGTTGTTTTTGATTGTCAGGGTCATGCCGTCGGGCAGGGCCGGTTGTGCCAGTGTTGCAAGATCGCTAAGCACGCCCGCCGGATCGGTGGCTGTGGGGCGCTGGGCCCGCGGGCCGGTGACATCGCCGATGGAACTGAGCAGGGTCCCGCCGCGCCGCGCCGCTGCAAGGGTGCCGTTGACCAGTTCCAGCGCCTGTGGCGGCACATCGGGCAGGCGCAAGATGCGCGATTGCATCCCCAGAATGATCGTCAGCAGGTTCGAGAAATCATGCGCGAGGCCGGAAATTATCTGTGCGGCCAGCTCGCGTTTGCGGGTTTGTTGCAGGGCCTCGCGGGTTTGGGTTTCCTCGGTCACATCCATCGACAGAATATAGGCACCGCCCAGCGTATCAGGGGTAAAGGCCACGCGGATGCGGCGGGCCGAGGTGTCATCGGTGAATTCTTTGAGGGTCGAAATGCCCCCGAAGGCATCGCTGAGCGCCGGTTTGATCCGGTCATAGGCCGAGGCCCCGAGGGCCGCGCTGATGTGCAATCCGACGATATCACTTGGGCGGCCGGCAAAGACGCTGGAGAGTCTGTTGTTGGAGAACGTGTAGTGTCCGCGTGCATCTACATGCGCAATATGGGCCGGCATCATCTGGGTGGTCAGACGGGTACGCGCCTCTGATGCGGTAAGCTGGCGTTGTGTTTCTTCCAGCGTAGTGATCATCGCGGCCAGTTCACGGTTGGTCGCGGCAAGCTGTTCGGTGTGGGCCAGCACCTGATCCGACAGAGCGTCGGAGCGGGCGCTGAGCAATTCTTCCTGCCGTTTCGTGGCGGTGATATCGGTATAGACACTGACCCAACCGCCCTGAGGCAATGGCGACCCTTCGACGCTGATCGTGCGCCCGTTGGCACGGGTGCGTTCCATGTAATGGGGGATGAAGGCGCGGGCCTGATCGGTGCGTTCGGTGACAAAACTGTCGACATCTTCCACCGGTCCATATTCGCCGCGTGTGGCAAGATGGTGGATGGTGTCTTCGAACGGGGCACCGGGGGTGACAAGCCGGTCTGGCAGGTTGAACATCTGCTGGAAGGGTGCGTTCGAGACGACAAGTTTCAGATCGGAATCATAGATTGTCAGCGCCTGCGCGATCAGGTTCAACCCGGCGCTGGTCATCGCTTTGGCTTGTTCGTCGCTAATCTGCATCCTGTCCTCCGCCTTTATCGCTAGCACCCTCGGGGGGGCGTGCAAAGAGAAACGGGCGGTGTTTGGCACCCTGTTACAATTCGATAGGATTGCGAAAAATTCAGGAAAAAGTTGACCTTCAGGGTGAAGCCATCATCCTGTTGGGTGTGAGAATCGCAAAAAGCGATCGACCCTGCCAAAAACGGCAGGTTAGGGAGGAAATAACTTTGGCCACGCCACTGACGCGCGCCGACGGACTTGGGTCCGTTCCGGCGCTACTGCATCGTAATGCAACGCAATTTGCGAACGCACCGGCGTATCGCGAGAAAGAATACGGCATCTGGCAGAGCTGGACCTGGAGCCAGACCCGCGATGAGGTCGAGGCGCTGGCGCTTGGCCTGATGGAGATGGGCATCAACGAAGGCGACTTTGTTGCGATCATCGGGCGCAACCGGCCCTATCTGTACTGGGCGATGATGGCGGCGGAGATGTGTGGTGCGGTGCCTGTGCCCTTGTATCAGGACGCCAACTCCGAAGAGATGGCTTATGTGATGAACCACTGCGGGGCGCGTTTTGCCATCGTCGGGGATCAGGAACAGGTCGATAAAATTCTGGAAGTGCAAGAAGAGCTGCCCGAGTTCGAGCAGATGATTTACCTCGATCCGCGGGGCTTGCGCAAATACGACCACGGCGCGATGAAGCAGTATTCCAATGTGCAGGAAATCGGCCGGCAACTGCGTGACAAGCACATCAAGGAGCTGGAGGCGCGTCAGGCGAAGCTGGATTATGATAGCACCGGCGTGATGCTTTATACCTCCGGTACGACCGGCAAGCCCAAGGGTGTAGTGCTGTCCAACCGCAATATTATCGAAACGGCCAAGTCGTCGTCGGAGTTTGATGACCTGCGTCAAACCGACGAAATTCTGGCATATCTGCCAATGGCTTGGGTCGGCGATTTTATCTTTTCCGTAGGTCAGGCGCTGTGGACAGGGTTCTGCACGAATTGCCCTGAATCCGCGGACACCATGCATGTGGATCTGCGTGAAATCGGGCCGACCTATTATTTCGCCCCACCCCGCGTGTTCGAAACGCAGTTGACCAATGTGATGATCCGCATGGAAGACGCCAGCCGTATGAAAAAATGGCTGTTCGACACCTTCATGGCCCACGCCCGCAAGGTCGGGCCGGATATTCTGGATGGCAAGAGCGTCAGCCAGTGGGACCGGTTCAAATACAAGCTGGGCGAGGCGTTCATCTATGGGCCGCTCAAGAACACATTGGGCTTTAGCCGAGTGCGCGTGGGCTACACCGCCGGTGAGGCGATCGGGCCTGAGATTTTTGATTTTTACCGCTCGCTCGGGATCAACCTCAAGCAGCTTTATGGCCAGACCGAAGCGACCGTTTTCATCACGGCGCAACCCGATGGGGAGGTGCGCAGCGATACGGTTGGCGTGACCTGCCCCGGTGTGGAGCTGAAGATTGCCGAGAATGGCGAGGTTTTCTATCGCTCGCCCGGCGTCTTTGTGGAGTACTACAAGAACCCCGAAAGCACGGCAGACACCAAGGATGCCGAGGGCTGGGTTGCCACGGGGGACGCGGGTTTCATCGAAGAAAGCTCTGGCCATTTGCGCATTATCGACCGTGCAAAGGACGTGGGACAAATGGCAGATGGATCGCTGTTTGCGCCTAAGTATGTTGAAAACAAGCTGAAATTCTTCCCGAACATTCTGGAGGCTGTGGTTTTCGGCAATGGGAAGGATGAGTGCACAGCATTTATTAACATCGACTTAACAGCGGTCGGAAACTGGGCGGAGCGCAACAACATCGGTTATGCGTCCTATCAGGAACTGGCGCGCCATCCGCAGGTGATGGATACGATCCAGAGCCATGTGGAAGAGGTGAACGCCAGCGTCGCGCAAGACGAGATGCTGTCGGGCTGCCAGATCCACCGGTTTGTGGTCCTGCACAAGGAACTGGATGCGGATGACGGGGAGCTGACCCGCACCCGCAAGGTCCGCCGCCGGATTATTGAAGAGAAATATGATGATATCATTACCGCGCTGTACGATGGATCGAAGTCGATCAGTACCGAGACGGAAGTGACCTATGAAGACGGGCGCAAGGGCAGCATCAAGGCAACGCTGGAAGTGCGCGACGCCAAGGTGATGCCGGTTGCGCAGCGGATGGCCGCGCAATGAGTGCAGGTGTAGTGCCGGTTGCGGCGGTGGTCTTGAGTTTAGTTTGCAAGATGAAGGATGGGGCGGCGTGAAAGATACTGCTGACAGCTATGTCACCGCGGACGGGCGCACCATTGGGCCTGTTGTGATGGAGATGAAGAATATTACCCTGAGATTCGGGGGGGTTGAGGCGATCAAGGATATCTCTTTTGATATTCGTGAGGGCGAAATCCGCGCGATCATCGGGCCGAACGGCGCGGGTAAGTCGTCGATGTTGAACGTCATCTCGGGGTTCTATGTCCCGCAGGAGGGCGAGGTCTGGTACAAGGGCGCGCGCCGGCCCGCGATGAAGCCGTTCGAGGTGGCCCAACAGGGGATCGCCCGCACGTTCCAGAACATCGCCCTTTTCGAGGGGATGAGCGTTCTGGACAACGTGATGACGGGCCGTTTGACCCAGATGAAGGCGGGTTTGTTTGCCCAGTCTTTGTGGAAGGGCAAGGCGGAGGCCGAAGAGGTCGAGAACCGTGAAGTCGCTGAAAAGATTATCGATTTTCTTGAAATTCAAGCCATTCGCAAGACGCCGGTGGCGCGTTTGCCTTATGGTTTGAAAAAGCGCGTTGAACTTGCGCGGGCACTGGCGGCTGAGCCGTCGATCCTGTTGCTGGATGAACCGATGGCGGGGATGAACGTCGAGGAAAAAGAGGACATGAGCCGCTTTATTCTGGATGTGAACGACGAATTCGGCACGACGATCGCGCTGATCGAACATGATATGGGCGTGGTCATGGACCTGTCCGACCGTGTGGTTGTGATGGATTACGGCAAAAAGATCGGCGACGGCACACCGGATGAGGTGCGCGGAAATCAGGATGTGATCGATGCCTATCTGGGGGTTGCGCATGACTGATTTTGGACCGGAGTCCGCCGTGCACCGGACGTGCACCCCCTGTGCACCCCCTGTGCACCGCCGCAGCGCAGCATATCGGAGAGCATTCCAATGAACGAACAACTCGCCTTTACGATCGAGGTTTTTGCCAACGGGCTGATGGCCGGGGTGCTTTATGCGCTTGTGGCTCTCGGCTTTGTGCTGATTTACAAAGCCTCCGGCATTTTTAACTATGCGCAGGGCGTGATGGCGCTTTTTGCGGCGATGACGCTGGTGGGCATCCAGAACGGCCAGGTGCCGTTTGCGCATCTGATCAACGCGATTTTCGGGACTGATGTGCACCACTTTGGCTGGCATGTGCATTCCTTCCTCGCGATTGCGCTGACGGTTGGTGTTATGATTGCGCTGGCCTGGGCGGTGCAACGGTTCGTGTTCAAACATCTGGTCGGGCAGGAGCCGATCATCCTGTTCATGGCGACCATCGGTCTGGCCTATTTCCTTGAAGGGGTGGCGGATCTGATGTGGGGGTCTGAACTGAAGGCGCTGAACGTCTGTGCCGCCGAGGGGGCCTGTTTGCCGCAGGGTATGAACATGTGGCTTGAGGGCACGACCTATGAGGCGCTGGGCTACGGCTTTTTCATCGACAACCTTGATATCGTAGCGACGATTGTTGCGGCGGTGCTGGTGGCGGGACTGATCATATTCGCGCAATACACCAAGCAGGGCCGCGCGATGCGGGCTGTGGCGGATGACCATCAGGCGGCGCTGTCGGTTGGTGTGTCGTTGAACTTTATCTGGATCTTGGTCTGGTCGCTGGCGGGGTTTGTCGCGCTGGTTGCAGGGATCATGTGGGGCGCGAAATCGGGTGTGCAGTTCTCGCTGTCGCTGATCGCCCTGAAAGCGCTGCCGGTGCTGATGCTGGGGGGCTTTACCTCCATCCCCGGTGCGATTGTCGGCGGGTTGATCATCGGTGTGGGTGAGAAGCTGTTTGAATTCCTGATCGGTGCGCCGTTCCTTGGTGGTGCGACAGAGAACTGGTTTGCCTATATGCTGGCGCTTTTGTTCTTGGTGTTCCGTCCGCAGGGCTTGTTCGGGGAGAAGATCATTGAGCGTGTTTGATTTCGTGATGCCGGACTGGGGCCAGCCCCAGACACCGGAGTTAATTTGGCAAGATGAAGCAGGGGCGCGCAACTGATGTTCTACCGTGAAGCAGGCGATTTCAGCACGACCTATGCTGACGACCAACAGACCTTTCCGATCAAATTCGACCGGTATCGCTATTACGTGGTGTTGTTCATCGCGATTGTGATCGTACCGTTCGTGATCAACGACTACTGGGCCAACTCGCTGTTGTTGCCCTTCCTGATCTACGCGATTGCGGCCTTGGGGTTGAATATTCTGGTGGGCTATTGCGGGCAGGTTAGCCTTGGCACAGGCGGGTTTATGGCGGTGGGGGCGTATAGCTGTTACAAGTTCATGACCGGCGTGGACATCTGGTGGGGCGGCGAATTGCTGTTCCGGCTGCCGGAGTTCAATATCTTTTTCTCTGTGATCATGGGCGGGGTGATGACCGCGCTTGTGGGGGTGTTGTTCGGTCTGCCGTCCTTGCGGATCAAGGGGTTCTATCTGGCGGTGGCGACACTGGCGGCGCAGTTCTTTCTGGTGTGGTTGTTCAACCGCGTGGCGTGGTTTTACAACTATTCCGCCTCGGGTCAGATTTCGGCACCGGAACGCGATTTGTTCGGGGTGTTGATCACCGGACCCAGCACACCGGCCTGGGCGACTTATATGTTCTGTCTGTTCTTCACGATTGTCAGCGCGGTAATTGCCCGCAACATGACGCGCGGCGCAGCAGGGCGTAAATGGATGGCGATCCGTGACATGGACATCGCCGCCGAGATCATCGGGGTGAACCCGCTGAAAGCGAAACTGACGGCCTTTGCTGTGTCGAGTTTCTTTATCGGGATTTCGGGCGCGTTGTTCTTTGCCGTCTATCTGGGTGCGGTCGAAGTGGGTGAGGCGTTTAGCATCACCAAGTCGTTCCTTGTTCTGTTCATGATCATCATCGGCGGCCTTGGCAGCATCTTTGGCTCCTTCGCGGGGGCGGCGTTTCTGGTGCTGTTGCCGGTCGCGCTGAAGGTTGTTGGCGTGGACTGGTTCGGTTGGCCCACAGATATCGTGGCGCATTTGCAGCTGGTTGTTGTGGGCGGGTTGATCATTGTCTTCCTGATCGCAGAACCGCACGGGATTGCGCAGCTGTGGCGTGTGGCGAAAGAGAAATTGAGATTGTGGCCTTTCCCGCACTAGGGTGAGGCACATGAAAGAAGGCAGGGAAAATCCTGTTGTGAAGGCGGGGCGAACCCCGCCCTACGGAAATCGGATAACATTCTGGGAGGAAACACCGATGAAATATAAACTAGGTACAATGGCCGTCGCGACGATGATGGCAGCAAGCCCCGTTATGGCGGATCTTGTATTCCCGTCACTCAGCTATCGCACAGGCCCTTATGCGGCGGGCGGTATCCCGTTTGCGGATGGCTATGCGGATTATTTCACCATGCTGAACGCCCGTGATGGCGGCATTGGCGGTGTGATGACCAAGGTTATCGAATGCGAGACCGGCTATAACACCGAGAAGGGTGTTGAGTGTTACGAGTCCACCAAGGGCGAAGGCAGCCTTGTCTATCAACCGCTGTCCACCGGTATCACGTACCAGCTGATCCCCAAAACCACCGCTGATGGCATCCCGATGCACACGATGGGTTATGGCCGGACATCAGCCAAGAACGGCGACACGTTCAGCCACACGTTCAACTATCCTGCGAACTATTGGGACGGTGCGTCAGGCGCGATCAACTATCTGCTGGGCGAAAACGGTGGTGACCTGAAGGGCAAGAAGGTTGCGCTGGTCTATCACAACTCTGCCTACGGCAAGGAGCCGATCCGCACGCTTCAGGAACTGTCCGCCAAGCACGGTTTCGAGTTCAAGGAAGTGCCGGTCGACCACCCCGGTCAGGAGCAGAAATCCCAGTGGCTGCAAATCCGTCGGGACAAGCCTGATTACGTGATCATGTACGGCTGGGGCGTGATGAACCAGGTTGCGGTTCAGGAAGCGGCGAACATTCGGTTCCCGATGGAAAACTTCATCGGCATCTGGTGGTCCGGTTCTGAAAACGATGTTCTTGCAGCGGGTGACGCAGCGAACGGGTACAAGGCGCTGACGTTCCACGGTGTTGGGTCTGATTTCCCCGTGTTTGACGACATCCAGAAGCACGTTGTGGACGCAGGCAATGCCGCCGGTGCGGGCGATCAGATCGGTACGGTTTTGTATAACCGTGGTCTCTATGCTGCGATGCTGGCAGCGGAAGCTGTGAAAACGGCGCAGGAAATCCACGGTGTCGCAGACATCAACGCCGCGCAGATGCGTGACGGGATGGAAGCCCTGTCGATCACCGAAGCGAAGATGGCCGAACTGGGCTTGCCGAACTTTGGTCCAAGCTTTGACGTGTCCTGTGCGAACCACGGCGGTGACGGCCTTGTGGGTGTGACGCAGTGGGATGCATCGTCCAAGACATGGTCGCTGATCTCCAACTTTGCCGAAACAGATGCAGATGTGGTCGGCCCGCTGATCGCTGAGGATTCTGCGGCATATGCGGCAGAAAACAACATCGAAAGCAGCTGTAACTAAGCGCGCTTTTGCTCGGGCGCGGCATTGGTCGCGCCCGAGCCTACCAAGAATTTCAAACAAAGGTTTGCCCGATGCTGGATGACGTAAAAGCCGCCGAGACACAGGTCGATAACGTGTTGGAGGTCAACAATATCGAAGTGATCTACAACCACGTGATCCTTGTGTTGAAAGGCGTCAGCCTGAACGTACCCAAAGGGGGCATCACGGCCCTTTTGGGCGGGAATGGCGCGGGCAAGACCACGACGCTAAAGGCGATTTCGGGGCTGTTGGCCAGCGAACGCGGTGAAGTGACCAAAGGGTCGATCAAGTATCGCGGACTGGACATTGCGCATGCGGATCCTGCCGAAACGGTGAAGCAAGGCGTTGTTCAGGTGATGGAAGGGCGTCATTGCTTTGAACACCTGACGGTCGAGGAAAACCTGATGACCGGTGCCTATACCCGCGCTGACGGCAAGGGCGCAATCGCGGCCGACCTCGAGATGGTTTACAACTATTTCCCGCGCCTGCGCGAGCGGCGCAAATCACAGGCCGGTTATACATCGGGCGGCGAACAGCAGATGTGTGCCGTGGGGCGTGCGTTGATGTCCAAACCCGAAACGATCCTGTTGGATGAACCAAGCATGGGTCTGGCCCCGCAATTGGTCGAACAGATTTTCAACATCGTGAAAGAGATCAACGAAAAGGAAGGCGTGACCTTTTTGCTGGCGGAACAGAACACCAATGTGGCCCTGCGCTTTGCGCATTACGGCTACATTCTGGAATCCGGGCGCGTCGTGATGGACGGCCCTGCCGCCGATCTGCGTGAAAATCAGGATGTTAAGGAATTCTATCTGGGCATGTCGGATGAGGGGCGCAAATCCTTCCGCGATGTGCGGTCCTATCGTCGGCGCAAGCGCTGGCTGTCCTGAGCGGGCTGGCGGGGTGAACCCCGCCCTACGGCCTATCCAACGGCCCCCCAACGGATTGCGTTTACCTGAGAAGAGACTTGCCATGGCCGAGACCTATTTTGACGACCTAGAGACCCGCAGCGCGGATGCACGTGAGGCTGCCCAGCTGGAGGCGTTGAACGCGCAACTGGCCCGTGTGGGCCACGCCCCAGTGGCCGATCTGGCAGGGCTGGCGCAGCTGCCGGTGATGCGCAAATCCGACCTGACGAAGCTGCAAAAAGAGCAGCCGCCGTTTGGCGGGATCAACGTGAGCAACATCACACATGTGTTTCAATCACCGGGGCCGATTTATGAACCCGGCGGCAGCAGCCACGACTGGTTTCGCATGGGGCGGTTCCTGCATGCGGCAGGACTGGACGCGCATGATATTGTGCAGAACTGTTTCGGCTATCACCTGACGCCTGCGGGCCATATGTTTGAAAGTGGTGCGCGCGCGGTCGGGGCCAAGGTGTTACCCGCCGGTGTGGGCCAGACCGAACTGCAAGTGACAGCGGCACGCGATATTGGCACAACGGCTTATGCAGGTACGCCCGATTACCTGAAAATCATTCTTGAGAAAGCCGACGAAATGGGCGTGAGCCTGGGCATCACCAAGGCGGCGGTCGGCGGCGGTGCGCTGTTCCCGTCTTTGCGCCAGTACTATACCGATCGCGGGATTTCCTGTTTGCAGTGTTATGCCACGGCGGATGTGGGCAACATCGCGTATGAGAGCGCTGCGATGGAGGGGATGATTCTGGACGAGGGTGTGATCGTAGAGATCGTAACCCCCGGTACGGGCAATCCGGTGGCAGAAGGCGAGGTGGGCGAGGTTGTCGTCACCACGTTGAATGCGGATTATCCGTTGATCCGGTTCGCGACGGGGGATTTGTCGGCGATCATGGCGGGCGCATCGCCCTGCGGGCGTACCAACCGGCGCATCAAGGGCTGGATGGGCCGCGCGGATCAGACCACCAAGATCAAGGGCATGTTTGTGCGCCCCGAACAGGTGGCCGCATTGGTCGCGCATCATGATGAAATTACCAAGGCACGCGTTGTGGCCAGCCGCGCCAGCGAACAGGATGTGATGACCGTGCATATCGAAAGTGCCGGCGGCGATGCCGAAGTTTACGGGCATTCCGTGGCGCAGTTGCTGAAGCTGAAGGGGCAGATCGTGATTGTCGAACCCGGTAGTTTGCCCAAGGACGGGTTGGTGATCGAAGATCAGCGCAGCTACGACTAGCGCGCCCTCTGGTAATCCTGACTGAAATCATCGAAATAGAGGCATGACCTCTACCACCGAGCCAGCATTGCGCCCTACGAAACCCCGCGACGGGCTGCGCGGGCTGTCGGTGATCGCCATTTTTGCGGCTGCGGTCTGTGCGCTGCCGATGATTGCGGTGGGGCTGGCGGCCTTTGGCGGGGGCACCGATACGGTGCGCCATCTGGTGGATACGGTGTTGGGCGAGTATACCCGTACCACGCTGGCGCTGGTTTTGCTGGTGTCGCTGGGCACGTTTTGCATTGGTGTCGGGGCGGCGTGGCTGGTCACGATGACGCGGTTTACAGGGGCGCGGCTGCTGGAAGTTGCGCTGGTGCTGCCGCTGGCCTTTCCGGCCTATGTGCTGGCCTATGCCTATACAAATGTGCTGGACCATCCCGGCATCGTGCAGACCACCCTGCGCGATGTGATGGGTTGGGGGCCGCGCGATTATTGGTTCCCTGATATCCGGTCGCTGGGCGGGGCGGCGTTGATGTTGACGCTGGTGCTGTACCCCTATGTCTATCTGCTGGCCCGCGCGGCGTTTTTGCAGCAAAGCGGCACGACGTTTCTGGCTGCGCGCGCCTTGGGTAAAAGCCCCTGGGCGGCATTTTTCAAGGTCAGCCTGCCGCTGGCGCGTCCGGCGATTGCCGCAGGCGTGTTGCTGGCGGTGATGGAGACCATCGCCGATTTCGGCACGGTGGCGTATTTCGGCGTGCAGACCTTTGCCACGGGGATCTACACCGCGTGGTTTTCCCTGTTTGACCGGACGGGGGCGGCGCAGCTGGCACTGTGTCTGCTGAGTTTCGCGCTGTTGCTCGCCATGTTGGAGCGGATGCAACGGGGGCGTGCGAAATACCACGATCCCGCACGGCAGGCGCAACAGATGGCGCCGATTGAACTGACCGGCTGGAACGCGATTTTTGCGCAGGTGCTGTGCGGTGTGCCGGTGTTGTTCGGCGCGGTATTGCCGGTATTTGTGCTGTTCAGCATGGGGCTGGGGTCAGAGCAGAACCTGCTGAGTCCGCGATATTTGGGGTTCATTCGCAATTCGCTGACACTGGCGGGGATTGCGGCGGTGGTCACGGTAAGTGCGGCGGTTGCTGTCGGTTTTTTCCAGCGGCTGCGGCCCGGTCGCGTGTCGCGCAGCACCGGTTATATCGCGCGGCTGGGATATGCGGTGCCGGGCGGGGTGATCGCCGTCGGGCTGATGGTACCTTTCGCGATGTTCGACAACGCGCTGGATGCCTGGATGCGCAGTACCTTTGATATTTCGACAGGGTTGTTGGTGACCGGTTCGATCTGGCTGTTGATTGCGGCCTATATGGTGCGGTTTCTGGCGGCAGCGCTTGGTGCGTATGAGGGCGGGCAGGCGATGGTGCATGCCAATATGGACGCGGCTGCACGGTCCTTGGGGCAGACACCGGTGGGCACATTGCGCCGTGTGCACCTGCCGATTTTGGCCCCGTCTTTGCTGACGGCGCTGCTGATCGTTTTCGTCGATGTGATGAAGGAACTGCCAGCGACGTTGATCATGCGGCCGTTCAATTTTGACACATTGGCGGTGCAAGCATATCGGCTGGCAAGCGACGAGCGGTTGGACGGGGCGGCGGTGCCGTCCCTGGTAATCGTCGCGATGGGATTGTTGCCGGTGATTCTGATCTGTCGTCAGGTCGGGCGCGGGAAGTAACGCCCCGACACGGATGCCGGGGCGTCTGGTTCAGCTGTCTTTGGCAGCTTCGATCTTGTCTTGTGTCTTGGTCTCGAAATCCGACGCATCGTGGCGTTCGTGCAATTGCATCGACAGATCATCACCAAAGGCGCGGTTGACCATGCGGCCGCGTGTAACGGCGGGGCGCGCATCAATCGCCTTGGCCCAACGCATCACGTTCTTGTAGGATGTCACGTCAAGGAATTCAGCCGCGTCATAAAGGCGGCCCAGAACCAGCTGGCCGTACCACGCCCAGATCGCCATATCCGCGATGGAATAATCACCGGCGAAGTAGTCGTTGTCGGCCAGATGACGGTCCAGCACGTCAAGCTGGCGTTTGGTTTCCATGGTGAAACGGTTGATGGCGTATTCGTCTTTATGCGGCGCGTAAGCATAGAAGTGGCCAAAACCGCCACCAAGATAAGGGGCGCTGCCCATTTGCCAGAACAGCCAGCTCATCATTTCGGTGCGCTGTGCCGGATCGGTCGGGATGAAGGCGCCGAACTTTTCCGCCAGATGCAGCATGATGGAGGCAGATTCGAAGATGCGCTGCGGTTTGTCGCCGGAATGATCCATCATGGCAGGGATTTTGGAGTTCGGATTCGCGCCAACAAAACCGGAGGTGAATTGATCTCCTTCCATGATGTTGATGATCCATGCGTCATACTCCGCGCCCGTGTGACCGGCGGCCAGCAGCTCTTCGAGCAGGACCGTGACTTTGACGCCATTGGGTGTGGCGAGGGAGTAGAGTTGCAGCGGGTGCTTGCCCACGGGCAGGTCTTTTTCGGATGTAGGACCAGCGACGGGGCGGTTGATGGAAGCAAAGCGGCCACCGGATTCGGCGTCGTGTGTCCAGACTTTGGGGGGAGTGTATTCGGTCATCGTGGCCTCGCTTGAATTATGGTTTCGCGGGCAACTTGCCTTGTTCGGATGGTGAGGGCCAGAGGCATTGGAGGGCAAAGGTTCAAGAGATTGTGTTTGCAAGGCGCAGGTCGGGTTGCGCAAGGGACGGTCTACAGCCCTGCAAAGGCCCTGCTGGAAACAGATATCGAATTTTTAGCCGGATCTTTGGTATTGGCGAAACTGTAGCCGTCCGCGCGATGGATCGGTCCGAATTCAAGCCCGCGTTCTTTTGACTGGCGGCAAAAGTCATCGACATCTTTTACATCGAACACGAGCTTGAGCAGCGTTTGTCCTTCTTTGCGCTTTTCAGGCATTGGATGCAGAAGAATGTTTGCGCCTGTCCCGCGCGAGACCAGTTCGACGATCCGGTCGCCGTCAAGCCGCTGGAGGTCGAACCCGAAATGGGTGACGTAAAAATCGGCAACGGCGTCAAGCTGTTTGGTGTAGATGATGATGCGTCCAAGCTGTGCAGACATGGGTATCCCCGAGCGCTGATGCTTGTAGCATATCCAAGTCCGGTATCATTTCCAGTGTCTGATATGGCGGTACGGGTGTTGGTCACACACCGCAAAGCAAAAAGGCTGCCCTGAAAAGGCAGCCTTTTTATAACACACGCTGATGCGCTGTAGCATTCAGTTCAATATCAACCCTGGCGGGCTTTGAACCGGCGCTGCGTTTTGTTGATCACGTAAACGCGGCCCTTGCGACGCACAACACGGCAATCACGGTGCCGGTTCTTGAGCGAGCGGAGCGAATTGCGAACTTTCATGTTCTTATCCTTCCATCTGTGGCCCCGCCTTATCATCAGACAAGGACCAGCGCCGGGTTACGGGCGACCTTGGAACCCCAAGGCCAGTGAATTTCGTGGTGGGCGATACTGGGATCGAACCAGTGACCCCTTCGATGTCAACGAAGTGCTCTACCGCTGAGCTAATCACCCACTTTTCCCGCGCAAATCCCCAGCCCCAAATAAAAACGGGGCGCGAGATACCGCGCCGGTTGGGTCGCTATAAAAGGTTGCGCGGCGACGATCAAGGGGGCTTTTGGCATTCGCGGAAATTGGTTTATGTTAGCCGCAAAGGGGGCCCTATGCCCAAGTCAGCATATGAAGTTATCACACCGGCGAAGGATCGGTCCTGCGTGGTTTTCGCCTCGCCCCACTCCGGGCGGGACTATCCGTGGTCGTTTTTGCGCTCAACTGTGCTGGATGAACATGCGATTCGCAGTTCAGAGGACGCTTTTGTCGATCTGATGTTCGATTGTGCCCCTGAACACGGTGCCGTTTTCATCAAGGCGGGGGCCCCGCGTGCGTTTGTGGATTTGAACCGCGCAGCAGAAGAACTGGACCCTGCGTTGATCGAAGGGGTGCGCCGGCAGGGACATAACCCGCGCATCGCATCCGGTCTGGGGGTGATTCCCCGTGTGGTGGCCAACGGGCGGGCGATTTATCGCGGCAAGTTGACCGGTGCAGAGGCGCAGCGGCGAATCGAAAAATACTGGCGGCCTTATCATCAGAAATTGCAGGACCTTCTGGACGCGGCACATCAGCGTCATGGGCAAGCGGTGCTGATTGATTGTCATTCCATGCCGCATGAGGCGATGGACGGGGTGGCGAAATCCGGGGTGAAACGCCCCGATATTGTGCTGGGTGACCGGTTTGGCGCGGCTGCGGCAGGCGAGGTCGTAGACCGCGTGGAGGCCGCATTTGCGGCAGCGGGTTTCGTCGTCACGCGTAACACGCCGTTTGCCGGTGCCTATATTACACAGGCTTATGGCAAACCGGCGCGGGCGCAACATGCGGTGCAGGTCGAAATTGATCGTTCGCTTTATATGAACGAAACGCTGATCCGTCCGAACGGGGATTTCGAGGACGTGCAACGGGCGTTGCGTCAGGTGGTGGCCGAAGTGGCGCGGATCGGGATGGGACGCGTGCCACTTGCAGCGGAATAGCGGATCAGGCTGGGTTCAGACGGGTTATGCCCAGCCCGATGCAGAGCAAGGCCGCGCCTCACAGGCGGAGATTACCGAAAAGGCAAAGAACGCGTTGGCGCAGTTCACGGCCCTTTGCGCTAGCGCAACGCGCGCCCCTTGACGATCGCCTTGGCCCCGTAACGCGCGCGGATTGCATCGGTGGCGCGCTCGGCTTTGCTGCGCTGACCCGCGTCGGGGTCCAACAAATCACCGGCCAGATCGGCCCCTTCGGCGGCAGGGCTGAGATCGGAGATGCCGACACCGATCAGGCGGTAAGGGCCGGTTTCGTCGAGCTGGTCAAACAGGGCGCGGGCGTTGCGGTAAATCCGGTCGGCCAATTGCGTGGGATCACTGAGGGAGACGCGCCGCGTCAGCCCCTTGAAGTCGCCGCGTTTGAGTTTCAGGGTGACAATGCGGCCGGCGATGTCTTTGGCCTTGGCGCGGTCGGCAACCTGTTCGGACAGTCGCCACAGGTGCCCGTCAAGGATGTCGGGATCTCCGGTATTCTCGGAAAATGTGGTTTCCTTGGACACGGATTTCACCGGATCATTGGGTGAAATGCGGCGGTGGTCCTGCCCGCGCGCCAGATGCCACAGGCGTTCGCCCATGCCGCCGAACCGCGCAATCAGATCGGTTTTGTCCCAGCGCAGCAGATCGGAAAACGTGCGGATGCCGGCCTTGTCCAGTGCGACCTGCGACACGGCACCCACACCCCAGATCAGTTTTACAGGGCGGTCGCGCAGGAAATCGGCGGTTTCCGCTTTGCCGATGACCGAAAACCCGTGCGGCTTATCAAGATCGGAGGCGACCTTGGCGAGGAATTTATTGTGGCTGAGGCCAATGGAGCCCGTCAGGCCCAACTCTTCTTTCATCCGGCGCACCAGCCGTGCGAGCATAACGGCGGGCGGCGCACCATGCAGACGCGCGGTGCCGGTCATGTCCAGAAACGCCTCGTCCAGCGACAGGGGTTCGATGGCGGGGGTCAGTTCCTCCATCATGGCGCGAATGGCGCGGGATGCCTCGACATAGGCACCCATGCGGGGTTTGATGATGACGGCATCGGGACAGAGTTTCAGCGCCTGAAACATCGGCATGGCGGAACGCACACCGCGAATACGCGCAACGTAACAGGCAGTGGACACCACACCGCGCCGCCCGCCACCGATGATCACGGGTTTGCCGTTCAGTTCGGGGTTGTCGCGTTTTTCGACGGAGGCATAAAAGGCGTCGCAATCCATATGCGCGATGCACAGGCTGTCGAGTTCGTCGTGCACCAGTACACGCGGACTGCCGCAGGCAGAGCAGCGCCGCGCGGGGGTAATTTGGGACAGGCAATCGCGGCAGAGAGCGGCCATAGCGGGGCACCGGATTTTAAGGGTTCGGGTAGCAGAATAACGAAAGGGGCCGGAAATGAACACATGCGATGATGCTGCATTCGAGGGGGCGAAACTGGCGCTGTTTCTGGGCGCGCGGCTTGTGGTGATCCTGCGCGATAATGTTGCTGATTTGCCATATGCGGGGCATTGGGACCTGCCCGGCGGCGGTCGGGAGGGCGGCGAAACGCCTTTGGCCTGTGTGCAGCGGGAGTGTTTTGAGGAGCTGGGACTAAGGATTGAACCACAAGATATTGTGTGGGGGCGGCGTTTTTCCAGCGCATCATGCGGTGAACGGGTATGGTTTTACGTGGGCCATTTGCCCAGCTCTGGCGCAAACGACATTGTTTTCGGGGATGAGGGGCAGGGATGGCAGCTGATGGAGGTCGCCGAATTTCTGAGGCATCCCAAGGCGATACCAGCGTTTCAGGACAGGTTGCGCGTCTATCTTGCGGAGTGTGAGTGACAAGCCGGTCAAGAAAACCCCCGCTGCCTTAAGCGGGGGGAAAGGTGACGAACATCAGGAAGAACCAGTTCGTCGGGGAGTATCACCTAGGGTCAGCTTAGCACCTAGGCCCTCGATGACATAGTCAGGATTTCCAGACTTGCCTGCTAGCAACCCGATTGTGCTGTTATTGCTACAGTCACAGGTTGAATCTGGTCATGCAGCAAGTTCTTCCAGTATAGCGCGGGCCGCGGCGGCCGGGTCGGGTGCCTGCCAGATCGGGCGGCCCACGACGATGTGATCCACGCCGTTCGCGACCGCCTGCGCCGGGGTTGTCACACGTTTTTGATCGCCAAGGTCAGCCCCTTGAGGACGCACACCGGGGGTGACAATCAACTTGCCCGCAGCCTCGGGCAGGGCGCGGATTGCGGCGGCTTCCTGAGGGGAGGCGATGACGCCATCGGCACCGGCGTCCAAAGCACGGGCGGCACGGGTCAGTACCAGATCGGGCAAATCACCCTGCTGGATGAGCGCGGCGTCCAGATCCGCGCGATCAAGAGAGGTGAGAATGGTCACGCCGAGGATTTTCAGATTGCTGCCAGCGGCACCTTCCTTTGCGGCGCGCACCACATGGGGATCGCCGTGCACAGTCAGGAAATCCAGATCGAATTGCGCCAAGCCGCGCACGGCAGCTTCGACCGTGGCCCCGATGTCGAACAATTTCATATCCAGAAAGATACGTTTGCCCTGTTCCTGCTTTAGCTCGTTGGCCAACGCTAGTCCGCCACCGGTCAACATGCCCAGTCCGATTTTATAAAACGATACCGCATCGCCAAGTTTGTCCGCCAGTGCCAGGCCCGCAACGGCGTTGGGAACATCAAGGGCAACAATCAGGCGGTCATCTGAGGGGGAAAGCGACATGGGCAGGCTCCTGCTGGGAAAAATGCAAACGATCCTGACTTACGCGCCAAGGAGGGAGCTGTCTACTGGTGGGGGAGAGAAAAGAAAAAGCCGGACGCGGGGGGGAGGGATGCGTCCGGCCTAGGTTCACAGGGGATGACGGGCGCGCAAGCATGCGCCTGCCCCTGTGGCAAACAGATCGGGAGGGCGCGGGGTCGAATGCGCGCTCCCATGGGACCTGCCTATGGGAATTTCGTGTTACGCAGCGCGCAGTTGCGGTGCCGTTGCTTTGTCTTCAGCGGTTTCAATGCGACGGGTGCGCAGGCTGTCGCCGCTGGCGTGACGCTGCTTGGCCTGCTGGGTCAGTTTGAAACCGGCCATGGCGAGCGGCATCATCAACGGGCCCTCAACGGCGCAGGGATAGTGGTACACGCTGCCCGCAGCTTTGAGTTCGACAATCGCCTCGAACATGTTGTTTGCGGAATTATACCTGACTGTCTCTGGTGTTACTGTCTTGATCTGCATTTTACGCCTCCGGTGCCTGACCCTTTTTGTGGGTCTTGGATTTATATTGTTGGTCTGCGGCTGTTTGAAAAAGGGGAAAGAATTTCGGTTTCGGTCAAATCCGCGGCGGTGACCGTTAGGCCGCAGAGCTGTTTGGATGCTGCATCAGCCCCTCAAGCCAGCGTGCCGGATCAAATGAACGTTTACCTGCGTGCAGTCGAAGCGCGGGCGAGGCGATGTGGGAGAACATCCCGCCGCGTTTTGCGTGCCGACGCAATGCCTGCTTTGTCAGCCCCTGTGCGGCGTCCTCAAAGCTGGTCGAAATGGGCGCGGGGATGGCACAAGCGTATGTGCGCTCGATCCCGTTGTCATGGACGCGCACGGCGGCTTCGAATTGCTGTTCAGCGGCGTTATAACGGACTTCGCTCAACTGGATCGGGCTGGTAAACATTTGGCACCTCGGGCCTTTCTGTCTTTGTGCTGATATGGTTGCAATTATTATGGTAAGAACCGGTGAAGCCCCTAATTGGTTCCAATTTAGCTAATTGGCTGTGGGTAACTTTGAATAAATATTTGAAAACAATGAGGATAGCTCGGTATAACTCTGTCGTGATCTTGTGAAATATTTTCCGTCAGTCGCGCAGTTTATGGAATTTATCGGGGCGAAACCCGGATTTTGCCGCGCGTGCGGCTTGAACCAGCGCAAGCGGTTCCCAAATATATCTAGAGGCCCAAACAGACGCGTGCCGCCAAGCGGGCGCAACATCATCGGGCGCTTATAAAAAGGAGAAATACCATGGACTTGAGCAAGTTCACGGAGCGGTCGCGCGGGTTTATCCAAGCGGCACAAACCATCGCAACACGCGAGAACCACCAACGGCTGACACCCGAACATATTCTGCAAGCACTGCTGGATGATGATCAGGGCTTGGCCAGCAATCTGATTTCTGCGGCTGGCGCCGATGCGAACCGCGTACGCGAGGCATTGCAGCTGTCGATGGGCAAGCTGCCCAAAGTGACAGGCGACGCCGCACAGGTTTATCTGGACAACACAACCACCAAAGTTCTGGCCGAAGCCGAGACGCTGGCCAAGAAGGCAGGCGACAGCTTTGTGCCGGTTGAACGAATTCTGATGGCGCTGTGCATGATCAAATCGGGGGCCAAGACGGCGCTTGAGGCGGGTAAGGTGACGGCCCAAGGGCTGAACGCCGCGATCAATGACATTCGCAAGGGACGCACCGCGGACACAGCCAGTGCCGAAGACGGCTATGAGGCGCTGAAGAAATACAGCACGGATTTGACGGCACGGGCCGAAGAGGGCCGGATTGATCCAATCATTGGACGCGACGAGGAAATTCGCCGCGCTATGCAGGTGTTGAGCCGCCGGACCAAGAACAATCCGGTGCTGATCGGTGAACCCGGCGTGGGTAAGACCGCGATCGCCGAAGGTTTGGCCCTGCGCATTGTGAATGGCGACGTGCCGGAATCCTTGCGCAACAAAAAGTTGCTGTCGCTGGACATGGGCGCGTTGATCGCCGGTGCAAAGTATCGTGGCGAGTTTGAGGAACGCCTGAAAGCGGTTCTGACCGAGGTGACGGAAGCCGCCGGCGAGATCGTGTTGTTCATCGACGAGATGCACACGCTGGTCGGTGCGGGCAAGGCGGATGGCGCGATGGATGCGTCCAACCTGTTGAAACCTGCGCTGGCGCGGGGCGAATTGCACTGTATCGGTGCAACCACGCTGGATGAATATCGCAAGCACGTTGAAAAGGACGCGGCTTTGGCGCGGCGGTTCCAGCCTGTAATCGTGCAGGAGCCGACGGTCGAAGACACGATTTCCATCCTGCGCGGTATTAAAGAGAAGTACGAATTGCACCACGGTGTGCGTATTGCCGACAGCGCGTTGGTTGCGGCGGCGACGTTGAGCCATCGTTATATCACCGACCGGTTCCTGCCGGACAAGGCGATTGACCTGATGGACGAGGCGGCGAGCCGTTTGCGCATGGAAGTGGACAGCAAGCCCGAAGAGCTGGACGCGCTGGACCGCCAGATCATGCAGTTGCAGATCGAAGAAGCCGCATTGAAGCTGGAGGATGATCAGGCGTCGAAAGACCGGCTTGAGACCTTGCAGAAAGATCTGGCCGATTTGCAGGAACGTTCCGCGGAAATGACTGCAAGCTGGCAGGCAGAACGTGACAAGCTGGCCGGTGCGCGCGACATCAAGGAAAAGCTGGACCGCGCGCGCGCTGATCTGGATATCGCCAAACGTGAAGGGAACCTCGCCAAGGCGGGTGAGCTGTCTTACGGCGTGATCCCGCAGCTTGAAAAAGAGCTGGAAGCGGCGGAAGCGCGTGAGGAAGGGATGATGGTGGAAGAAGCCGTGCGCCCTGACCAGATCGCGAGTGTTGTGGAACGCTGGACCGGTATTCCGGCAGGCAAGATGTTGGAAGGCGAGCGCGACAAGCTGCTGCGCATGGAAGACCAGTTGCATGGTCGGGTGATCGGGCAGAATTCTGCCGTGACAGCCGTGGCCAATGCGGTGCGCCGTGCGCGTGCGGGTCTGAATGACGAGAACCGTCCGCTTGGGTCGTTCCTGTTCCTTGGGCCAACCGGCGTAGGTAAAACCGAGCTGACCAAGGCCGTGGCTGAGTTCCTGTTTGACGATGACAACGCGATGGTGCGTATCGACATGTCTGAGTTCATGGAGAAACACGCGGTTGCACGTCTGATCGGTGCCCCTCCCGGCTATGTCGGATACGACGAAGGTGGTGTGCTGACCGAAGCTGTCCGGCGTCGTCCGTATCAGGTTGTGCTGTTCGACGAGGTCGAAAAAGCACACCCCGATGTGTTCAACGTGCTGTTGCAGGTCTTGGACGATGGTGTGCTGACCGATGGTCAGGGCCGCACGGTCGATTTCAAGCAGACGCTGATCATTCTGACGTCCAATTTGGGTGCGCAAGCGCTGAGCCAGCTGCCCGAAGGCGGTGACATGGCGGGTGCCAAGCGGGATGTGATGGACGCGGTGCGGGCGCACTTCCGGCCCGAGTTCCTGAACCGGTTGGATGAAACAGTGATCTTTGACCGTCTGGCACGCGAGGACATGGCAGGTATCGTTGATATCCAGATGGGTCGTTTGCTGAAACGGCTTGCAGGGCGCAAGATTGATCTGGCTTTGGACGAAGGTGCGCGCAAATGGCTGGCTGATGAAGGCTACGATCCGGTGTTCGGTGCACGGCCTTTGAAGCGGGTCATCCAGCGGACGTTGCAAAATCCGTTGGCCGAGATGTTGCTGTCGGGGGATATCCGCGACGGTGACCGGATCGAGGTTACAGCCGGTGCGGACGGGTTGATCATCGGGGACCGGATTGCGGCCAGCAACCGGCCCAAGCCTGACGAGGCCACGGTGCATTAAGCCGCGACACTATATACAATAGAAAAAGGCCGGGGAATTCCCCGGCCTTTTTACGTTTCTTACAAGGGGCGCGGTTACCCGCGCAGCATCACCTTGCCCGCGCGGCCCGGTGTCAGTGCCGCTTTCATTGCGTCGGTTACTTGGTCAATCGGATAGGTGCCGCCGTCTTCCAGCGTCAATTCACCCGTCGCGGCCAATGTCACCAGTTCGGTGATCAGACGTTTGCGCTCGTCCGGGTCCATATCGCCACTGACGCGCGAGCCCCAGAATCCTTTGACGGTAATGTGCTTCATGATCAGCGCACCTGAGGAGAGTGGCATAGGCGCACCTGTCGCCGTGCCGAACACAACCAGTTCGCCGTCCAGTCCCAACAGATCAACCAAATCGCTGCTGAGATCACCACCAACGGAATCGATGGCGGATACCGCACCGGCCTTACCAATCAGGGCGCGGGCCTTGTCCATCCAGCCGTCCTCAGATGTGGACAGCACGTTGTCGATGCCCATGTCATCGAGTTCTTTCACCGCTTCGGGGCGGCGCACGAGGTTCACCAGATTGATGCCACGCGATTTCGCGAGCACGGTCATGATTTTACCAACGGCACCATTGGCCGCAGACTGTACGATCCAATCGCCCTTTTTCGCCTTGAGCGTTTCAAGCAGGGAAATTGCGCTGAACGGCATCGCGATCAGCTGCGCGCCGACCGTGTCGCTGATCACATCGGGCAGGGGCAGAACACCGGTGGCAGGCGCGGTGAAGTATTCAGCCCAGCTGCCGTGGATGCCCGCGATGGTGATACGCTTGCCGATCATCGCATCGTCGACACCTTCACCGACGGCTTCGATCGTGCCGAGCGCTTCTGTCCCGCCGATCGCACCGGGCAATTCGGGCGTGTAGCCATAGTTGCCGCGCACGGTCCAAAGGTCGTGATTGTGGATGGGGGACAGCGTCATCTTGACCAGCACTTCGCCCTCTGCGGGGGCAGGTTTGGCCACATCGGCGGATTTGAGAACGTCTACAGGTTCCCCGAATGTATCGTGAATTGCAGCTTTCATTGTATTTTCCTTAGGTGTTATGAGGGGACAGGTGGTTGGATGTTTCGGCCAGCGCCTGTTCCAGAGGTGTTTGTGTGCGTGAGAGTTTCGCGAGAATGGCCGCACCGAGCCATTTCGCATAGAGCATCCGCGCCGTGGCATCGGGGTCTGCAAAAGAGCGCACCGTTCCGTCCTGAACGCCGTCGCGCAACAGGCCCGCAATGCGCGTGACCAGTTTATCGACGCCATCATCGAGGATGATGCGCATGTCTTCGGACAGATCCGCCACCTCGGCCCCGAGTTTGACCACCAGACATTGTGTTGCGATGCCTTCGCTGCCCGCCTGCGCCAACCACGCCGACCAGAATTTATCCAGTTTGGCGTATGCCGTGCCAGCATCGGTGAATAGTGTGTCGATGCGGGAAAGGTAGTCGTGGACGTAATCCTGTAGCAGGGCCTGACCAAAGGCATCCTTGGATGCGAAGTAATAATAGAACGATCCTTTGGGGATGTTACATTCGCTGAGCAAGCGGGCGATCCCGACACCGCCGAACCCGTGTTCGATAACAAGGGCGCGTCCGGTATCCAGAATATGCTGGCGCTTGAGGTCGGATTTGGTTTGTTCGCTCATAGGGGTGAACTAATAGATAATAGACCGGTCGTCTAGGTAACGTCACCGGCTTGTGATGTCGGAGGCGGTTCCGCACATTCCAGTGTGTTTTGTGTAATGTAGTGTCTTTTGGTTTGGTGACTGGCCGCGTCCGACCTACCTAAAGGTCACCTTAATAAGGAGATTGTTGCAATGGCCTATCGCTGGACGAACACTTTAACCCCGCAAGACGTGACACCGGAAGCCGCGTTTTTGAACCGGCGGCAATTGATTGCAGGTGCGGCAGCGGGTGTGGGTTTGGCCGCAATGGCAGGACAAGGGCAGGCCGCGACCGAAGGGCTTGAGCCGAATTCCTATGAGGACATCACCCAGTACAATAATTATTACGAATTCGGCACGGGCAAGACCGATCCCGCCCGCAACGCGCATAGGCTGACCACATCGCCGTGGACGGTCAAGATCGACGGGATGGTCGATAAGCCCGGTGATTACGCGATGGCTGACATTATGGACGCCATGACCATCGAGGAGCGCATCTATCGTTTCCGTTGTGTTGAGGCGTGGTCGATGGTGATCCCGTGGAACGGTTTCGAGCTGGCCGATCTGCTGGCGATGGCCGGTGTGCAGGGGCAAGCGAAATACGTGGCCTTTGAAACCGCGAACCGTCCGGACGAAATGCCCGGCGTGCGCTTCCCCGCGCTGGACTGGCCCTATGTCGAAGGATTGCGGCTGGACGAGGCGCTGCACCCGCTGACGCTTATGGCGACGGGGATATACGGTAAGCCGATCCCGAACCAGAACGGCGCACCGATGCGGTTGGTTGTGCCGTGGAAGTACGGGTTCAAATCCATCAAGTCGATTGTGCGGATCACGTTGACGGATAAGGAACCGCCGACCAGCTGGAACAAGGCGAATGCGCGCGAATACGGGTTCTATAGTAATGTGAACCCCGAAGTGAGCCATCCGCGTTGGTCGCAGGCGAGCGAACGCATGGTCGGTGGCGGGCTGTTTGCCAAACGCCAGCCCACCCTCATGTTCAACGGATATGAGGAAGAGGTCGCATCGCTGTATGAAGGCATGGACCTGAAGGCGAATTTTTAACGCATATATATAGTATAGGCGGGACCGGTCGCAGGGGCGCGGATAGGGCAGATGGACAAGATCATAGATCAGATTAACACAACCGCGCGGCGCGTGCCGACCTGGGTTGTCTATATACTTTGTCTTCTGCCTGCGCCGTACTTCTTTTATCTGGCGGTGACGGGCAACCTTGGCCCCGATCCGGTGAAACCGCTTGAGCATAAATACGGCGAGATGGCCTTGCAGCTGTTGATCGCCGGATTATGCATCACGCCGCTGCGCCAGCATCTAGGGATCAACCTGATCAAGTTCCGCCGGAGCTTGGGGATCATGGCGTTTACCTATGTAAGCTTTCACCTGCTGGTCTGGGCCATATTGGATGTGCAAACGCTGGGACGTGTGATCGAGGATATTATCAAACGTCCCTATATCACCATCGGCATGGCGGGCTTCGCCCTTTTGCTGCCCTTGGCGGTCACATCAAACAACTGGTCGGTGCGAAAGCTGGGGCCGACATGGCGCAAGCTGCACAAACTAACCTATCCCGCGGTGATTCTGGGCGGGGTGCATTACATATGGTTGGTAAAAGGCATCCAGATCGAACCCCTGATCTATCTGGCGGTGATACTGGGATTGCTGGCATTGCGATATTGGCCGAAGCGGCGCGCCAGATCCCCCGCGTAGAGGGACAGTATATATAGTGAAGCTCGAAAAGCCGTCCCAAGGGGCGGTTTTTCGCGTTTAGGGCGAAGGCCGGGACGATTCCATGGAGTTCTGGCGAAAGATCGGTGCGGAATCAGGCGCGACGGATCGAATCTTGGGCGTTCTGCAAAGTCATTTCACGCTGTCTCGGTATGAATCGCGCGATTCAGTGATTCACATTTGGCGGTTTTGTCCGAGTCGTTGGCGTGAATCGTGTGAATCGGGCGGGAATTGTTAGCGCTGCGGGGGTGAGTCTTGTTTGGACTTGTTGATAAGGCTGTGGATAACCCCAGATGTTGTGGGGGCGTGTGTTTGGTTGCCCTTTGGTCAGAGCAATAAAGCGTCTTTTGGGCGGGGTTTTGCGCAATGATTTGGGTGTAAGGGGCTGTTTTCATGGGGATTTTGGATTGAGTTACAAAAACTTCGTATTTCTTGAAAAAAGCGCTTGCGGGTCTGAGCCACTAACCTTAGAACCCCCCTTACCGGACGAGCAGAGACGCTCCAACGGGACGCCGGACGGGCCAGACGGAAGCGGAGACGCAGACAGAGGTCGGAACGGTAAGAAGAGAAATTTTTGAGGTACTAGGGCGGGGCGCGCCGATAAGTTAGGGCGCATCCAGTCACTTTTGTCTCTACGCTGTTTGAAAATTAAATATCTGAAGAGATATGTGGGCGGTTTGGTTCATTCGATGGATCAACCTCTACATATCACGCTCCTAGGACTTCGGTCTGATTATGGAGTGTCAGCTTCACTGTTTGGCGGCTTTCGGTTACTTTGGTAACTCAAAGCACAACAAACAGAGAAAATGTTCAATAGGTTTCAGTAAGGCCTATTGGATGATGTGCAGAGGTTCGACGTCAAGGATATGATCGTAAGATCATTTCAACTTGAGAGTTTGATCCTGGCTCAGAACGAACGCTGGCGGCAGGCCTAACACATGCAAGTCGAGCGCACCCTTCGGGGCGAGCGGCGGACGGGTTAGTAACGCGTGGGAACATACCTTTCACTACGGAATAGCCTCGGGAAACTGAGAGTAATACCGTATACGCCCTTTGGGGGAAAGATTTATCGGTGAAAGATTGGCCCGCGTAAGATTAGATAGTTGGTGGGGTAATGGCCTACCAAGTCTACGATCTTTAGCTGGTTTTAGAGGATGATCAGCAACACTGGGACTGAGACACGGCCCAGACTCCTACGGGAGGCAGCAGTGGGGAATCTTAGACAATGGGCGCAAGCCTGATCTAGCCATGCCGCGTGTGTGATGAAGGCCTTAGGGTCGTAAAGCACTTTCGCTAGGGATGATAATGACAGTACCTAGTAAAGAAACCCCGGCTAACTCCGTGCCAGCAGCCGCGGTAATACGGAGGGGGTTAGCGTTGTTCGGAATTACTGGGCGTAAAGCGTACGTAGGCGGATCAGAAAGTAGGGGGTGAAATCCCGAGGCTCAACCTCGGAACTGCCTCCTAAACTCCTGGTCTTGAGTTCGAGAGAGGTGAGTGGAATTCCAAGTGTAGAGGTGAAATTCGTAGATATTTGGAGGAACACCAGTGGCGAAGGCGGCTCACTGGCTCGATACTGACGCTGAGGTACGAAAGTGTGGGGAGCAAACAGGATTAGATACCCTGGTAGTCCACACCGTAAACGATGAATGCCAGTCGTCGGGTAGCATGCTATTCGGTGACACACCTAACGGATTAAGCATTCCGCCTGGGGAGTACGGTCGCAAGATTAAAACTCAAAGGAATTGACGGGGGCCCGCACAAGCGGTGGAGCATGTGGTTTAATTCGAAGCAACGCGCAGAACCTTACCAACCCTTGACATCCTGTGCCACTACCAGAGATGGTACGTTCCCTTCGGGGACGCAGTGACAGGTGCTGCATGGCTGTCGTCAGCTCGTGTCGTGAGATGTTCGGTTAAGTCCGGCAACGAGCGCAACCCACATCTTTAGTTGCCAGCAGTTCGGCTGGGCACTCTAAAGAAACTGCCCGTGATAAGCGGGAGGAAGGTGTGGATGACGTCAAGTCCTCATGGCCCTTACGGGTTGGGCTACACACGTGCTACAATGGCAGTGACAATGGGTTAATCCCAAAAAGCTGTCTCAGTTCGGATTGGGGTCTGCAACTCGACCCCATGAAGTCGGAATCGCTAGTAATCGCGTAACAGCATGACGCGGTGAATACGTTCCCGGGCCTTGTACACACCGCCCGTCACACCATGGGAGTTGGTTCTACCCGACGACGCTGCGCTAACCCTTCGGGGAGGCAGGCGGCCACGGTAGGATCAGCGACTGGGGTGAAGTCGTAACAAGGTAGCCGTAGGGGAACCTGCGGCTGGATCACCTCCTTTCTAAGGATGTTCCTAGCAGCATGAACTTGTTCATACTCGTGGAACACTTAGCAGGTCGGCAAACAAAGCCGACCATATATGAAAGCATCGCAAGATGACTTTCGAACCGAGCCGTCCTCATATCTCTTCAGAAATAGGTCCTGCGCCGCTAGCGTGCAGGGTTCCAAAGTTTGGGGCCTTAGCTCAGCTGGGAGAGCGCCTGATTTGCATTCAGGAGGTCAGGAGTTCGATCCTCCTAGGCTCCACCAAGCGCTTTACGCAGTAAAGCGCGAAGTTCGACAGGGTATTCGCGTAGCGAATGTCCCGAGAGGACAAGGCCAGCCACATATACAGGCCTTTCTATCACACGCTGGCACAGCTCGCGCATCCTTTGGATACGCTGATTGTGCGACGTGCGCGCCATTGGCGCACACTGGGTCGGTAGCTCAGGTGGTTAGAGCGCACGCCTGATAAGCGTGAGGTCGGAGGTTCAAGTCCTCCTCGACCCACCATCACTTCGTAGAACACATCTTCAAGCATTCGCTGAATGTTTGAACGTCTGTTCTACAGACGAATTGACATCGTAAAGAGAGATACAGTTACTTTGAGAGTAATCTTAAAGTAACAAACAACATTGTTTGATCATACCGAGTAAGGTGTTGATCTTCGTTGCTGCCCTTCGGGGCCGGTATTTAACGGACTGTTTCCTCGGTCTGTTGAGTATATCGCGACGAAAACGAACGTGTTGTCCAAGTCAAGTACACTAACCAGAGAGATGACGGTGTTTGCCCGCACGGCTGACACCTATCTGCATCTCTCGTTGTCCACTCTAAAGAGTGGGCGGGAAAAAGTATGCTTTTGACCAGAATAAGGATTGGCAGTTTCTTACCAGCTTCTGTCGATCGTGCAGATTTGTTGTTCTTCCGAGGATCGGTTTTGAAAGGGTCTAAATTGCCCTTGAGAGATCGGTATGAGGTTGAACTTTAATCAAGTCTTGCTTTTTCTGGATCAAATCAAGCGCGAAAAGGGCGTTTGGTGAATGCCTTGGCAGTAAGAGGCGATGAAAGACGTGATACTCTGCGATAAGCCATGGGGAGCTGAGAATAAGCTTTGATCCATGGATTTCTGAATGGGGCAACCCACCTGATACTTTGTTATTACTACACTTCGGTGTAGCTAATAACTTGGTAAACCAGGTATTTTTAGGCTGAATATATAGGCTTAAAAAAGCAAACCCGGGGAACTGAAACATCTAAGTACCCGGAGGAAAGGAAATCAATATGATACTCCCCTAGTAGCGGCGAGCGAACGGGGACCAGCCGAGCCATGAGTGTGGTTAGAATGCGTTGGAATGCGCAACCAGAGTGGGTGATAGTCCCGTATAAGAAGCATGATTGGACGTATTAAGTAGGGCGGAACACGTGAAATTCTGTCTGAAGATCGGAGGACCACCTTCGAAGGCTAAGTACTCCTTACTGACCGATAGTGAACCAGTACCGTGAGGGAAAGGTGAAAAGCACCCCGACGAGGGGAGTGAAACAGTACCTGAAACCGAACGCCTACAATCAGTTGGAGGGGCTTTACGCCCTGACAGCGTACCTTTTGTATAATGGGTCATCGACTTGGTCTCACAAGCAAGCTTAAGCCGTTAGGTGTAGGCGTAGCGAAAGCGAGTCTTAATAGGGCGTTGAGTTTGTGGGATCAGACCCGAAACCGAGTGATCTAGGCATGGCCAGGTTGAAGGTTAGGTAACACTAACTGGAGGACCGAACCCACATCTGTTGAAAAAGATCGGGATGAGCTGTGCCTAGGGGTGAAAGGCCAATCAAACTCGGAGATAGCTGGTTCTCTGCGAAATCTATTTAGGTAGAGCGTCGACCGAATACCCTCGGGGGTAGAGCACTGGATGGGTAATGGGGACTCACCGTCTTACTGATCCTAACCAAACTCCGAATACCGAGGAGTACTAGTCGGCAGACACACGGCGAATGCTAACGTCCGTCGTGAAGAGGGAAACAACCCTAACCTCCAGCTAAGGCCCCTAATTCATGGCTAAGTGGGAAAGCAGGTGAGACGACCAAAACAACCAGGAGGTTGGCTTAGAAGCAGCCATCCTTTAAAGATAGCGTAACAGCTCACTGGTCTAAATAAGTTGTCTTGCGGCGAAGATGTAACGGGGCTCAAGCCATGAGCCGAAGCTGAGGATGCATTTATTGCATGGTAGCAGAGCGTAGTGTGACATAGTTCCATGTGTCCTTAACTCCCTCGGGAGTATTGGACACAAGGAGCTTTCTGTGAAGCCGGCGCGTGAGCGATCCGGTGGAGAGATCACTAGTGAGAATGATGACATGAGTAGCGACAAAGAGTGTGAGAAACACTCTCGCCGAAAGTCCAAGGGTTCCTGCTTAAAGCTAATCTGAGCAGGGTAAGCCGACCCCTAAGGCGAGGCCGAAAGGCGTAGTCGATGGGAACCAGGTTAATATTCCTGGGCCAGATGGAAGTGACGGATCTCGAGGGTAGTTCATCCTTATCGGATTGAATGGGCTGCTTAGAGGTCCCTGGAAATAGCTCCATCATTAGATCGTACCCTAAACCGACACAGGTGGACTGGTAGAGAATACCAAGGCGCTTGAGAGAACTATGTTGAAGGAACTCGGCAAAATACCTCCGTAAGTTCGCGAGAAGGAGGCCCGGTTCCTAGGCAACTAGGGGCTGGGGGCACAAACCAGGGGGTGGCGACTGTTTATTAAAAACACAGGGCTCTGCGAAGTCGTAAGACGACGTATAGGGTCTGACGCCTGCCCGGTGCCTGAAGGTTAAAAGGAGGGGTGAGAGCTCTGAATTGAAGCCCAGGTAAACGGCGGCCGTAACTATAACGGTCCTAAGGTAGCGAAATTCCTTGTCGGGTAAGTTCCGACCTGCACGAATGGCGTAACGACTTCCCCGCTGTCTCCAACATAGACTCAGCGAAATTGAATTACCTGTCAAGATGCAGGTTTCCCGCGGTTAGACGGAAAGACCCCGTGCACCTTTACTACAGCTTCACACTGGCATTAGGCCGAACATGTGCAGGATAGGTGGTGGGCTTTGAAACTTCGACGCCAGTCGGAGTGGAGCCTCCCTTGAGATACCACCCTTGTTCTGCTTGATGTCTAACCGCGGTCCGTTATCCGGATCCGGGACCCTGTGTGGCGGGTAGTTTGACTGGGGCGGTCGCCTCCTAAATCGTAACGGAGGCGCGCGAAGGTTGGCTCAGAGCGGTCGGAAATCGCTCGTTGAGTG
Source organism: Sulfitobacter geojensis (assembly GCF_000622325.1). Taxonomy (NCBI): domain Bacteria; kingdom Pseudomonadati; phylum Pseudomonadota; class Alphaproteobacteria; order Rhodobacterales; family Roseobacteraceae; genus Sulfitobacter; species Sulfitobacter geojensis. Next base: position 703,426 of record NZ_JASE01000005.1, read on the forward strand.
CAATGGCAGAAGCCAGCCTGACTGCGAGACTGACAAGTCGAGCAGAGTCGAAAGACGGCCATAGTGATCCGGTGGTCCCAAGTGGGAGGGCCATCGCTCAACGGATAAAAGGTACGCCGGGGATAACAGGCTGATACTGCCCAAGAGTCCATATCGACGGCAGTGTTTGGCACCTCGATGTCGGCTCATCTCATCCTGGGGCTGGAGCAGGTCCCAAGGGTACGGCTGTTCGCCGTTTAAAGAGGTACGTGAGCTGGGTTTAGAACGTCGTGAGACAGTTCGGTCCCTATCTTCCGTGGGTGTAGGATACTTGAGAGGAGTTGCCCCTAGTACGAGAGGACCGGGGTGAACGATCCACTGGTGGACCAGTTGTTATGCCAATAGCAGTGCTGGGTAGCTATGATCGGACAGGATAACCGCTGAAGGCATCTAAGCGGGAAGCCCCCCTCAAAACAAGGTATCCCTGAGAGCCGAGGTAGACCACCTCGTCGATAGGCCAGAGATGTAAGCGTAGTAATACGTTCAGTTGACTGGTACTAATTGCTCGATAGGCTTGATTTGATCCAGTAGAAGCAAGACTTCTTCTTATCACTTCAAAAGCATACACAATACATTAGATGTAATTGACTTGGACACGAGACGTCGCATTCAGGAAAGAAGCGACGTCGTTTGTATCGTTAATCAGCACATATGCTGAGGTACGACGCAAACTCTATGGAGTGCTTTTTTGGTTTGGTGATCATAGCGAGAGCAAAACACCTGGTTCCATCCCGAACCCAGCCGTTAAGTGCCTTAGCGCCGATGGTACTGCGTCTTAAGGCGTGGGAGAGTAGGTCATCGCCAAACCTAATAATCACTCCATACTTGTATCTCTCAACGATCAAAACATCACCAAAATTATACTATATATGCGCACTTTGTGCGTGTTCAGTGGTTTATTCCAACTGTATACACTTGACCCTACACTCGTGATTGAAGAAGCCTTGGTAAAACCACAGCGCCTATTCAAACGAGGTACGTCATGAAGTCCCAAAAAAACATCGGTGCTGTGGTCATTGGCCGTAATGAAGGCGACCGGTTAATCAACTGTCTGACTTCGCTGAAAGACCAAGTCGATTTGATTGTCTATGTCGACAGCGGATCGTCGGACGATTCTGTCGAAAACGCGAAACGCCTTGGTGCGGATTGTGTTTTACTCGACCCAAAGATCCCCTTTACTGCCGCGCGTGCCCGAAATGCCGGATTCGAACGGGTTATGGATCGGCCGGATCCCCCTGAACTGGTTCAGTTTCTAGATGGTGATTGCCGGCTGGAGGCTGGATATCTATCGCTGGCCGCAGCAGAGTTCGAGACCAACGATACCTTGGCGGTTGTCACAGGGTGGCGGGCAGAGATTTACCCAAAGGCCAGCGTTTACAATGACATGTGCGATCACGAGTGGCACGGACCGGTAGGGGAAATTCTGGCCTGTGGCGGGGATATGATGGTGCGCGCCACTGCGTTCAGAGAGGTTGGTGGCTTTAATCCCACCGTGATTGCCGCGGAAGATGACGAATTCTGTACGCGGCTGCGCAAGGCGGGGTGGACGTTGCGCCGGCTTCCTGTGTCGATGACCCACCATGACGCGAATATGATGCAGTTCAGTCAATGGTGGAGCCGTGCGGTGCGGACCGGTCACGGTTTTGAACAAGTGCACGACCTTCATCCCGACTATTTTCAAAAAGAACGTAAACGTATGTGGTTTTACGGCGCCGTTTTGCCTGTATTCGGGATCATCGGCGCGTTGTTCTTTTGGCCGCTCCTGATCGTCGTGTTGGCCATTTTTGCCTTGTCTTATCTGCGTACGGTGCGCGGGTTGCGACAGACAGGTATGCCCAGATTGCGCGCGGCGCATCATGGTTTCTACTTATTTCTGTCGAAGTTCCCCAATATTGTCGGGGCAACAACCTATCACAGGCGTAAACGCAAAGGCGCCGAGATGGAAATTATAGAATATAAGTGAGCCTGAAATGACCAAGAGAACACGCGTCGGCATTATCGGGGCTGGTTATATTTCCGATTGGCATGCCGATGCAATTTCAGCGACCTCTCAGGCCGAGCTGACATGTGTTGTCGATACCAATCTGGCCGCCGCGCAAAGCTTTGCCAATGCGCGGGGCATCACGGCATTCGGTTCGGTTCAGGACATGGTTGCGGCAAACGCAGCAGATGCCGTTCATGTGCTGACCCCGCCGGAATATCACCGCGCGGTTGCAGAAGAATGCATCGCAAATGGTCTGCATGTTCTGGTGGAAAAGCCGGTAGCCTTGTCGGCATCAGATGTTGAAACGATGGTCAAAGCGGCGCAGGACAAGCAGGTCCAGTTTGCCGCCGGGCATAATTTTCTGGGGCTGCCATCCTATAGACGGTTAAAGTCGCTTGTTGCGGATGGCAAAATGGGCGGTGTTTCGACCGCCGAAATCAATTGGTGTTTTCCGTTGGGGCCGTTGCGGTCGGGTCCTTATGGGATCTGGTTGATGCGCGAAACGCGAAACCTTTTGCAAGAGCTCGGCCCGCATCTGTTTGCTTTCATGCAGGATTTGTTTGGTGATGTCGAAATTTTGCACCTGCAAACCTCTAACGAGGTTGAGCTGCCTGGCGGGGAAACGCGGCCACAAGGTTGGCGCATTCTGGCACGGGCAGGGGGGGTGGACGTCACGCTGAACCTCGCTTTGGTTGAAACCTATGATGACCGGTCCGTTGTTTTGCGTGGATCCTCCGCGATGGCGCGATTGGACTATGCCAAAGACACTTTGGTGGTGTCGGGGGTCAATACCGCTGATCTGGTGATGAACCCGCTGCGGGATGCACTGGGCCAAAGCGTCAGCCATCTGCGCGAGGGGATGGTGAATGCGGCACGCCAGCTGACGTCATTGAACCAGAAATCACCTTACGGACTTAGTTTTCGCGGCATGTGCGAAGAGGTTTACACAGCGCTTGCGGAGGGGCGACCCGTCGATGCCCGATTTGACGGCGACAGTGCAGTCAAGGTGATGCGCGCGATCGATGATGCGCTTGCGCTTTTGCCGGAACCACCGGTGCTTGTCAGACCAAAAGGAACGCCGCAACCAACCGCTTTGGTCATCGGTGGTACAGGTTTTATCGGGCGGGCGCTAACCAGACGTTTGGCCAAGAACGGTACGCATGTACGTGTGCTGTCGCGGGGCAAGACCGGCCCGTTCGACGACATCGCGGACAAGGTTGAAACGGTCGCCGTTTCCCTGCGCGATCAGGATGCACTTGAGACGGCGATGCAGGGGATCACCCATGTGTATCATTTGGCAAAGTCCGAAGATGACACATGGGAAGCGGCGTTGGAAAATGATGTCGCGGTGACCGAGCGTATCGCGCATGCGGCTTTGAATGCGGATGTGAAACGGCTGGTCTATACAGGAACGATAGCGTCGTATGATTTGTCAGACCCTCAGGTGACGATCACGGAGCAGTCCGGTTTTGGTGCGGATCTGGAAAACCGCAATATTTATGCACGATCAAAGGCCGAGTGCGAAGCACGCCTGATGGCGCTACATCGGGATAGGGGTTTGCCGGTGACCATTGCGCGCCCGGGAATTGTGGTTGGTGCGGGCGGTCCGTTGCAGCATTGGGGCATCGGGCGCTGGCACGGTGCAGGTGCGGTAAAAATCTGGGGCAACGGGGAGAATATTCTACCGTTTGTGTTGATTGATGACGTTGCTGACGGGTTGATTCTGATGGCGCACAGCGACGCAGCGCTTGGCGAAAGCTTTAATTTGATCGGCGAACCGATGCTGTCAGCCCGTGGATATTTTGACGCAATCCATCAAAAGCTTGGCGCGCGCATCAAAGTTTCTTCTGGTCAGCTTGGTATTCTGTATGCGGCAGATGCGATGAAATTTTTCCTTAAGACCAAAGTGTTGCGACGTCGCGGGTTGTCGCGGCCAAGCCTGCGCGACTGGAAAAGCCGCGCGCATTTCTCGCCCTTTGATAACAGGAAACCCAAAGAGGTTCTTGGCTGGAAACCCGAGCCCAGTAAGGACGGTTTCATCAAGACCGCGATCACTGACGCGGGACTGCTCGGGCTTTTATCAGGTTAATACTTTGTTTACATAACCCTGATTACGGGGGTTAAAGTTTCCCTTCAGCCAACCACGCATCCAGTTGTTTACGACTGATTTCAAAATGCATGCTGTCCTCGCGGCGCCATGACGCCCCCCAAACCCAGCCTTCAGTGCGAAAGAAATCGGCAAGGATGGTCAGGCCCAACTGGGTCTTACCATCCCCCAGTGTGTCCAGTTTTCCATCAATGTTCAAATCGACGGCCAAGCCAAAGGAATGCGTGGAAATCCGGTCTCTTGTCCCTCGAATCCGGCGTACGCAAAGCGCGCCGGCAGTGTTGATCCGCGCATAAAGATCAGGATCGGTGACACGTACATTTTCAAACACACGGGCCAAAGAATCGAGCGCCGGTTGCAACATCGTTACCCGGATTGGGCCGACGCGTTGTGTTTTCAGCTTGGGTTTGAGGCGCGGATTTGTCATCGCCTCGCATTTATCGCTCAAGACTTCGCGTGGTCTGCCTAGTTTTTGCGCAAGGTAGGTCGGACCGGCGGTTTTCAGCCCCTTGTTCACATTCCTGCGATCCCCGATGACCACGACCTGCGCATAAGCGTCGATAATGTCGTTGGTGCCATTGCGTTCAAACACTTCGGCACCGTCGTTTGGCGCGGTTTGCCCGCCCAGTCCGGTACTTGGCATCTGGCGCTGGAAAGCGGGACGGTTGCGCACTTCCTGACCCAATGCAGACATCCCTTCGCGGATGTCTTCCATGCGCAGGCGAATATCCTCAACCTGTTGGTTTAAAACCTCGATCTCAATTCGGGCCTGACTGTCGATGGCAGGGCCCCGCCCGCCCCGATCCAAATCCAGAACCAACGGGATAGTGAACCAAAGGATGGGTGCCAGAATAATGGCAACGGCAAGGATGATGGCTGGAATTAACCGCATGAATATGAACTTTCAGAAAAAATATAATTGCTTGCACCTGTTAATGTCTAGGGCATGGCGGCCGCTGGCGTCAAAACCGTTGTGACCGGTGCTCGTGTCGTATACCTTGGACCTACTATATTTAATGAACCACTTTTTGAAAGGAGGACTTATGTTTTTCCTACGTACCTTCACTGCAGCCTCTGTGGCCGCATTGCTTACTTTTGTTGGCCAATCCACACTGGCGCAGTCCACCTTGACCGCCGATGAAATCAAAGATGCCTTTAACAAGCAAAAGACACGCGGCCTGGTGATCGTGCCAGCGGGCGAAACGGCGCAAAAGCCGGAAACGCAAACCGAAGTTGTCAAAACAGAAGAATATGTCGCGGTGGATAAGGCCGATCAGGTCAACGTCAAGATCAGCTTTGACTTTGACAGCGCCGCCCTGCGCGAGGACGAAAAGCCGAAGCTCGCCAGCCTGTGCGAAGCGATGAAGGGTGTCGATGTCGCGGTTTTCCAAATCATCGGCCACACCGACAGTTCCGGTTCGGCGAGCTATAATGAAAACCTGTCGCTGCTGCGCGCCAAAGAGGTCAAGCGCCACATGGTTGCAAGCTGCGGTATTGACGAAAACCGGTTGCAGGCGATCGGCATGGGCGAAAGTGCGCCCTTTGACGCCGGTGACCCGCGCAGTGACGCGAACCGTCGGGTTGAGTTTCAGGCGCTTGGATAAGCGCGCGTTGCGCTTCGTTCTTTGTGCTGACTGGATTGATCTATGACTGACCCCCGCCCCGGCGACGCGTTTCAAATCGGTGATGTGTTAAACAATACCTACCGGATCGAGGCGCTTTTGGGGCGTGGCGGTACGTCGGATGTGTACCGCGCCCGAAACGAAATTTCCGGCCGCCTGATCGCGATCAAAGTGCTTAAGGCAGAATTCTCGGGCAACGAGGATTTTCTTGTCCTGATGACCCGCGAAGAAGAAATTCGCGAGATCAGGCATGACGCCATCGTGCGCTATTCCGAAAACCACCGGACCTCGGAGGGGTTGGTGTATCTGGTCATGGACTACATCGAGGGTCCGGGCCTAGACGCGCGTCTGAAAGAAGGGCCGATGCCTGCGGAGGATTTGTTGACCCTGTGCAAGCGGGTTGGCGAGGGGCTGAAGGTAGCGCATGACCGCTCCATCGTGCACCGCGATCTATCCCCCGACAATATTATTCTGCGCGACGGTGATCCGGCCAAAGCGGTGGTGATCGATTTCGGCATTGCCAAAGATACCAACCCCGGTGCGGAAACCATTGTCGGGAACGAATTTGCCGGCAAATATGCCTATGCGGCACCCGAACAGTTAAGCGGGAACACCGACGCGCGGTCGGACATCTATTCGCTGGGCGCGCTGTTGCTGGCCAACTTTCGCGGCAAAAAACCGGAAATCGGGGATAACCCGATGGAGGTGGTCAAGAACAAGACGATGCCGTTGGACACAACGGGTGTTCCCGAGCCGCTAAAGGGATTGGTGGACCGGATGACCGCGCCGTTACCCGACGCGCGGTTTCAATCCATGGACGAGGTTCTGGCCTATATCGCCAGCGGCGGTGCAAGTGATGCACTGTCGGACGAAACCGTCATCGTGACACCGCCGAAGGCCGCCGAAACAACACCGGAACCCGCAGTTGCGACTCCCGCGGCCAAGCCCACACCAAAACCCGAACCGGTAAAATCCGCAGCCGCCAAGGCGAAACCGGCGAAGGGCAGTTCGGCCGGTTTAATTGCTGCAGCACTGGCGGTTGTGGTGGTTGGCGGTGGTGCGGCGGCGTGGTTTGGGGGAGTTTTCGGTGCGGGCGAACCTGAATTTCCGGCGGCTGTGCCCTTTTCGCTGATCATCTCTGATCCTGAAAATGCCGAAGCGACCGCAAGTGGTTTTGTCCCCAGTGCACAGATGCAAGACGCCCTGTCCAAGCGCATCACTGATCTGGGGGGAACGGCCAGCCTGACCCTTGCGTCGGGGGATATCGCTGAAAGCTGGGGCGCCGACGTGATGGCGGTTGTCGATGATGTTGCCGCTTTGGATGATTGGCAACTGTCGCTGGTCGGTAATGAAGCGGCCGTTTCCGGCAGCACAACCGATGCTGATCTGCTGGCCCGTCTGAATGAAAAATATGATGCCGCATGGCCGGGTGCGTTGAGCGGAACGTTTGATGTTTCTTTGACATCGCTGTTCCTTGACGCGGTTGAGGTCGAATATCTGTTGGCGCAATACGCCGATTGCGGACCTCTGAAACAGGCAAGTTATCCCGGCCCTGTCGGTTATGGCCCCGAAGAAGCGATCCTGATTTCAGGTACATTAGCAGGCGCTTCGACGGTTGAAGCCTTGCAAGAAGCCATCGAGGATATCGCCGACGAACGCTTTGTTGTCATCGATGCCGAGGTGTTGAACCCGACGCTGTGTCTGGTGGAAAACTATCTGCCGCAAGCCCCGACAAGCGATATCGAAATCGTTTTCACAGAAGGGATCAGCGGCGAGAATGTGCCCGATGGTCGTTTCCTCGTCGGGCAAAATCCTGTGATTGATCTGATGATCCCGGAAAGCCTGACCACCGGCTATATTTCCACGTCAATTCTGGATGTGTCGGGCAATGTGTTTCACTTGTTACCAAACAACGGGCGGCCGGATAATTCGGTGGAAACCCTGCGCGAGGGGCGCAATGGCAAGGTGCCGCTGCGGGTCACATTCGACATGGACAATCTTGAGCGCAACGAGGGCGAACTGGCCTTTACCATTGATGCATCGTCACTGGGCAAGAGCAAAATTCTGGTGCTGCATTCCTACGCGCCGCTGTTCCGCCAGATGCGCCCGCGACAGGAATCTGCCGTCGGGTTTACCGAAGCGTTAAGTGAACGGTCTGCTGACGAATTGATCCAGTCGCTGGACAGCTGGATTTTCACAACCGCCGAAGATTAGCGCGGTGCGGCCACAGGGTTAGATGATATCAATCACTGCGGTAGTGATGTTGTCACCGCCGCCGCCTGCAAGGGCAATCTGGATCAGATGGTCACAGATCACTTCGATCGGTTGTTCACTTAGCGATTTGCGCAGCATTTCGAACGTCGCGTATTTGGTTAGGCCGTCCGAACAGATAAGGAACCGGTCGCCGGGCAGGATATCGCCTTTGATCTTTTCCAGTTCCAGTTCATCGCCGACACCCACAGCGCGGGTAATCGCGTTTGATTGGGGGTGGTGTTCTGCCTCGTCCCAACTCATATGGCCCGCTTCGACCAGCGCGGCGACAACCGAATGATCTGTAGTCAGCATCTCGATTTCGCCGTCGCGCAACCGGTAGAGCCTGCTGTCGCCTGCCCAAAGGGCCGCGAAATGTCCCTCTGCCAGCAAAAGTGCAACAACCGTGGCACCAATCACGTCAATGCCTTGGGACGCCGCTTCGGCGCGGATCAGGCGGTGCGCCTCGTGCAAGGTGTCGCGCAAGGCTTGCAGGCGGTCCCCCGGTGCGAGGTCAAGCGGGATACCTGCCGCCATATCCGCGATCAACCGGCTGGCATAATCGCCCGCAGCATGCCCGCCCATCCCGTCTGAAACCACCCAGATGTTCAGTTCCGGCAGGGCAAGCACGGCATCTTCGTTTACTTTTCGCTTAAGGCCAACGTGGGATTGCACGGAATAGCGGGTTCGCAGGGTCATGAGGTGGGCCTCGCTTCAACCCACAAGGGGGCATTCAAGTCAAAAAGAGCACGCGCCTGATGCGCGTCGGGCAAGCCGTCACAAACCATAGCGCGCCGTGTGCCATCCACAAGGGTTGTCCATAAACAGGGTTTTGCCATGCCATTGCCAATCAGGCCTGCGGCGAACTCCGGGGCGGTGCCCTGAATGTTGGCTTGTGTAAGAACCAGCGCATTTCCGGCGCGCCGCACAGGGGCGAAAGGTTGGGTTGCGGGCATCTGGATTCCGACCAGCGCTGCGGCCAATCGATCACGGTCCATACCGTCATCGAGGCAGGACAGAGCCAGATCTTCCAGTTGTTCAAATGTCTTATCCTGTGTCAGGTGATCAAGTGCGGATGGTCCTTCGTGATCTATTGGTGCCATCATGGCCAAGGGAAAACGCCGGCCGACACGATCAACCGAGGGCATCAGAACACCCAGTAACTTGGCCGGACCGGCAACACCGGGTGCCAGTGTAAACCGCCAGATCGGCGCGGACATATACTGATCGTCCCATGCCTGACCCCCCGATTGTGCAGCGGCCATCATCGCCCCTTGCAACCAGTCGTCCCACACCCTGACAAACCCCTGCGGGGCATTCAGATGAAAGAAATCGCCCAAAGCGGGCATCTTTCCAAAGGCGCCGAAACCCTGCCCCATCAAAACGTCTTGGGGCAGCTGAATTTGGTAAGCGCAGGGAGTGCGAACGGGTTAATAACAGATCCTGACTGTAGTTGAAAAATTGCGATCCGGCCCGAGACATTAAAGATCACGCGCTTGCGGTCGGAAACATTGGTGCGCCGGATTTCGGCGGCATCCAACAGGCGGAACCACGCCCACGGTCCGTCCTTGGCCAGCTGGCTTTCGCCATTGCTAAGCGCCGGTTGAAACACCACGCCGGCAAGCCCCACAGAACCGGGCCATGTGATGGCGACGGGTGTGTTGTTGGGACGTCTGGTTTCAAACAGCACGTTTTGCGACCCGATGGTCAATTGAACCGATTGCGCCTTGGGATCCAGCGCTTCTGGCGTGATCTGGAAATTAACCTGCGGGTTGGGTGCACCGGCAAAGAAGGCATCGCGGATTTCGGCGGCATATTGCATCTGTTGCAAGACAGCCGGAGAGATGCCCAAATCGACATCGTTAACCTTTTTCCAGGCCCAGGGTCGCGCGCCTGTGTCGACAAACTTGGCCAGATTTTCAGCAAAGAAAACGTCGATCATGCCGCCGGGGGCAAAGATTTTCTGAAAGTCCGACATCGACACATCCGCGCGTGCACGGCGGTTGAACGGATAGCGGTTTTCCAGTGCCTGCGTGCAGAACGGCAGTACCGAGGATTGCCATTTCGCATTGATCGACGAACGGGTGCCGTCGGCGGTGATGCCGGTTGAGCTGCTGGTGATCTGGCTGGCCCAACGTTCCAGCGGACCGGGGATGCGGCTGGCCATCTGTTGAAACCGTTGCGTCGCGGTGCCCCCGTCGACAGCCGTGGCCGCAACGCCGCTGAACGACATTTTGTTCAGTTCCTGATACACTTCCTGCAAGGTGCCGACCAGCAGATCAAGCTGGCTGTCCTGCCCTTCGGGACGTTCAACCAACGTGTGCAACCATTCAAACCGGTCCTCGACATAAGATCCCGGTGGCTTTGGCGGGGCACCGTTCGCTTGGGCCTGTGCAGAACTTTGCAGTGCGCTGAGCAGGATTTCGCCCTGAATGCTCAGATTGGAACGTGCTTCAAGCTGGGCAATGCGCCCCACACCTTCGGCAACTTCATCCCCCCCCAAAAGGCCCTCGCGGGGGGCGGTCAATTTGGTTTCTTTCGAGATTTCCGTGAGAATGTTTACGATGGGTGACGTGGGGCCGGACAGGACATTTGTCACCTCGACCGCATGGCTGAGCGATTCCAGCGGGATCACGTCGATGTCGCCAAGAATGGCGTCATAGCGCGCAATGAAATCGTTGTAATAGAGGTCCAGCACATCGCGGCTGAGCGCAGTAAGCGCGGCATCGGTCTGCTCTGCCTCGCCGCGCGGGCCAAGCACCCAGCTGTCGCCCTGAATACGTTTCGCAACACCCAAAGCTTCGCCCAGAAACACGTCGTTAAAGCCATCGTAGGTAAAGATCCCTTCGACGCCTTCGTTCAACGCCTTGCCTGACGAGCGGACCAGAACACGGGTGACCGCAGGGCCGCCCGCTTCGGTAATGCGCCACTCTGGCAGGCTGGTCGCGGAGGGACTGTTGATGATGCCGTTATAGACGCGCTGCGCTAGTGGCATTTCGGACAGGATGCCCTGTACCTGTTCAACAAGTGGTCCGTTCAACGCGATCTTTTCCATCGGTTGGGACAGCATCGCATCAAGATGAAAGGCCAGATCATCGCGCAATCCGGCGCGGCTGGCGCCGGCAAATGTGATCGACCAATCAATGTCCATCCATTCTTGCACCAATTCACTGTTCATGGGCCCCTCAAGACCCAGCATCAGATAGATTTTCAGCGCTTCATACAGCAGATCGGGGTTGTTTACATTGCCGGTGATCTGCTCCTCAAGCCGCAGTAAAAGGCGCGGCAGCAGACGTTGATTGAGGGCCGCGCGATAGGTTTGTGCCGCCTGTGTGCCGATGACTTCGCCCTGATAAAGACCATAGGTCAGCCGTCCTTCGGGTTCGGGATCGCCAAGGGCGGGGTTGGTCGGCATGTCGCGCAGAATGTTCAACGCATCGACAACGGGCGGCAAATCGGTGTCGCCAAGCGGGCTGCCGGGCAAGGTCGAACTGACCTGCTGATAGCTGTCCACGTAGGTGGCCGCCTGCTCGATCAATTCCTGATTGCCCAGATAGCTGCGGGTGAACAAAGTGCCGGTCAGCAAGGCAAAAAGCACGGTGGCCGCAATGGCACCGCGCTTGGTCCAGCGATAACGGCGCTCGACCTTGTCATCCGCTGAGACAAGACCGGCCTCAGGGAAAATCACCTGTTCAAACAGACGGGTCAGGAAATAGGACCGGCCCTGCCCCTGCCCTGTGCCGATCGCCTGACGGCCAATACCGAACGTCCGCGCCATGCCCAGCATCAAACGGTCAATCGGCGTGCCTTCCTGTGTTCCGGACGTGAAATAAATGCCGCGCAGCATGTGACGTTGTTCATAGCGGTTGTCCTGAAACACCTCGGACAGAAAGCTGTGCGCGACCGTGCGCATGGCCGCAACCTGACTGGGGAAACCGGCGACCAATGAACGGCGCTGCGGGTCAATTTCGGTTTGCATGCGTTCAAGGGACTGCGCGTTGAGCTGGCCCAGCAACAGACCGAATTCCGCATCGAATGCGGCAACCGGTGACACCTCGCCCTTGGAACTGTCGAGTGGCAGGGTAAATCCCCAAACCTGTTCGCGGTCTTCTTTGCCCAGATTGTCATAAAACTCGGAAAAGCCGGCGATCAGATCGGCTTTGGTAAACAGCACATAAACCGGAAAGCGGACGCCCAGTTTCTCGCGCAATTCATTCAAACGGCGGCGCACAGCGGTGGCGTGACCGGCCTGCGTCACCTCGTCCTGCTGCAACAGATCACTGAGGGAAATCGCGATCATCGCCCCGTTAATTGGTTGGCGTTTACGGTATTTTTTGAGCAGACCCAGAAAGCCGATCCAACCTGCATTGTCGGTTTCCTGATCGCTTTCTTGCGTGGTGTAACGCCCCGCCGTGTCAATCAGTACGGCATCATTGGTGAACCACCAGTCACAGTTGCGCGTGCCGCCGACACCGCCAATCGCGGTTTTGCCCATGCTTTCAGCCAGCGGAAATTTTAGCCCCGAATTCACAATTGCCGTGGTTTTACCCGCACCGGGGGGGCCAATCATTACGTACCACGGCAGTTCGTTCAAATGCTTGCGCCCGTTGCCGGATTTGCGCAATTCGGCCATCGCGGTTTTCAGCTTGTCGCGCAGCTCGCCCAGCTCGACGGCGGTGACATCATCGCCCGCATCGTCCATCTGTTCGGCGATTTCTTCGGTCATCGCCTTCTCCTTGCGCCGCCTGCGCAAGTAGATGAACAGCGCAAGGCCAAAGAAGAAGAACCAGATTCCAGCTATGAAAATGACCCGCGATTGGATGCTGTCAAACGGGTGCCAGGTTTCACTGCCGATGAAGGGTGCAAGGAACCAGACAGCCGCAGACAGGGCGGCGGCCACAAGGATCAGGATCGTATAGATCGACCGGAACATCATGACAAAAAAGCGGCGGACGTACATTATTGGGCCTCCTGCACAAGCAACACTTCGATGCGGCGGTTCTTGGCCCGCCCTTCACGTGTGCCATTGTCGGCGATAGGTTCTTTTTCGGCGCGCCCTTCGGCGGTCAGGCGGTCCCTGTCCGTGATGGTTTTTGCCATCGACGCCATGACGGATTTCGCCCGCGCAAGACTGAGGTGCATGTTTGACGGGAACCGCGAGGATTTGATTGGCACATTGTCGGAATGCCCCGTGATAATCACCGGCCCCGGTTCATCGTTCAATGCATTCGCCACCCGCGCGATGGGATCGACAAATTTTTCCGTCAATGTGTCAGAGCCTGACCCGAACATGTTGGAACCGGCAATGCGGATCACCAATGTGTTGCCCTTCTGAAAAACGTTAACGATGCCCTCGTCGATTTCTTTTTGCAGGAAAGTCACAACCTTTTTCAGGCGCACTTCTTCGGAAGAGGCGGGCGGGGTCGGGGGTGGCGGGGGCGCGCGACGTTGAAGTTCCGCAACCGGACCGTTGTCGATCACCGACAATTGCCCGATCAACCGCTCGGTCTGGGTGCCCAGAAGATAGGAGAACCCGCTGAATTGCAGCGCCAGCAGGGCGGCCGTTACGCCAAGGGCGATCCAGACCAGACGCCATGCCGACAGCGCCTTGAACGGTTTGTTTTCGCCTTCCCAATGGGGGGACAGATCGCGTTCCACGTCACCGCGTTGCCCGCGAATGATCCGCGCAAGCCCCTGCCGGATTTGCAGGTGTTTGTCGGATCCGCCCTGTTCGACACGCAATCGCCCCTCGAACCCCAGCGACAGGCACATGTAGATGAATTCAAGCACATCAAGGTTGTTCGCGGGTTCCTTTTCAAGCCGCGCCAGCAGGTCATAAAACCGGTCACCGCCCACGGTTTCGCGGTGAAAAGTGCCGACCATCGACTGCAATCCCCAGCTCGATTGCCCGCCCCAAGGGGTGTTCAAGACAACATCATCCAGAGTGGCACAAAGAGAATATCGCGCGATTTTAACCGTTTGGGCGGGGACACCGGCCTGCAAGGCGCGGTTTTCAAAGGCCCGCACTTCGGCCACAACCGAAGAACGCAACTTGTCTGGGTCCATATGCTGCGCACGGTTACGGATACGGCTGATCAGTGAAAACAGAGGTGCCGCGCAGGCGGTCAACTGGTTCATGCCGGTATGGACCATCTCGGTCTCTTGGGCACCGTCGCGCTTGGTGGCTTGAGGGGCGGCAGCCGCAGCAGGAATGCCCATCGAACCGGACGGCTGCGCGGGGGCGGCCATCGGTTCTGCCATCACCGCCGCAGCGGCCGGGGGTGTTGCAGCAGTACGCCGCCCGCCCGGATTGGGGCGGATCACCGTCTTGTCTGTATCTTCGGGTTCTGCAAACGGGTCGTCGGATGACATGGCTTGCCCCTTTTCCTAAATCTACGAGTTACGGATCGCCCAAAGTTCCATGTTCAGGCCGGGGTATTGACCGGAAACATGTACGGCGATGCCACCTGACGTTGTCATTTTGCCCCAATACGGGCTGTCGGCGGCGAGTTCAAAATACACAACACCCGCGTGATACGGGATTTGGCGCGGTGCCACGGGCATCGGGCGCAAGGTAATGCCTGGCAAGGCAGAGTTCACAAGCTGGCGAATTTCCTCGACCGGCCCGATCTTGGCCTGCCCCGCGAAATGGCGGCGCACGTCCTCTGCGGGGATCTCTGCCTGAACGGCAAGAACGAAACCAGCGGTGCTGATCAGTTTACGATCGGAAATCACGCCAACGCTGACACCGTATTTGCGGGCCTCCAGCGGGATCGAAATCGCTGTTTGTTCCAGAACCGAGCTGAGGTATTGCCGCAAGGTGCGGATCACCGGTGCAAAGGTCGTCGACAGGTTGTCGTGCTGATAGGGCGGGAATTCCGGCGGCTGTTTGTTGGTGGTCATAAAGACCGACAATTCGCCCGCCAGCGCCACACACTGACGATAGGCATCTTCGGGGTGCAGGTTTTCCAGTGTGGTCAAATGGCGGAACACCGGAATCATCCGGTTGATCACGGTCAGCAACAGAAAATCAGACACTTCGGCCACAGCTTTTGCGGCCCCCCCTTCGGACAGGCGTCCGGCAAGGGCGGTCATGCGATGCGACAACAGTCCTTCAATTTCGCGGATGAACCCCTCAAGCGGGGGCGCGGCGCGCAGGTCGATACAGCTGGGAATAAAGCTGCGGTCCAGGATGATTTCCTTGTCGGGGCGCACCTCGATGATCCGCGCAATCGGGATCGCCAGCATGTCGGCCAATTCATCCACCGCAAGTGCAAATTGCAGACGCATTTTGCCGACGCCAATGGTCACCGGTTTTTGATCGCGGCCCATCGTGTCGGTGATTTCCAGTTCGGCAGGGCGCAACCTGCTGACCGATTGTTCGGCACCGCTCAGGTCTACTTCGACAGCACCTTGCCGGCGCTGCGGCACGGTCAGGTAAACCACGCAATCCTTGATCGTTTCGGGCACTTCCAGAGCGGGCGGGTGGTCTTCGGTTTGCGGCACGCGAAATACCATGCCGTCATGGGTCAGGCCGGAACAGCCCTTCAGCGCGAATTGCCCGACCTTCAAAACCTCTTCGTCAATTTCGAGGCTGTTCAGACCCCAACCGTAAGGCCGGATGCGACGCGCCAACCCTGCAATCAGCGCTTCTTTGTGGCGATCGGCCTGTTGGAAATGGTGAGGTTGCAAAAACAGCCCCTCCGTCCAAAGCACTTTACTGTCCCAGGACACATAATTCTCCCTGTGTCGTCCGCCCCTTAACGGGGTCAGATTATTTTAACTTTTCGAGCTGGTCTTTATAAGCCCGCGCAAATTCGCGGCTGAACAGTTCGTGAAAATCATTCTCGGCCTGATCAGCGATCTGGCCATACATTTTTTCGTATACTTCCCAATAGCGCGCTTTTTTGCCCTTCAATAGGGAACTAAAGCTGCCACCGGATTCAATCTGCGCGCCTAATACCTCGGGGTCAAGCTTGGCCAGAATACCTTTTAGCGCTGCCTCCATACCGGTGACCATTGCCACCTCATGCGCCTTGATGTCGTTCAGCGCCTGTTCGGTCGCGGTTTCAGATCCAAGATAGCCGCGCGATTTGGGTTTGATCAGCGATTCAATCGCCTGATCCGCGCTGATCGAGAATTTCAACGGGTTGTTGCCACCCGCGCTGATCATCGTCTGTTCAATGCGGAACTCGGATTTGATCGACGTGCGGGTCATCAGGATTTCGCGCAGGCCGGTGATCATCGTGCGCATCACCCGCCCCATACGGCCCATGGAGGTGTGCAAATCCTCGTCCGGTATTTCCAGACCCTCCACATCAAGCGCGTCAAAGAACGCCCGCGCGGCGGCTTGATCGCCGGTCGCAATCACCTGTTGCTCGGTTTTATCCGCAGCTGCAGGTGCGGCGGTTTTGTCGACCTCTTTGGCAGCTGGCGGTACTGTTGGATCGGGTGCGGCTGTTGGTGCGGGTTCGGGGTCTGCCTTTGGCGGGACCGTCACCGGTTTTTGCGTGACGACCGGTTCCGGTTCAGCGACGGGTGCCGGTTCGGGTGTGGAGGGCGATAAAAGGTCATCGTCCCAATCATCCGGTATCACAGCAGGCCCGCTGGAATGTGACGGGCGAAAGCTGTCGCTGGCGCTGGTGTTGTGCATCGCCTGACTTGGCCCCAGATCGTCATTCAGACTGTCGGCAGGTTTGGCGAAAAACGGGTCTTCTTCCTCCCCCAAGGGCGGCAACAGATCGTCAATGGGGTCGGCGGTGTTCAGCTGGCTTGGCCCTTTCGGCCCCTCTGGAGATCCCAACAGATCGTCCAGAAAATCACCGCCCGGTCCGACGTCATCCAACAGATCCAGCGGATCAGGGGCATTGTCGGCCTGCCCGTGTGAAACCTGGTTATGACCCAGCGGATCAGGGATTGGCGCGGCCAGTGCTTCGGTGATTTCGACCAACAGTTCATAGCTGCCGACCGACAGGATATCCCCATTGTTGATCGGGGTCGGGGTCCGGCCCAGCGGGGTTTTGGAATAGTTCAGAAACGTCCCGTTGGTAGAGAAATCGACCAGCACCACATTGCCGTTATGATCTTCAATAACACAGTGGCTTTTGGACAGCTGGCGTTCGGGATCAGGCAGGACAATGTCATTGGCCGGACCGCGCCCGATGCTCAGCGAACCGCCCATCGGCATCTGCATAGGACCGACATCACCAGGCATAGTGCCAGAAGACTGGAAAGATAGTTTAACCGGCATACCTGACGCTACCCTCCGATCAGGACAGTAGGGCAACAGGGCGGTATCATGATCCCACCGCAGGCCACGTTATCAGTCACCCTTGCGGCGGGCAGGAAATTGATCAGTACCGTCGCGGACCCTTTCACAATGGGATGCGGCACGCCAAGCGGCGACACGTCTGTCATGCGGGCCGCTGGCAGAAAGCTGATCAGGACGGTCGGGCAGCAAGGGGTCAAAATGGGCATCGGCACACCGGGCGGCGGAAGGGGCGGAGCAGGCGGCGGTGCAGGCATGACACATAGGTGCATGTCTGTCATGCGGGCGGCAGGTAATGTCATTATGTCGCCTCCTTCATCTTGTCCTTGTTCTCCATCCGGCCGTTTCCACCTCGCGCAATATCAACCGCGCGGTCGATCAACATTTGGCCATACTCCTCAAACCTATCAGAGTTTTTGTCTAACGCCACGATATTCATGGCAAATGCACTGGTTTCCGCAGCCCCTGCAGGTGCAGGATATTCTGCCAGATCTGCCGGTCCGAGGGTGCCATCGGAGTAAACAACCGAAAGGGCGATATTCACCGTGTCGTCATCGATATAGGCCTCGTCCATGGACAGACGGGCGCGTTCGCGGTTTTCCTCGGTGGGTTTGAACACCCAGTCCTCCGAAGCCGCCAACGATTTCGGGTCGTTTTCCGATTTAGGCCCAACATAATCACGCGCCGCCATACAGGCCCACCAGACCCGTTCGCGCGGTGGCAGCACGATAGACAACAGGCGAATGATGTCGATCATCGCACCTTTCTGGTCCAGTTCTTCCAGTACAACATCCGGTAGGGCAGCCACGGGGGCGGTAATAGGTGTTTCGAGCCGGGTATTGGCCATGGACAGCAATTTTGCCGCCGGCTCTTTCGGCACTTTCACCATATCTGTGAATCGATTTCCCATCATACCGCCCTAGTTTATCTTCGTCAGTGAGCCCTTCAGGGTCAACAACCCCGAAGCTTGCGCGGTGACCAAGGGTGCTTCCATCTTTGCAGTCCCCGTCCCTTTGATGGCGACGCCGGCCTGGGAAATCTCTATCGAGCTGCCCCCGACCTTGAGTGTGATCTTGGTCATCGCCTCCATCGTGATTGACGTCCCGGCCTTGATAGAAATCGCGGTACCGGCGTCGACATCAATGGATTGGGCGACCGATGTTTCACTGCTTCCGGTTGAGACATCGACGCTCTTGTTGCCGGTTCTCACGACCTCGCTCATGTCGCCCTCAACGATCAGATCCAGCGTACCGGTATCCACCGTTTCCAGTTTATTGCCCTCTTGTACCATTTCGGTGACGTCTTGTTTAACAGTTTGTAACAAGCTGCCCGCGGCGACCGTATGACCGTCCGGCGATACGTTCACACCGTCATCGCCGATGGTGATCTGAGCGCTGTCCTTGACCACCATCTGGTAGTCTTTTTGCGACTGGAAATGCGTGTATTCCTTGCCGGTATCATCCTCGAATACGAGCGCATTATAATCGGTTTCCCCGCCACCCGGCGAACTGCGGGTCATCAGGCCGGTGCGTGTTGGCGTTTGCGGGTCGACGTAGGGGGGCATTTTGTCCTTGTTGTACATCATGCCGGTCACGATTGGCCTGTCGGGATCGCCGTCTTCGAATTGCACCACGACCTCCTGACCAATGCGCGGGATCGACAGCAAACCCCAGTTGTTACCGGACCATTGGGTGACCACCCTGATCCAGCAAGACGCGGTATCATCCGGCGGATTAAGTCTGTCCCAGCGGAATAATACCTTAATCCGTCCATATTCGTCAGTGTGGATTTCCTTACCTGCCGGTCCCACCACTTCGCCAATCTGGATGCCCGGAATTTCGGGCCAAGGCGTCACAAAGGGCGCGCGGAACTGTTTGACCTTGGCCACAGCTCCGAAGGTGAAGGAATAGTCGTTCTTGATCTCTTCATTGATGTCGATGTTTTGCGGTTGCAGCGCCAGCCAGACTTCTTTGTCGCTTTTCTTCATCTCGTCGGAGTCAAGGATGGTATGCTCGGCCTCGGTGATCAGATAGTCGGTGTTATTCGCTTCTTCCGGGTGCTCTGTCAGTTTGAAGAGATAACCGGTTCCGAAATGGCGCACATCACCGGCACCGCGATACATCAAGTGCTGGATTGCGTCCGCCTCTACCCGCACGCGTGTGCGGGTGTCGCCCAGTTGCTTTTCGCCGCGATAGTGGCCGGGCAAATCATAGTACTCTTTTTCTTTGTACTGGTGATCGCCCATTGGCATGCTGGTGGTTTCCATCTGGCGGACTGACGGCTTTTCAAAGTCATAATCCGCAAGGCTGACCTTGCCACGGGTCACGCTATTCGCAGCGGCCCATTCGTTGATCGTTGGCTGGGTTTTAGTATCCGCGCCGTCACGCGGCTTGAACTTCAGCTCGACATTATCGTCGATCGCTTTATGCGCCGACACGCCATCGCAGATCACCAGCTTTTCGTTTTTCATATTCGCGTCAGAATGGTCAAAGAAGTAATACATCCCTTCTTCTTCCATCAGGCGCGACAGAAAGGCGAAATCGGTTTCGCGATACTGCACGCAGTATTCGCGTTTTTCGTAGGTTTCGGATGTCTTGATCTGATAATCCGAAAAACCGTGTTTGCCCAACACGTCCTCGATGATTTCCTTGACCGACATCTCCTGAAAGACCCGCGTGTTGCGTTCAATCGTCAGCATCCAGAACCAGGGCCGGATCTGTGCGACATAGTGATCGTCACCGTCACGCATGCCCATGGCTTCGACTGAAATGCATGTTCCTGTGAACATGCGCCCGTTGTCACCGGCACTGTCCTGTTGCACGTGGACTGTCATAATCTGGCCGACAAAATCGGCCAGCTTTACGCTTGTCTTGCGGGCCAGAAACTCAATCGTGGTTTCCGTCAGCGTCGACAGCTTTTCTTTGACCACGGCCTGTTTCAGCCGCAGCTTTTTGGTTGTGTACGTCCCCGACATCCATGTCGAGGCGTCGTCTCTTGGTTTGCTAATCGTCATTAAATGTTCCTCAAAAATGGCGCGGCCGTAGCAGGGCGTAATTTCCCTTGCTCAAAGATCGGCCAGCAGCGCAGCCAGTTCGGCATCCATGTCCTCATCATTATCAATGTCTTCGTCACTATCACCGGCATCGAGATCAAAACCTGACAGCAAATCGTCCAGATCGGCGTCATCTCCAGCGGTGTCGTTGTCGTTTCCGTCCATGGCGTCAGGTACGGCCTTGGGCGGTTTCGGTGCAGAGGGTGGTGGCGGTTTAGCGCCGCTCCAAGGGCCCAGAATTTCGCCCCCCCCAAGTGACTGGAAAGATGCCAGTCGAATTTCATCACGTCCCTTTATGGAAACCACGGGCAGGTAACCCCGCCCCAAAACAGTTTCGACCTTGTCCAGCGTCAGGTTCCGTTCGGTGCACGGCAGTGCGACCTGATCACCATAGCGGTCCAGAACAAAGTGATAGGGCATGTCGCCAAGCGACATGATTTGCCCCAACCCCATTGACGGACCATTTTCCTTGAAAGATTTGGCCAGCAAAATAGCAACCAAAACCACAGGGTTCGCCCAAAGCATACCAGACAAACCGGCGCTTTGGGTGAATTCTTCAAAATCAAATTCGTATATCGGTTCAGTTTTCGCACCATATGGCCGGCGCATCAAGAACCGCGGCGTGGCCAGTGCAAGATGTCCGGCCTCGGGCATGGCGCGCAGCGTGTCCCACTCGGTGGCCACCAAGGGATGGCGGTCCTGTTTGGCGGTCTCGATGAAACCGGGAGTGATGGCGGCAAAAAACGGCGCATCAACATGTGCGGCGACCCGCGCAATGCGGCCCAAAAGCTGCGCATGGGGCGGTGTTTCCTCAAAAGTGTACATGCCCATCATTGCAGAATAGGCGCCGCGCCCGAATTCTTCGTCCATCGGCCCTTCGGTCAGCAAACGCACAAGGCCGCTGGTTGACAGATCGTCCGATTGTGTCAGGTCCGCCGCGATTTCCTCGGCGGAAATATCATACAACATGACCTCAAGCGTATCATCGGTTTCAATGCTGCGTGCGATCAGATCAAGCGCACGCCACTGCGCCTCGACGGATTGAAATTCAGGATGGTGCAGCACCATGCGCATGGCACCGGACAGGGCATCATCCACGGCACCCGCCATCGCGGTGACATCCGGATCGGGCAGTTTGCGGATATGCGGCCCCACCACCCGTGCCATCAGTTCATCCACCGGCGAGGGCTGCGCCAGTGTCTTTTCCGTATCGCCGATCAGCTTTTGAAAATCGCTTAACTTCAGGTCGGCGCGCACGGTATTGCCGCCAGATGTCGCCCGTGCCGGGGCAACCGCGCGCCCGTGTTGTTCACCCCATGCGACCAGCGACTTGGCAGCGCTATCCGCCGTGCCGCCATTCCCCAGTTGCGATTTCAGACTTTTCAACGCGGCGAAAAGTTCAACATTCTCATACAGCTCATCGGGGTGCAGATCGTCCAGCCCACCCAGCTTAACCTCGACCCCTGCCCCGTCTTTGCCGATGGGCAAAACAAGCGTTGTGGCAAACCCTTCGATCACATCCTCGACCGTGTCGGTATCCAGCAGGATCGCTTTACGTGCTGCCAGCGCATCCCCCACCTCGATCAGCCCCTGTGCGGAACGGCCGGTGAAATCCCCAAGGATCGCAATACGAAAACGTTTACGCTCAAGCTTTTGCGCATCGGGGCGTTCCGCGCTCATCGCGCCATATGCAAGCTCCGGCTCGGCGCTAAGGGTCGCCTTGGCGTTTGTGTCACCGGTATCAGCTGGCATATCCGTGGTTTCCTCACTTGCTGTCGCTGCGCCGGCGTCCGCGGCTTCGGCGACCTCTGTCTCAAGACCGGCCAGCAGCGCATCCATATCATCCGCGTCTGCGGCCGCCTCATCCGGCGCGGGGTCTTGCGCGGCTTGTGTCTGTTCTGTGGTCGGTGCTTCCTCGGCCAACACGTCAAGCAGCGCCTCCGTTTCTGCGCCTTCCTCGGTGTCGCTGCCATCGGCAGTGGCCTCGGCCTGATCAGCGGCGTCATCCTGCAAACCTTCCAGAAGCGCATCTAGATCATCAAGCGCTGGGGGTTCGGGCGCGGGTTCTTCTTCCGGCTCATCGTCCAGCGCGCCCAACAAAGCGTCAAGATCATCGTCCTCGTCGTCCGGCACATCGGGCTGCAAATCCAACAACAACTCGGCCAATTCCTTTTCGGCCTGTAGCTCCTCTTCTGAGGGCTCCTCGTCCTCCGGCTCTTCTTCGATAACATCTGCTACCGGCGCATCCTGCGCGGGTTCCTCAACCTGCTCAGGCTCAGATACCTGCGCATCCCCGTCCAGTGCGTCCAACATTCCATCAAGGGCATCATCAGCCGGATCGCTTTCAGGTGTGACATCGTCGAGTAGCGTATCAATGTCATCCTGCGCGGTTTCATCGGCACGATCCGCGCCAATGTCATCCAGCAAAGCATCCAGATCGTCAGGTTCCGCCCCCGCACCTTCAGCGAATTCAGCATCGGCCAGAATATCGTCAAGATCAGTTTGTGTGTCGCTGTCCCCGCCCATGTCATCAAGGAGCGCAAGAGGATCATCCGTTCCTGCGTCGGCCGGTGCTTCAAGACCGTCCAGCGCAGCATCAAGGCCATCATCGTCACCTTCCGGTGCAACAGGATCAAGCGTGGCAAGGATATCTTCCGCGCGATCCTCGGCCTGCTCTTCCGGTGCTTCCAGCCCGGCCAAAACAGACTCAAGATCCTCTTGCTCAACCGTTTCTTCTGGCGCTTCCAATCCGGCCAATGCGGCTTCTACGCCGTCACTTTCTTCCGCCTGCTCAGTGATCTCTATCGTGGCCAGCACATCATCAGCCGTGCCGGTTTCTTCGTCCACGACTGGGCTATCGATTTCCGAAAGAATTGCATCAAGATCGTCGCTTTCTGCGGCCTCTTCCGGCGCTTCTATACCTGCAAGGACGTCTTCCAGATCATCGGCGACCGGCTCATCCTCAACGGCTTCAATCCCTGCCAAGATTGCATCCGATGTGTCCTGCGGTTCGACCTCCGCCACCGCTTCAATCCCCGCCAGAATATCCTCTGACCGGTCTTCTTCCTTCTCACTCTCGATGGCTTCTATGCCTGCAAGGATCGCCTCTGCATCCTCGCTTTCCGGCTCTGCTAACTCTGTTGTGGGCAGGCTGGCCAACACCTCGGCGCTGTTGTCGTCGTTTTGCGTTTCGGGCACTTCCATAGCGCGCAATGCGTCAAGCGCTTCTGTCGCCGGCTCTTCGATAACTTCATCTAATTCGACGGCCCGCAATGCGTCCAACGCTGCGCCGCTGTCCTCGGATTCATCTCCGGCAATCTCCTGGTTGCGCAGTTCGTCCAACGCCGCCGTGGCGGTGTCATCCTCGACTTCCGGTGCAATTTCTACAGCACGTAAGGCATCCAATGCGCCGGTTGCGCTTTGATCTTCTTCAACCGCAGCAGGCGCGATTTCACGCAGGGCATCCAGCGCGGCACTGTTGTCTTCCACCTGTTGCTCCGCAACCTCGACGCGGCGCAGGGCGTCTAACGCAGTGGCGCTTTCGTCTTCGACGGGGGCATCAGGAACAGCCGTTGCGCGCAAACTGTCGAGAACGGAACCGCTGGTGTCTTCCTCCGGTTCGGGCAATTTGATCGCGCGCAATGCATCAAGTGCAGAGGACTGTGCGTCAATCTCGGGCATATCATTCGCCGCGCCGCCATCCATATAGTCGATCAGATCGGTGAACTCGGGCCGCCCTTCCAACAGCGGGCGCAGGGTGGCCGCGCGGGCGGCGATCGCGTCAGGTGTGAAATCATTTTGTGTTTCATAGGCAAGCGTACGTGTCGCGGTGTCCTCATCGGATTGCCCTAATGGCAGGGCGAAGTCGCTGCGCCGGGCCGGTCCCTTTTTCAGACCGTCAAACCCCTCCACGTCGATCTCGAAAAAATCACGTTCCTCGATGGAGCGCGCATCGATCTGTTCGGCATCCGCAAGGTCACCCAAAACGCCCAGTACAAACGGCAGCTGTACAGGTTTTGCAGCATCAAAAAGCGCCAACCGGTATTCGGTGTGAACACGCGGCGACGCCTTTGCGATGATGAATTTCTGTGCGCTGCCAGCCATCGGAGTCCTAGCCCTCCCTCTTGGCGTTTGCTGCGTTTACTTCTGCCCGCAAGGCTTTGACTTCTTCCATCAGGGCCAGAACGTTGCGATCGACCGAGTCTGTTTCATCGCGGACAAGCTGACGCAAATTGTCGAATTCCGCCTCGGTTTCTTCCTCCACCGCGTCCTGCATCGTGTTGACCAACAAACCGATAAACAGGTTCAAAACCGAAAAGGCCGTGATGATGATGAACGGCACAAAGAAGGCCCAAGCCGATGGGAATTCGATCATCACAGGGCGCACGATCCCCATTGACCAGCTTTCCAAGGTCATGATCTGGAACAGGGAATACAACGAGCGGCCCAGCGTGCCGAACCATTCGGGAAAGGCCGTGCCGTACATCAATGTTGCCATGACGCCAAAGACGTAGAACACGATAGAGATCATTACGATCACCGCGCCCATGCCCGGCAACGCGTCGAGCAACGCCTGAACCACCGCCCGCATTTGCGGCACCACAGAAAGCAGGCGCATCGCGCGGATCACGCGCAGGCCGCGCAAGGCGGCAAGCCCTTCCTGACTTGGCAACAAGCCAAGGCTTACCACCAGCAGATCAAAAATGTTCCATGCACTTTTGAAAAACGACATGCGGTAGGCGTAAAATTTGAGCAACAGCTCGCCCACAAAGATCACCAGCACCAGATTGTCGACAACCGACAGAACACCGCCCATCCGGTCCATCAGATAATCCGACGTCGACATGCCAAGGGTGATGGCATTGAAAATGATCACACCCAGAATGGTATTCTTGAACCAGTCGCTTTCGACCAGATCATAGACCTGACTGCGACTTGCGCTCATCGTGGGTTTGTCGAGTGTTGCCAAAACTGTCTCCGGTGCTTTCGTTTTGTCGGGATCAGGGGGGGATGCCCCCTGACCCGCGTTTAATTAAATCCGTAGGTGAAACCGTTGTCGGCCACATCAATCGACACTTTGTCGATCGACTTGCCCTCCATCATCCGGCGCAGGAATTCGGCCGAAATGTCGGGTAGCATGGTGTTGGTCACAATCGCATCAATCATACGCCCCCCGCTTTCCAGTTCCTGACAGCGATCAACGATCAGATCGACCACGGCATCGGAATACTCGAACGGCACGTCGTGGGTGCTTTCGACGCGTTTCTTGATCCGGCCCAGTTGCAGTTTTGTAATCTCTGCAATCATGTGCGGGCTGAGCGGATAATAGGGGATCGTCACCAGACGACCCAACAAGGCGGCGGGGAAGATTTTCAGCAACGGCTCGCGCAAGGCTTTGGCGATACCTTCGGGTTCGGGCAGCAGATCGGGGTCGCTGCACAAATCCATGATAAGATCGGACCCCGCGTTGGAGGTCAGCAGAATGAGCGTGTTCTTGAAGTCGATTGTGCGCCCTTCGCCGTCTTCCATGACGCCTTTGTCAAACACCTGAAAGAAAATCTCGTGCACATCGGGGTGCGCTTTTTCGACCTCGTCCAGCAAGACAACGGAATAGGGTTTGCGCCGCACCGCTTCGGTCAGAACACCACCTTCACCATAACCCACATAGCCCGGAGGTGCCCCTTTCAGGGAGCTTACGCTATGCGCTTCCTGATATTCGGACATGTTGATGGTGATCACATTCTGCTCACCGCCATAAAGAACTTCGGCCAGTGCGAGGGCGGTTTCTGTTTTACCCACGCCAGACGTACCGGCGAGCATAAAGACACCGATGGGTTTATTCGGATTATCAAGGCCCGCGCGGCTGGTCTGAATACGCTTGGCGATCATCGCCATCGCGTGATCCTGACCGATGACACGTTTGCCCAGATGTTCCTCAAGGCTAAGCACGGTCGCAAGTTCATCCGATACCATCCGGCCAACCGGAATGCCCGTCCAGTCGCCAACAACGGAGGCCACCGCCTGTTCATCGACAATCGGCAGGATCAGCGGGCTTTCGCCCTGCGCGTCATGCAGCTTGGCATTGGCTGCTTTGAGCTTTTCCATCACCTCGGCGCGGGCTGCATCGTCAAGTGCACCCTCGCCCCCTTCGGGTGCCAGCTCCGATCCTTCTTCAACCGGTGCGCCCCCTGCCCGAAGCTGCGCGCGCAGGTCCAGAATTTCGGCAACGATTTCTTTTTCAACGTCCCAAGCGGCTTGAAGACCGGTCAGCCGCTCTTCGACTTCGGCCTTTTGCGCTTCGACCTTGGTGCGGCGTTCGTCCACGTCATACCCGGCAGTTTCATCGCGGCCGATGATCTCCAACTCGGTATTCAGCGATTCGATTTTGCGCTGCGCATCGTCCACCTGTGCCGGCACCGCATGCTGGCTCACAGCAACGCGGGCACAGGCGGTGTCCAGAACGCTCACCGATTTGTCCGGCAATTGCCGCGCAGGAATATAGCGGGCTGACAGGGCCACCGCGGCCTCGATACCCTCATCCAGTACCTGCACCTTGTGGTGGTTTTCCAACATCGACGCGATGCCACGCATCATCATGATCGCCTTGGGCACGCTCGGTTCATCCACCTGCACCACCTGAAAACGACGCGTCAGCGCGGGGTCTTTTTCGATGTATTTCTTGTATTCGGCCCAAGTCGTCGCACCGATAGTGCGCAACGTTCCACGCGCCAAAGCAGGTTTCAGCAGGTTCGCGGCATCTCCCGTCCCTGCGGCACCACCGGCACCAACCAGCGTATGGGTTTCATCGACGAACATGATGATCGGTGTCGGGCTGGACTGCACTTCATCAATGACCGAGCGCAGGCGGTTTTCAAATTCGCCCTTCATCGACGCACCGGCCTGCAACAGGCCCACGTCAAGCACCAAAAGGCGCACGTCCTGCAAAGCGGGCGGCACATCGCCGCGCGAAATGCGCAAGGCAAACCCTTCAACCACGGCTGTTTTACCGACACCCGCCTCACCCGTCAGGATCGGGTTGTTCTGACGACGGCGCATCAGCACGTCAACGATTTGGCGGATCTCTTCATCGCGCCCGACAATTGGATCAATCTCGCCGTTGCGGGCCTGTTCGGTCAGGTCGGTGCAATATTGCTCCAGCGCCTCTCCCTTGCCCATCTGCGCGGGAGACATCGCATCGGATGCTTCCCCGGGCACGGCACCGCCGCCGGTGGTTGACCCGTCCTGCGCGCCCATGCGCTCTTCGGGCGACCCGTCTGTTGCTTCGTGGAAATTCTCCGCCAGATCATCCTGTTTGATCTTGGCAAGCTCGGGCGAAATGCCGGTCAGGATGTTGCGCAAGGCCGGCGTTTTCAGCATGCCCAGCAACAAATGACCGGTGCGCACATTGCTTGAACTAAACAGCAGCGAGCCGAAAACCCAACCGCGTTCCATCGCGTCCATCAAATGATCCGACAAATCCGAAATCGCAGAGGCGCCGCGCGGCAGCCCATCCAGATTGCGGGTCATTTCGGCGGCAATCTTGCCCACATCCAGATCGTAATGATCAACGATCCGATGCAGGTCGCTGTCCTGCCCCTGCAAAATCTGGTGCATCCAATGGACGACTTCGACATAAGGGTTGCCGCGCATTTTGCAAAAAACGGTAGCGCCTTCGACGGCTTTATACCCAAGACTGTTCAGCTTCCCGAACAATGCGACTCTGCTAATCTCGCTCACTTTAATGTCCCCTTATTATTCAAATATTATGCCACCCGACCCCGAGGCGTGAGGAATAAATCCTCAGCATCGGCGCGCGGTGTATCGTCATCGCGTTTCATATCGACCCAGGATGTTTGCCCCAGTCGGGTCGTCCCCCCCAGCACGGACCTTGGCACCTCGTCCCCTTTGAGGATCAGCTGCACGTCCCAATCCAACGTGTCGCCCACATAACTGCGCACGATAGATTCCAGCCGGTCAAACCCGTCTGTACCGGGCATAAACCGTTCATAACGTTCGCGGCTGAGCGGCCCGATGCGGATGCGGAATTTCGAGGCACGGCTCCAGACCTTGCTGCCCACGCTGGTGGTCTGGCCCAAGCCGACCTGACCGCCCAATTCCCAGCAATCATCCGGTTCAAGATGCAGCCAAGCGCCGACAAACTGGTCAATCTCCGCCGGTACATCAAAGAAATGGCTGATCAGCGAAATCAATCCGTCGGGGTTTTTCGTGCCCTGCGACATGTAAGCGGCGAAATGGCGTCGCGCGACATCCGGCATGGCATCGCGTTCTTGCAAACCTTCGCCGCGATAGCCCGCAATGGCCGCGACCCGCCGTTCAAATTCATCATCACCACGGTCGTAGCTGGGGGCCGGATTGCCACTGCGCCATGCGCGATAGAGCAGGCTCATCATCCGGTGGGTCAGCATATTCGCGAAAGCGACGATGGTATTGTCGCGGTGGTTGCGTTGCCGGTTGCGCGCGTATTCGGTCAGGTGCAGCGGCAAGGGACCTTGTGGGCCGAACAGACCGAAAAAACGGCTGATCATGGTGCCGGGCACCTTGTCGGTGCCAGCCTTGAAACTGCGGATGGTGGAGGGTGGAAACGACAGCTCGGCCTCTTGACCCAACCGCACGCGATCTTCGCGCGGACGGCGCGATTCACCCAGACGCGGCGCATCAGGATAGGCAGCGTCAATCACACGCATGGCCTGAAAAACATGATGTTCTTCAGGGTTTTCCACCAGCTTGGCGAAATGTCCTAGAGTGTTTGGCCCAGGCCGCTTGTCGGTCGCCATCTGGCGATTTCCCCCCGTCGTTCGGTCTTTAAGACCGTCTCAGTAAAACTATTGATGGTGGTGTATTTGCGGAAAAACCGCTCCATCACGGCACCCAGTACATAAACGCTGGTGCCTTCAAAAAATGTCTCGTCAAATTCTATGGTAATCTCTAATCCGCGCACGGCGGTGGACAGCACTTCGTCGCTCATCCGGCGCACAATCGGCCGGCTGGAAACGTTGGTGATCCCCTCAAGCTGCTTTTCCGTCACGCGGTTGCCGAGCGGCGCATAAATTCCGATCAATTCGCGCAAGGCCTCGGCAGAGCTGCCATCGGTGGTCTGGGCAATCGACAGATAGTTCAGCGAAAGATGGCTGATCAGGCGCCATGCTGTATCACCCTGCGCAAGGGTCGGATGCGGCCGCGTGGGCGATATCGGTGTGCGCACGGTTTTGACTGGTCCGCCATCCGGCAGGTGGAACACATTATCGTCCCCCACAGACAGCAGCATTGGCAAATCACGGTTCGTGCACAGGGCGGTAACCGCAAGCTGGTCCAGCTTGGCCGAATAGGGCGCCTGTTTGCGATCAACCAAGGACAGGAAAACTTCGGACCCCAGATAAGAGGTCCGCACCCCGCGCAGCCGTTCCTTTTCGCTGCGCTGACGCATCTTGCGGCTTTGCGTGTAATAGGTCGCGTGCATGTCACCGGCAGCGGTGAAATCCGTGGCGGAGTAAAACGGCCTGAAATCGACGTCATCGGCGCCATCGCCACTGATGCCGGTCACGGATTCAATATTGTAAATCTCGAAATCCAAGCCCGCCGTGCGGTTGGGCACTACGTGTTGTTCGGTATCCCGCGCTGTCACATGCAACCGGTCACAGCGTTTGCGAAACAGGTTAACCGCGGGCACAGCGTTCAGCCCAAAGGCTTCGGGCGTGATGGCGGGTGTCAAATCCTTGTTGCCGTCCCCCAGCAGAATATAAATGTCGACTTCGGCCCCTTTGGCGTTGCGCAATGCCGGTTGCAAGCCGCTCAGGTTCACGAACATGAACCGTTCGGGCATCGCAAAATATTCTTGCAACAACCGGTAGCCGTCAAACGACCGCCGCGGCGTGGGCAAAAGCGCTTCTTCCGGGGTCAGGCCCACTTGTTTCAGCGCGCCATCGGGCAGTCCCATCGTCCAATCCGCGCGTCTGTCCGCCGAGCGGCCCGCAACGCCGACCGTCTGGGTGCATAGCAGTTCATGCAACTGCCAGCTGCGACCGGATTGGCGGTCAAGGTAGAGCGTCAGATCGTCCATCGTCAGTTCGGAAATCGGATCCCCATCCAGCCGTTTCAATCGCAGCCGGATACCGGCGCGGGCCGCCTTGGTGGTGCCCACACCCGCCGCAACCAGACCACCGCGACTGTCGATATATTCCGCCTCGGAAATTTCGATCGGCCACATGGTGACCTTATGGGCTGTACGGAATTCGCATGCGGTTTGTTCACCGTCCAACAAACGGCTGCGAACAGTGGTGTGCCTTGGCAGGACGTAACCTGTTTTCAAGCCCGCATTCGAAAGGTCAGGCTTGAATTGCGCAATCATCATCGACGGTGTGGGTGCCAGATAATGAGGATAAATGATTTCAAGCAGATGCGACGTGAAAACCGGAAACTGCATTTCCAGTTCCAGCTGAACCCGCGCTGATAAAAACGCGACCCCCTCTAGCAACCGCTCGACATAGGGGTCCATCACTTCGACCCCTTCCATTCCTAAACGGTTGGCGATCTTGGGATAGGCATCGGCAAATTCCGCCCCCATGTCGCGCATGAAAGACAGTTCGTTTTCGTAATGTCTGAGCAGTCGGGTATCCATCGCGATCAGCCCACCCTGTCGAGCGAAATCTCACCCGTTGTCACGTCGACCTTACTGCGCAAATACAGCTCGAGTGGAACCGGCTGGGCCCACATGTCAGCATGAATATCAAATGCGATCTGGGTTTCGCCCTTGGCCTGTTCGGTGCGCAGCTCAACCGCAGTAGAGCCCGCGATGATGCGCGGTTCGTGCACTGAAATGGCGTTCAGGATCGACTTGCGGATCAGCTCTGCGCGCACAGAGGTGGAGTATTCGCCCGCGACCTCGCGCACACCATAGTTCAACACGGATTTCGCGGCATGCGGATATTTTTCGGGATCAAGCGCCTTGCCAAGACTATTCGTGTTCAACAGCCACGACAAATCGCGCTTGATGATTTCGCGCAGGCGGGTGATGTCAATGGCGCGATGGGCACGGCTTTCTTGCTTTTGGGTTGGTTCTTCGTCGGTTAGCCGGTCCAAAAGGGACGGCTGCAACCGTTCAGCAAGCATTTTTTCAGCCATCTTGTGCAGCCTCTTCCGGCTCGTCGGGGCCGTGATCAAAGACCAGCTCGCGCACATCCAGCAGGGCAACGTCATCCTGATCGGTGGCAAACAGGCGCTGTCCGACGCCTACAAAGTTTTCGCCGCCCGCATCTATCCAATTGGTTGCGCGGGACAATTTTTCCGCGTCGCCCCCATTTTCAGGCGTGCCCGCATAACGTGTCGGGATCAGGGCGACCACTTCGCCGCCATTGCGCAGGGTCACAGTGGCCGCGGTCCAGACCGCATCGCGCAAATCAGCAGGTTCTTCGATGCTGAGCTTGGAAACCTGCGCAAATGGCAGCCAGAAATAGCGTCCGTTGATCACAATTTCCAACACCGGCCCCATGCGCATGTCCGCATCCGCGATCCATTCAAAAGCCGTTCCATTTACGGTGCCTGAACTGGCCGGTGCCTGTTCAAAAGCCTGCTCGCGCAGCGCAGCAGCTTCGGCGGGTTTGCCTTGCGCCAGCATTTTCTGCGCTTCGATCAGCAGGGCAAGCCACGGGTCCGGCTCGCCAAAAACCATCGGCTCTTTCTCACCTTTGAAAACTTTCTCGCGGTAGACTTCGCAAATGATCCCCTCGCGATAGGTCTGGGCCATCATCATGGCCAAAGGATCCATTTCACCGCTCAGCTTCAGCTGGTTGATTGCCCTTTTCCAATCCCCCAAAACACACAGCAGCTGGAACAGGAAAATGCGCAGCTTGGCTTCGGCCGGCTCTGCACGGACCTTGTCCTGCAATGCCGTAAGTGTGGCAGCCAGATCGCCAGATTTAAGATGTTCTTCGGGCGTCATATGACAGCCTCCGCTCGGGTTAGGATGCGAGGAGAAAGGGCGCAAATCGGGGAGGTCGCGCGCAGTTTCCCGCGCGCGACGGCATTATCAATCGCCGGAATATGTTTCCATTTTCCCGGAACGCAGGTTCCAGAGGAACTCGTTCTCTTTCTTGAGCTTACCCGTCGCCTGATCAGTATGGTGGTATTCCATTTTCACGCCCACATAAGCCAAAGCCCATGTTTCTTCTGGAATGCCGTCCGCACTTGCAGAGACGCTGTACTTGTCGATGATCACGTTCTTGAAGGTCCAAATCGCGAAAGGCTTCAGACCTTCGCCCGCACCGTCACCTGAACGGCACCAGTGCATCGTAACAGAATCTTTGACCGTACCGTTGGCCACAGCCAGCGCCAGTTCGTTGGACGCCTTGCCAATCTGTGTCGTCAGCTCGATCTTCTGAAAGTTGGTGTTCGCATGTGAACGCTGGTTTGACCCCAGATCGGTCATGTCGACCGCACGTTCCAGTTCAAAGGTAGCAGATTCCAGAACGATCCAGTTCTTGTGGTTCCCTTCGGTGCTGTCACCAGGGATTTTGTCTATTTCCATGAACATGTTAGCAGCCATTGTGCTATTCCTTTCAAAAAGTTTGTTAAGTTTAAGTTAGGCGGTATTGGCGGACCCCAAGCTAATTCGAGGGATCAGGCGCCTTTTTCAGAAGGGAGCTTGGATACAAGCCGCAATGAAACCGAAAGGCCTTCCAACTGGTAATGTGGGCGCAGGAAGAACTTCGACGTGTAATATCCGGGATTGCCTTCCACCTCTTCGACAACAACTTCTGCTGCTGCGAGCGGTTTCCGCGCCTTCTCGTTTTCCGACGAAATGTCGGCATTGAAATCAACGTAATTGTTGATCCATTCTTGCAGCCAGCTTTCCATATCGTCGCGGCTTTTGAACGAACCGACCTTATCGCGCACCATGCATTTGAGATAATGCGCAAAGCGGCAAGTGGCGAAAAGATAAGGCAGGCGTGCTGCAAGATTTGCGTTGGCCGTCGCGTCAGGGTCGTCATATTCTGCGGGCTTGTGCAGAGACTGGGCACCCATAAACGTTGCAACGTCCGTATTTTTCCGGTGGATCAGCGGCATCATGCCATTCTTGGCAAGCTCCGCTTCGCGCCGGTCGTCGATGGCGATTTCTGTGGGGCATTTCTGATCCACGCCACCATCTGTTGTTGGAAAGGTGTGCGATGGCAGGTTTTCCAACGTACCGCCGGATTCCACGCCGCGAATGCGTGAACACCAGCCGTATTCCTTGAACGAGCGGTTGATGTTAACCGCCATGCCGTAGGCCGCGTTGATCCAGCCATATTTGCTGTGATCCGACCCGTCGGTGTCCTCTTCAAACGCGAATGCCTCGACCGGTTCGGTTTTGGCACCATAAGGCAAACGACCCAGAAAACGCGGCATCGCAAGGCCGACATATTTGGAGTCTTCGCTTTCGCGCAGGGATTTCCATGATGCATATTCAGGCGTCTGGAAAATCTTGGTCAAATCGCGCGGGTTGCTCAGTTCTGACCAGCTGTCCATCTGGAACAACTCGGGCTTGGCACCCGTGATCAGCGGCGCATGGCCGGCTGCGGCGATCTTGGCCATTTCGCCCAACAGTTCCACATCCTGTGGACCGTGATCAAAGTGGTAATCCGCCACCAGCGAACCGTAAGGTTCGCCGCCCAATTGCGAGAATTCTTCGGTATACAGTTTCTTAAAGATCGGCGACTGATCCCAGGCCGTGCCTTTGAACTTGCGCAGGGTCTTGTGCATCTCTTTTTTGGAAATGCTCATGAACCGGATCTTCAGGTTCTCATCTGATTCAGTGTTGTTGACCAGATAATGCATGCCGCGCCACGCGCTTTCCATCTGCTGGAACTCTTCGTGGTGCAGAATCAGGTTCACCTGTTCGGTCAGCTTTTTGTCGATCTCGGCAACAATGCCTTCGATCGAGCGCAGCGCATCGTCGGAAATCAACGCCGTATTGCTGAGCGCCTGTTCGGCCAATGCCTTGACCGCGGATTCAACCGCCGTTTTGGCCTGATCGGATTTCGGGCGAAATTCCTTTTGCAGCAGGCTTTCGAACTCGGAAGAACCGAATGCGGTTTCACCACCAGCTGCTTCTACTTGGACGTCTTCTTCAGCCATGGGTTATCCCTCCTCTTTCGCGTCAGGCTTCGGCTGGGCTGCCAAAGTCTTGAGCAATGCCGGATCCTGCATAATCTTGGCGATCAGATCCTCAGCGCCGGACTTGCCGTCCATATATGTCATCAGGTTGCTCAATTGCGTCCGCGCATCCAGCAACTCGGCCAAGGGCTCGACCTTGGCGGCAATTGCAGCCGGGGAAAAATCATCCATGCTGTTAAAGGTGATATCGACGGCCATGTTGCCCTCGCCCGTCAGGGTATTGGGCACGGTAAAGGCGGCGCGCGGGGCGATCGACTTCATCCGGTCGTCAAAGTTATCAACATCAATCTCAAGGAACTTGCGATCCGCAACTGCGGGCTGCTCAACTTCGGATTTGCCGGCAAGGTCGCTCATCACGCCCATAACAAACGGCAATTGGACCTTTTTCTCGGCACCATAAAGTTCCACATCGTATTCGATCTGGACGCGGGGTGCCCTGTTGCGAGCAATGAATTTCTGGGAACTACCGGCCATGAAGGGCTCCTTAGTCTTTAAAAGTAAAATGCAGATGTAACGCTGCGGTGAAAAACAATTTGCGCTGGAAGAAAGGCTTAATCCTCACTGATCCCTCCAACATTTCTAGCCTGATCGAGACCCTGCGGCGCGATTTCTTCCATGATCGTCAGGAAATCCGCGCCCACCAGTTTCTTGGCCCGTTTCAACAGGATCGGCATCGGGCTAGAGGGCTCTTGTCGTTCGTAATAGCTTATGATGCGGTCCAACGCGTTTGACACATCGGACGGCGATTGAATGCCTGCCGGCGCACTTGGTGCGGCTGGTGCCCCACTGGCGGCAGGTGCCGCGCCCGCAACGACCTCTTCGCCTTCTTCGGGAACAACAGCGTCCCCGCCAACCATTTCGGACAGCCGCCGCACAATCTGATTAAGGATCTTTTGCACGTCTTCCAGATCAGGACCCTGACCGGGAGTCTTCTCCACGAAAATGGCGTCTATCGCTTTCAGATCCGCCTGCGCGCTTAGGGCAGCCGCAAGGAAATCTGACAAAATCTCCGAATCGGTATCCTGAAACGCCGCATTCACCGCTGCGCTGTCAGGCACTTCCGTCATGCTTGCCGGGGCCGTCGCCGTCCCTTCGGCAATCTCGATCAACCGCAATCCCATGCTGCCGAACATCCGGCTTTCGGTCAGCGGTGCCTTGCGCAGGGCACGGATCACCGTATCGGTGCCATTCAACCCCTGTACCGCATTGATCCTCATCGTTGGATCGTCGTCGTCGTCCTCGTCCAATTCTGGATGGCAACTGGCCCAGTATGTTTCCAGACATCCGCGTACAAACGCCGTCGCTTCGGCAAACCCTGTCAGGCCTTTGGTGTGCAAAATCGCTTCGGCATAAAACACCGCGGCGCGGATATCGTGACTGCGTTCCAGCACAGCCACAGCTTTTTTAACAACATCACCAAAGTCGGGATCTTCAGCTTCGAGAATCTTGTCGCCTTCTTGACGCTCCTCGCCCGGTTGCGCGGCCAGCTCCATGTCGACAAAGCCGGGATCATACTCAAGATTTTCACCGCTGGGCTCGTCATCCCCGTGGGGCTCAAGCAACTTGGCAACGTCCATTTTTAGCCCCCCAAAAGCTGGATCTTACGTGATCGTTGGCTGCGGTGCCGGCCGGAATCAATGATCACAAAATCGCAAGTGGTTCAAAACAATAAATAAAATAACATCCGCCCCTCACCGAAATAATGTGAAGGAAAATGCAAGCTTGACGTATAGACAGCCTTATCGTCAATTCTATGTCAATGGCTTTCCACCAAAAAACGCGAGGAATCTAAATTGGCTTACGTACCGATGAAGACCGAAGAGCTCAAAAAAATGGTGATGATGGGCAAGAAACGCCCGATGAATTTTGCCTATAACCCTGGCCCCAAAGACGAAGATCTGATGATCATCGACCGGATCAAACAGCCCGATGTTTTGGGACGCACTGCCAAAAAAGAAGGCAAGGGCACCA
This sequence comes from Sulfitobacter geojensis, assembly GCF_000622325.1. Lineage (NCBI taxonomy): Bacteria > Pseudomonadati > Pseudomonadota > Alphaproteobacteria > Rhodobacterales > Roseobacteraceae > Sulfitobacter > Sulfitobacter geojensis. The sequence goes on from NZ_JASE01000005.1 coordinate 739,888, forward strand.
AGGTCGCAGCTGGTACATTCGAACTGGAAGGCAAGAAATTTTCGATCAAAGTAGCGAAAGAACTGCCGGGGCTGGCAAAGAAATTACGTAAATATCTCAAGAAGCTGGATTTCTCGTTCAGCATCGAAGTGCTTGACCTTGAAGGCGCTGTACTTGAGGCGGATTTGACCGACGAGGAACAGCAGCAACAGGATCAAAAAGCCGCAGCACCCGCGCAAGAAGACGCACCCGCCGCCACGCAGACGGAACCCCAAGAAACGGTCGATGAAACCGATGGGAGATTGACGCAGGTTCAGGACGGTAAACAGCCCGAAGCAAACATGCCAGACCCCGAACCCGCAGCGCAACAGAGCGAAACACAGGCCACCCAAGAGCCGCCAACAGCGGATACCTCGGCGCAGCGTGCTGCACTGAGCGAACGCTTGCGCGCCTTGCAAGAACCCGTCGCGGCATTGGGGAAATCCGGTGCGCCTTTGGGCAAGGCAGCGGCCGCTGTCGTGGCACAGATCAAGGCTGGATCGCTGGAAACTGCAGACGCAACTTTGACCAAGATCGAAGCCGGATTGTCCAAGGCGCAAGCGCGGGCGGCCGCCGCTCAAGAAGCTGAAAATGCTGCAGATGCGAAGCCGACAGAAACTGATGCGAAACCCGCTGTAGACACCACGGCCGTTCGGTCCCGCGCCGCCGCCGTGACCAAGGAAATAGAGGGACTGCAAAATACCGAAGCGGACCCCATTAAAAAACTATTAATTCAGGCGCTTACGGCAATAAAAGCACAGGATGTTCCAGCCGCTGAAGCGATGTTGACGGAGGCCGAAACGGCCCTGAAAAACGCACCTTCGGCTGATGCCAAGAACGTCGAAGAACAGACCGAAACCGCACAGAATGCTGCGGATGCAAACACCGCCGAGACGGAACCGGAAGCACCTGAAAATGCGCCGATAGACGACGCCAAGATCACGGCGAAATCGAAAGAGAAATGGGAGGCGATGTCAGCCCAGATACAGACCAGTGTGGATACCGCAATGCAAGCCAGACGCGGCGATCTGGATGCCATCAACCGCGCGTTCAACTTTGCCAAATCACAGGCCGATGCGGGTGATTTCACCAGTGCCGTTGCCGCGGCCACCAATACCGTGAAACTCTTGAAAGCGGCGGCCACGGCGCCCGTAAATGCCCGCGTGCAAGACGCAGCAGACGCGGCACCTGACAACGTGGTCGCCTACCGCAAGTCGCGTATCGACTGGAACAAAACCCGCACCGGGCTTCAGGCCGAATTGACCAAACTGCAAATGGCGATCGAGGCACAGACCAACGGCATCGAAGGGCTTGAAGAAATTGCGCAGAATACCGGCGTCTTGTTCGACTATCTGGACGAGATCGACGCGTCATTGGAAACCACGCTTGATGCGCTTTTGGGAACGCCGGACGGGCCCGAACGTGAAAAGCTCAAGGACGAAGCGATCAAGATCATCGGGACCTACCGCACAACGCTGGACAGCGATTTCTTTAAATCCGTGGACGACAACGGCTTTACCAATACGGCCATTCGCAACACGGCCCTTACTGCCCTCTTTGGTGTCGAAACCGCGCTTGCCGCTTAAACTATTCAAAGGACACCATATGAAATTTTTCAAATTTATTAGGGGTTTGTGCCTTGCAGCCAGCGTATTCTTTCCGGTGGCGGCCACGGCCCAGACCGGCGGCCTTACGGTCGAGCTGAACAAGGTTGAACCCTCCGAAACCGGCGGATGCAGTGCGTTTTTTCTGTTTCGCAACGAGACCGACAACAGCTTTGACGGGTTTGAAATGTCATTAGCGATTCTGGACACCCAAGGTGTGATCGACCGGTTGCTGTCGATCGATGCGGCCCCCCTGCCACTCAGTCGCACGACACTGAAGCTGTTTGAGATCCCCGAAATCGCTTGCGAAAATATTTCGGAAATTCTGTTGCATGACCTGACCTCCTGTCGGCCGCAGAACGGTGATGAAATGGACTGTTTTCCCATCCTCACCCTGCGCAGCCGCGCGCCTGCGGCCTTGGTGAAATAGCGGTGTCGTTCGATCTGGGATCACTGGGCGCAGGCGGCGTTATCATCGCTGTTCTGGCTCTGCTGTCCGCACTGTCGCTGACCATAATCGTGGTCAAGATTGTCCAGCTGATGCCCGCCCGTTCGGGCACCGGACAGCGTGAAGCGGCCATCACGCATTGGGCAGCCGGCGAAAAAGACCAAGCACAAGCTGCTGTAATATCAGGGAAAAGCCCTGCGGACCGCGTGATGGCTTATGCGATGAAATCGCTGGCCAGCGGGTTTAACGGGGCAACGTTGAACGCAGAACTGCTGCGTCGTGGTAACGAAGAGTTCGCAAAGATGAACAGCCTGATCCGCGTGCTGGAATTGATCGCGATGATCAGCCCGCTGCTGGGGTTGCTTGGTACTGTGATGGGCATGATCCAGTCGTTTCAAGCGCTGGAACTGGCCGAAGGTGCAGCCAATGCGTCGATCCTTGCCGGCGGCATCTGGCAGGCGCTTTTGACGACAGCTGTCGGTCTATTGGTGGCCATTCCCGCGGCGGTCGGGGCGACGCTGCTGTCCGCGCGGGCGGAAAGTGGCGCCCAGATGATCGAAAATGCGGTGGGTCGTCTGATGCTGGTCGAGGAAAACCCGAACGCCGCCTGAACCGGACCGGAGCCATGTAGATGACCGACGCCCCTGCCCTGACACTGAAACGCCCGCGCCCGCCGCCTGCGCTGATCTCGTTGGTGGCAATGATTGATGTCCTGTTGATATTGTTGGTATTTTTCATGGTCACATCGACCTATCTGAACCTCGATATGATTCCAGCCGTGTCGCAGGACAATCAGGGCGGGCCCCGTACGCAGGTAGAAAAAACACAGCCGCTGCTGGTGCGGATTGGTGCCGATGGCGCACCCGTCATCAGCGGGCAGGCCGTCACGCTTGATGCGCTGGATGCGCTTGTGCGCACCCGTTTGGCGGCGGAGCCAACCCTGCCGGTGATGATCCTGCCCACCGGCGTGGCGCAAACCCAAGCCTTGGTTTCCGTTATGGATACGGCCACCAAAGCGGGCGCGCGGCAGGTCCGCGTGATCCGCCTAAAGGCCCGCCCGTGAGATTGACCCGCCCCCCTGCGCGTCAAGCGCCGGAAACGATCATTGCCCTGATCGACGTGGTGTTTTTTCTTTTGGTATTTTTCATGCTGATCGGCCGGATGGATGCCACCGCCCCGTTCGAGGTATCGCCGCCAATTGCCACCACAGGATCGGACATGCCCGCCGGCGGCATCACACTGTCGGTAAGTGCAGCGGGCGATATGGCCGTTGACGGCACGCCAACGACGGCACCCCTTGATATCCTGCTGGATCAGATCGCGCAGGCCCCTGAAACGCTGGTGCGGATCAACGCCCATCACGCGGCGGAATTGCGCCATATCCTGCCCCTGATTGCAGCGCTTGAGGCGGCAGGCGCACAAGACGTGGCCCTGGTTGTCACACCTGCGGGTTTATGACGAATACGGCCGGCATATGGGGTGTGGGCGCCGTTGTTTCCATTGCCTTGAACCTAGGCGCCGCCATGGGGTTAATGGCCGCGATGCAGCCCGACCCGATTGCGGATCAACCCGTTCCCGAAAGCCGTTTGAACGTCGAGGCCCATGCCGTCACCCGCAGCGACGCGAGCGAACAGACACCTCAATCGCAAACAGCAGCCGAGGGGGCGGCGACCGGTGCAAAGCTTGGCAACGGTGAAATTGTGCAATCTGTAGCGCAGCCGAAACCGGCCCCCTTGCAAAAATCGCAGGCTCAATACCCCAGCGCCCGGGCAGCACCTGCCCTGCCGCCCACCGTGTCAGAACTGGCCAGCCAGCGTCCGGCACCCGCACGGACATCTGCCGAACCGCTGATGGCAAAAACGGCCTCCGCCCTAGAAACCGTTGTTTCCACAACGAAACCTGTTCCTGCCGCTGCGCCTGACGTGATGCCTGTTTCTATCCCGACCACCCCGACCGCACCGCAAAGACCGCAGACCACTGCTCTTGTGCCAAGCGCACCACCATCACTTGCCAGCCTGCCGCAACCCGCGGACAGCACCCCTGCCCCCCGGCAGGTGCCGGAGGTCACGAAAAGCACCGCCATGCTTGCCTTTCCAAGTGCGGGTTCTGTCGATCCGGTCTCTTTCGCCGCCTTTCAAAGTTTCATGCAGCCCGACGCAGCGACTGGTACTGATGTGCGCGACAGTCTGGGTGCTGTGTTGTCCCTGCCCTGTGCGCGGATGCAGGTCAGTTTTGATCCGGAAACCACCACACTGAACCTGACGGGCCATGTGCCTGACCCAAGTCAACGCGGGCCGGTTCTGGACGCATTGCAGGCGCAGATGGGCGCCGATATCGCGGTCAACGAAAACCTGCTGGTTCTGCCCGCCCCGCAATGCGGCGCATTGACTGGCATTGCCGATGTTGGCCTGCCGCAATCCACCGACCAGATCACCAATGAATTGATCGTTGGCGCGGATACACATGCCCGCACCTTTCGCTACGTCGCCGGTGATCCCTTGGTGATGTCGCTCACAGCGCCGGATTATCCCGCCTATGTCTATGTTGACTACTTTGATGCGGACGGGAATGTGATCCATCTGTCGCCAAATGACAGGGCACCCTTGCGAGCGGTACAGCCGAAATCCGCCCTGCAAATCGGCGCAGAAAGTGCCGCCGACGCAGGGTTGTTTGTGACCATCGGTCCGCCATATGGACAGGAAATCGCAGCGGCCTTTGCGGCCTCCGTCCCGCTTTATGACGGGACACGCCCCTTGGTCGAACCGGCGGGGCCTTATCTGGCGTGGCTCAAGGACCGCGTGGCCCAAACCCGCGCACAACATGCTGATTTCAAAGGGGAGTGGGTTTATTTCTTTGTAACAACGGCCGCGCGTTAAGCCGCATTTCGCCCTTCGCCAAGATACATTTTTTGCATATCTACAAACAGCCCCTGCGTCAGCCCGCTGCGCACCTCGGCCCAGGCATCAAGGTTGCCCTCGATCTCGGCAAGCAGGGCCTTGTTGCATTCGAACGCCTGCAAAATCTCTTCGCTGGCAGTTTCAATCCAGACAAACCCAAGCGTGGTTTCGGTCACGGAGGTCACGCGCAATTCAACCCCCGGGCGCAATGGCGCTTCGGGCAGGCGGCGCAGCAGATCCAGCTTGAGCATCTCGATCACCACATCATCCAACCCTTCCATGCGCAGAAACAGCTTTTCGCGGGTCGCAGGCCAGCCAAAGGTAAGACGCGGCTGCAACCCTGCGCCGACGTCCTGCGCACTCGCGGATGACGCAGACCCGTAACTTTCGTCAAAAAGCGCCTGCACCTCATCCTCAAGTTTCAGGTAATCACCGATCTGGCGCGGTGGATAGGCGGCGAGCCACAGGCCAAGTTCGACATCCAGATAGTTCACAACGGGTTCAAGCCGCATCGCCTCGTTACACGAAGGGCAGGTGACGTTCTGAAATGTATTGTCCAGAATGGCCTCGCGCAGATCAGGGCGGCGGTCTGCATTGACGCTGCCTGCGGCTTGGAAATTGGTGATCGTATCGCACACCGGACATTGAATCGACGTGGTTTCGAACAGGGACATCAGGCATCTTCCTTGAGGCAAAGTTTTGCAATCTCGTCGCGGTGCGGGTGATTGTCGTTCAAACGGTCAGAGGCGACAGCGGCATAAATCTCCGAAAACCACTCGCCGGGCGCGCGGAATTGATAGCCGGAAACCGCATATTTGCGCTGATCTGTGCTGTAGCGCGCCCAATCTCCTTCATAGCTTTCGACATAGGTATAATTGCCAATCGCGCAGGCCGCCGCGACGCTGGCGGATTGCCATGGCTTGTTCCCCTCGCGGGCGCGATCGACAAAGTTGCGGCATTCTTCCATCCGGCGACGCCATTCTTCCCCGTCACAGCCCACAGGATCCGGCACCGGCATTTTGCGCCCTGCCGCACCCATCATATATTCGGCAACATAATCGGCGTCGAATTTGAACTGATCCGCAATCGCAGTTGCAGGTTCCTTGACGTTGGCGCCGTAAACCTTCCAGCCGGCCAAGCGTTCGCCGTGCTTTTTCATATACCCCAGCTTGTCATCGACCGCATGGCCGACCTCGTGAAGGGTGTTCCATGAAAAACCGGTGCGGGCCTGTCCGGGTTTGGGAATCGCGTCTTTGTCGATCTCTCCGATCTCATGCTCAATCGAGATGCCGTAAACGCGCGACTCCGCTTCGTCACCGTCACGCATCATGACCCGCTTTTCTTGGGTGTCATACGCCGACCCCAACCCTTTGCCCCCGACCTGTTCAAAGGTCAGCATGCTGTCATTGTCCAACGTGTTGCTTTCGGGCAGCTTGGACATCACGTCATAGAACCTGCGAATATTCGCCGCCGGCAATTTTTGCCCGTCACGGTCCACGTCGGTGATTGTTCCGGCGTTATCCGCCTCTTTCAAATCCAGCTTGCAGCCGAACCGCGCCTCGAACGCCACCGCCATCACACGCCGCTGCACCGATGCCTCAAGGTTTTCCACAATGCTATCAAGGTTCTCGATCCCGCCGGGGGCATCCAATATCGCGGCAAGGTCTTCGGGTTTGGGCTTGCGGTTAGTCGCCAGTTTCGCGCGCAACTTGGCCATATCCACGCGAATAACCGCCTTTTTCAATTCCGCTTGCGCAGAGCTGTGTTTGCGATCCGCCGCCCGTGTTGCCGCCGTATCCAGCAGCTTGCGCACCACGGTCATATCTTCGCGGATCAAATGACGCTGTTTGCTTTTCTCCAGCGTTGTCATCGCGAATTCTACGGGGTCGCGGTTTTTCAGGTAATCGGCTTGCGCATCAATAACCTTGCGCAGATCCCGCAGGGCCGCGATGGCTTCCTCCACATCTATCTGTGTTTGCGCACGGTTGGATTTCGACAGGCGCGCGGCTGACATCGCCAGATCCAGCGCGGCAATCCTTGCGTTGATTTCATCGCGGGCAAAATCCGCCTCCACTCCGCGTTTCAACAGCTTTTCGGCCAGCCCTCGCGCCACGGCAGCAGAATCGTTTAGCTGGTCATATTGCGCCAGCAATATCGTGATCTCCGTGCAGGCATCCACCACCGCTTCAACCTCCACGCGGGCGGCATCAAAATCATCAGGCGCAAGCGTTTCGGCAGCTTTCAGCTTTGCCTCGCTTTCCAGAATTTCGCCATGCGCATACATCGCTGAAACCTGGCCCTTTAGTCCGTCCAGCGTCTGGCGGGTCTTGGCAATCGCGGCCAGCAGCCCTTCGGCATTTTCGGTTGGCAAATCCTTGATGTCGGACGTCATCGCCGCCAGTTCATCCACCGCATCCGCTGTATCTTTGGCGTTGTCACAGTCGGCTTTCAATTCTTCGAAAAGCGCAATTGCGATATCAAAATCAAACCCTTGGCCCTTGCGTTCTGCATTGCGCTCCTTGCCCTCCAGACGGGTCAGCAGGGTCTCGATTGCCGGCGATTTCATTTTGCGCACGGTTTCAAGCGCGGTCGCCGCCTGATTTTGGCGCAGCACATAACGGTCATAAAGATCAAGCAGGGCCGTGGCGTCGGCCAGCTCTTTGTCAAACCCGTCAAGCCGCTTTAGCGCCCCGCCATAATTCTCAAGCTTGGCCTGCACCTCTGCCGCGTCGAAACGGCCCCGCAGCGCAAGAACCGCGTCATGCCCTGTACCGGCAGCGGGCACCGACCGCGCCTCAAGATCATCCAGCTTTTGTTCATAGTCGATCTTGACCGGCAAATACCGATCAAAGGACTCCGCCTTTTTGCGCGCGCCCATCATCACCCAATAGGCTTGCGAGGCGATCTTGTAAGCCGCCCCGAAACTGCCCTTGTTTATCGCCTCTTGCGCCGCGGTCAGCAGGTCGGCCTTCATCGCCTCTTCCTGCGTCGTGGTCGCATGGCCCACTTCAACACCCAGACGGGCGGGGGTGAAATTCAACATGACCCCAACCGCCTTTTTACAATCCGCACAAGTGGCCGTATGAAAACCTGCCAGTTCGACCCCTTTGGCCGCTTTCGCCTGAGCGTCCGTGAATTTGCGCTGGTCAAAATCCGCGTTCATTTCATTCAAAACCGTCCTTAACCGCGCGGCCTGCGCGTCAAGATGCGGGGTGACATCGGGGGCGGTATAGGCGTTGATCGCGGTGGTCATTTTGGTGCGGGCATCGTCAATCGTGCCGTTAAACAGCTGCATCGCCGCCAACCCCTTGCGCGCGGCAGCCTGCGCCGTGCCCAACAGTTTGATCGCGCCGGCATAATCATACGCCGGTGCCTGCGCCGCCTTTTCCGCAGCCGCGAAACTGTCTTCGGCCTCCTTCACCTCTGCATCAATAATATTCTGCGCATTCTCGTTTCTGGCCTGATCGATCACCGTTTTGGCGGATGTTTTTTGCGCCGAATACCCGATGGATTCCGTGCATATCTTTGCAATCCGCTGACAACGCGCAACCGCATCGTTCAGGGTGTTTTCCGCACGGGTCAGGTCCTTGGCCATCAATGCCTCTGCAGATTTTGCAGACGCCTCCGCAGCGTTCAGTTCATCCGTGAAAACGTCATATTTATCAAGCGATCGAACATGGGAAAGGATTTTGGCAAAGCCGGCATAGACCGGCGCGAATTCAGTATCAGAGGTCAAGGCAATCTTGCCCCCGCCGCCCTGCGCGCCATCAATCAGGCTGGCGGTTTCAAAGTCGTCAAGCGCGCGTTTCAGCTCCAGATTGGCGTTTTCCAACAGGTTTGTACCCGCCAGCCAATTGCCCCGCTCTGTCGCAGCAAAAGCGTTACTTTTCATGTCATTGGCGTTTTGCTTGGCCTCCATTGCATCGGGTGATGTCGCTGTTTTCAGCTTGGCCAAGGCCGCGCCGAATTTGGCATCCTGCGCGATGTACGCTTTGGCTTGCCCCGCCAGCCGGATCATCGCGTCATGTTCCGCCTTGCCACGCAGACACATGGCGAGGGCCAGTTTGAAATCACCGCTCGCCTCGGCTGCCTTGCGCTTGATATCGTCGCCCACCAGACCCTGATAATATCCTTCGATGGCGATGCGGCCCTCGGGCCCTTTGGTGGCACGCACGGTTCTGGCGCGGGCTTTGAATTCGCTTTTTTCGGTCTGGTACTGCGCAATCAACTGTCCCTTGTCGAACAGGCTTTGCTTGGCAAACGCACAAAGGGCACGCAGCGCAGCTGACGCTTTGCGATAGTTACCGGCGGCTGCATCGTCATTTGCCTGCGCGGCGGTTTTCACCGCATATTCCAAATCGGTTTTCAGCAGAACCTGCGCGGGACCAGGCACATTGGATAGGACATGGGCATGCCAATCCTCCCAGTTCTTTTTCATCTCTTTGTAATTGGCAGCAAAGCGGTTGACCTCGATCAGATCATCAACCGCTTTGGGAATACTGTTAAGCAGCGTCAAGGCGCCGCTCATCTGGCCTGCCTTTCGGGCCGCTTCGGCCCGCAACAAAAGCTGGTTCGCCGCCGTATGATCCGCCCGCAACGCAGGCACAGCATAGGCTGAAGGAGCCGGCAGAGTGGCCAACAACGCTTTGCGCGCATTGAAAACGGTGGCGTAATTCGCGAAATCATCCGCGAAATCAAGCGTATCTTTCAGGTCGTTGCGCACCACTGCGATCTGTTGGCTGGCTTGTGTATATTCATGGGTCTTGGCCTTGTCCGCCGCAGCCGTAAAGGCGGTGGTGATCTCGTCAAACTTCGGCTTCACATATCTATTTTTCGCATAGGGGTGCGCCAGCATGACCTGATACCGGACCTGAAAGGCCCCGTTATCCTTGACCCATTCCTGCGCCTGCGTGATCAGCTTAAGCGAATCCCGGTTCACAACTTGATATGCCGCTTCGGCATCATCCGCCAAATCGGCCAGCTCGGATGTCTCTGCCTTGACCGCCTCGTCCAGCTTTGATTGCACCGACTGACAACTCATACGCAGCGCCAAAGGTACGTTTTCCCCGCCGAATTGCGCCGCGAGTTTCTGGCGCAGCGCATCCAGCTGGGTGTGAACGTCGCTTAACCGTCTACGCGCGCCTTGCACCTCGGGTGACAGCCCCTTTTGCGCGGCCTCTCTTATGCCCGCCATCGCCTCGACGCGTTGCTCGAACGGATTCTGGCCCGCCCTTTCCGCGGTTTGCAACATCACCTGCAAACGCCCCATCGCCTTAAGCGCGGCATCCAGATCTTTGGCATTGTTCGTGGCTGTCCCGCTGGCGAATTTTTCTTGGGCGAACGCCCAGGTCAGCGCAATGTCGCTTTGCCCGTCAAAAGCACCATCCTTGGCGACGGGGGGGTTATCCGCATCCATCCGCGCCATGGTTTTTTCGATCTGTGCATGAGCCTTGGTCGCGTCGGCCTTTTTGATATGCACCAAAAGGGCCGCACGCACATCGTCGATATGTTGCTGCCCCCCTTCAAAATTCAACGCCTTGGGATCGCTTTCGATAATCGCGTCGGTCGCGCGCAACTGCGCCATGAAAACAGACCGCAATTCGGGATCATCAAGGCTGGCGATTTCGTCACGCAACAAATCATGTTCCGCATTGATCAGCCGGAACTGCTCGGTCGCCTCGCGCCGCGCCTGTTTTTTGGCCTTGCGGTTGAACACCTTGGGCACTTTCAAAAAGCGCTCGATGAAATTACTTTGCTGCTGGGTCAATCCTTCGATTGCCATTGCGCTGTCCTCCAAAAGAACGTCTGTCAAATAAACGTCTGGTGACTGCCGAAAAAAAATATGATTTTGAAAAATTGGGTGGCAGTCTTGGGCCAAGTCAAAACCAGCATCCGCCGCATTGCAAGTATTTTTCGACGGCCGGACGGTGGCTGAATTACCTCAGGTTGAGCGAACCTTGGCCGAATTCTATCGTTTGCAGCCCGTTGGCCGGGGTGTTACGTTGACTTAACGGCAATTATTCGAAATTATTTTCCTAACTTTATTTTATCCGGGAGTTCTGTTGTGCCGGAACCCATTTTTACAATGTGCAACACATCTATCGTTGGACAATTTCTCAAGCGCGGCAATTTGTTAACTGCCTTGATGTTGGGCTGCGTCCTGACCATTGGTGCCGCTGGCAATGGCCATGCCCAGACCGCCAGCGAGATCACGCCGTCGTCTTTCGCCCCCGATGCACAGCGCCTTAAGGGCGCGGTGGTTTTTTCAGGGGCGCGCGGGACCAAACCGCCAGCCGGTGCAGAAAAATTATTGATCAACCTGTCCGGCGTGACCCTGACCGACGGATTGCCGCAAATGTCCGAGGTAAACGCAGCCACCAAGGCGCGGCTGTCGGGCAAGACGATTACGGTGGCCGAAATCTTCAACGCGGCTTCCGATCTTGAAACCGCATATGCCCAGGCCGGTTTTGTCCTGGCCCGCGTTGTTCTGCCAGCGCAGGAACTGCGCGATGGCGGGCGCCTTAAGATCGTGGTCATCGACGGTTTTGTTGAAAAGGTGGACACCGCAAACGTGCCCGCACCGGTACGCGACAGAATCACCCGCATTACCGGTCCTCTCGTCGGCAAACGCAGCTTGCGCCTGCCCGAAATCGAACGGCAGTTGCTGCTTGCCGGTGATACCTATGGTGTCTCGCTTGGCTCCGCTTTGGCGGCGGGGGCGACACCGGGCGGCACATCGCTGATATTGCAACCGGAATTCCGTCCCATCACCGGCTTCTTTGCTTTTGATAATGCCAACGCCAGCTCGCTAGGTCCCGTCAGTCTAAGCGCCGGTGTCGAATTCAACTCCCCCTTCAATCTGGGAGAAACACTTTATGCACGCCTCTCCGGTTCTCCGGCGAGTGATAATGACAACGGGCTTGGTGCCTTTTTCCGCAGTGATCCACGGGTGCGCACCCTGTCTGTCGGGGGTGTTGTACCGCTGGGCTATGACGGTCTGACCCTTAACATCGAAGCAACCGACAGCCGCACCGCGCCTGATCCGCTGGACATCCCCACCACCAGCCGTTTCGACCGGACATCAGTGCGCCTGTTCTATCCGTTCATTCGCACACGCAACCGGAACATCTCGGGCCAGCTGACGTTGGATCATCAATCGGATGAACAATTCCTTGTCGGTGCGGGCGATGTCCGCACGCCGGTTTACGAAGATAAAACCACCGTTATCCGTGCCGCACTTGACGGTTTCTGGCTGACCGAGGGCGGTTCCGCCATCGAAGCCGGCGCATCCCTGTCGCGCGGGATCGACGCCTTGGGCGCGCGCACCCTTTCAGATGTGGGGGCAGGCACGCCTTTGTCGCGGCAAGGCGCAGATGCCGAATTTACCAAACTGGTCCTGTCAGGGCGCATTCGCCGTCCGATCAATGACAGCTTCAATTTCTCGCTGGCAGGCCGGATGCAAAGTTCGTTCGGTGATGCGCTTTTGACAGGCGAACAATTCGGCATTGCGGGCAGTCAGGAACTGTCGGCCTTTGACGCCGGTGCCATAAAAGGCGACAGCGGCTTTGTCGCACGCGCCGAAGTGTCGATGCCGATGCAAAAATCCTATGGCGAAACACCACTTTTAATCAGCCCGTATATTTTCGCAGCTTATGGCGACGTGTCGCTAGAGGCACCAACAGCACAAGAAGCCGCAGACCTTTCTGCGACCTCCGTCGGTCTTGGTGTCGAGCTGAACACATTGAGCAAATCAAATTTCTCGTCCGCAACCGTGCGGATTGAATACGCAAGGGGAACGCGTGATGACGACCTGCCGGACAACAACCGCTTTAGCATCCAAGGCTCCTTCCGCTTCTAAGGCAGGGGGCCGCCGGTTTCTGCGCCACGCTTTGGCTTTTGCCACAGCGCTGACACCTGTTTGGGCCATGGCACAGGATCTGCCAACCGGTGGCACAGTTGTGCAGGGTGCCGCGACCATCGCCACCCCCAATGCCAACACCATGGTGATCCATCAGGGTAGCGACCGTGCGGTTGTGAACTGGAACGGATTTTCCGTGGGTGCCGGCAACCGTGTCGATATCAATCAACCAAACGCGAATTCCGCGATCCTGAACCGCGTGACCGGCGACACCACCAGCCAGATCCACGGTCAGATCAACGCCAATGGCCGTGTCTTTGTCGTCAACCCCAACGGCATCTTCATCGGTGCCACCGGATCGGTAAACACCGGCAGTTTCGTCGCCTCGACACTTGGCATCCGCACCGATGATTTTATGACCGGCCAGACCGTGTTCGAGGGCAACGGATCCTCCGCAACTGTAGCGAACGAAGGCAACATTCAGGTCGTGACCGGCGGCTATGCGGCGCTGATTGGCGGCAAGGTTAAAAACTCGGGCACCATTCAGGCGCCTTTGGGGTTTGTCGGTCTTGGCTCGGGCGAACGCATCACGCTTGATCTTGCGGGTGACGGGTTCCTGCAGGTCGCGGTGCCGACCAATTCGGACGACGACGGGCTAGAGGCCTTGATCGAAAACTCCGGCACCATTCAGGCCAACGGCGGTACCGTCCAGATTTCCGCAGCGACCGCCCGCAATGCCGCGCGTCAGGCCATCAATATGAGCGGTGTCGTCGAAGCGCGCACCGTTTCCGGCCGCAACGGACGCATCACATTGGGCGGCGGCGCGGGCGGCAGCGTAAAAGTCAGCGGCAAGGTGCGCACAACGGCACGCCGCCCTGCCATCCAAGTCACCCAATCCGCCCGCCCTGCCCTGCGCCCCGAACGCGGCGGCGACATTACTGTGACGGGGCGTGACATCACCCTTGCAGGGGCGACCATCGACGCCAGCGGCGAAGGTGGCGGCGGCAACATCCGCATCGGTGGCGAATATCAAGGTGGTCCGGGTTTGATGACGGCGGACACCCTCAGCGTCAATCAGGGCACAACCATTTCGGCGGATGCGTATTTTAACGGCGACGGCGGCCGTGTGATTGCATGGTCAGATCTGAACACCGAATTTGCGGGCAACATCTTTATTCGCGGCGGTGCATCTGGCGGTGACGGCGGCTTTGCCGAAGTATCGGGCAAGCTCAACTTGAAATACGCAGGTAAGACCAACGCCCTTGCTCCAAATGGCAATGCAGGCACTTTGTTGCTTGACCCAGCTAATATCGAAATTGTCTCGGCAGCACCGGTTCTTAATCAGATACGGGATACCGACCTTGAAGCGCAACTGGCGCTTGGCAACGTGATCATCCAAACCGATGACGCGAACTTGCCGAACCCCGCCGACTACCCTGACTCTGTTCTCGGCTTTGCCCCACAACCCGGCGATCTCGGTGACATCACAGTTGTGACAACGGCATCGGTTGCCTGGACAAGTGGGAACACTCTCCAGCTTATTGCAGACAATGACATCATCCTGAACGGGCCGGTGACCCTCAACGCAGGCACACTTGATCTTGATGCGACGAACCGAGTTGTGTTCAACGGAGCAGTCAGCGCGGTGGGCGGCTCCGTTGATGTCTTGGCAGGTGCCGACATGACATTGGCCGGATCCGGCAGCATCACTGCAAGTGGCGGCAATGTCACCGTAAACGCGGATGATATTTTCATTGACGGTACGTTTGTTGCGCCATCCGGCACATTGAATTTCAATTCAAATGGTAACTTCAACGTTTCCAATCCGAATACCTTTGACGCAGCTTCGACCAGCTTCACTGTCTTCGCAAATGATATCGCGCTCAATCGCGACATTGCGGTGGGAAGCGCCACCGTTGATATCACCGGCGATGGATCGCTCAGCGTTGGGGCTGCAGGATCGATCACCGGTACGGGGGCCAGCGTGCTTTTGACCTCGGATGGCCCGATCAACATTGACGGACCAATCACAGTGGCGGCGGGCGATCTTAGTCTGCGCGCGCTCGGTCCATCACCTATCACCGTCGGCGCGGGAGGTGACATTACCTCCAGTCAGTTCCGCCTGATTGACGGAAACTATGTACAAAACGCCCTTGGTGGCCCGTTGGCCACCTTTACCACCACCAATTTCGTCATCGACAACCCCTCGGACTCAAGCTTCCTGCGTGTGTTGGATGGAGACGGCGGTGCCTCCCCCTATTTGCTGGCCGATGTTTATGGGCTTCAGGGCGTTGGTACAGTCAACAACGGGCTCAACAACTTCTCTTTGAACAACGACATCGACGCGAGCGGGACGGCGTTTTGGGACAGCCTTGCAGCACCAGTGCTGGGCACCATTAATGAGGGATTTGTTCCATTGGACCATGGCGGTATATTTGATGGACAAGGTTTTGATATTACTGGACTCTTTAGCCGCCGGTACTTGAATACACCGGGATCATCCGCCGCCGGTCTGTTCGACGAAAACTCCGGATTGATCCAGCACGTCAATATTATTGGTGCTGACATTGCAGGTGTCACAGCAGGCATTGTGGCCGCTAGCAATTCGAACATGATCGAAGGTGTTTCCGTCTCGGGAACCATCGTGGGATACACCGAGCTCGGCGGGACTGCGGTTGCCGGTGGCATCACGGGTTCCAACAGCAATCAAGTCATTGGGAGTATTACGAACGTCAATATCTCTGACGCTTTTGACCCCACAAGCTTCGGCGGCAGCTCCGGTCCGGCCGGTGCCGAATTCGGCGGTATCGCAGGCGCAAATATCATCGGCGGGATTATTGATCAGTCTGAAACTGCGGGCAACATCTCCTTTACCATTGCAGATCAGGGTATTGTCGGAGGTGTCGTCGGTAGAAACACTTCCACGATCTCAAATTCCTACGCACTTGCAGCTGTATCAGGTGACACCACAGGCGGGTTTAGAAACGGGGATATTGGCGGCATCTCCGGTAGCAATACGGGTCTGGTTTTCAACTCACTCGCCAACAATCCGGTCAGTGTGATCGGTCCGAACACCGGCGGCACCATCGGGACCATCGTGGGCTTTGATGATCCTAGCCCAACGAACATCACCTCGACCTATTTCAATAGCGACCAAAACGGCTTGTTGGCCAGCGGTCAAAACGGCGAAGTTGATGCCGGCCCACCGGGACCGTTCGAAGGCGCACGCGGGCTGACACTTGTTGAGTTACAAACGGCGCAAGACTTTTTTGACGATGCCGACGATGCGGGATGGGATTTCCTGACCGTCTGGTCGCTGCCCCAGAACGGCTCTGATCATGCACGGCTCTATGCAACCGATGCAGTGGTTTCCGCCTTTGGCGAGGACCCCGACCCAAGCTTTGTCTACTCCGGCAGCACAACCGGTTTTACAATCAATGGTGATTATGGCGGCGGCCCCGCCGTCTATCTGTTTGATGACGCTGCGGACACCGGCACTGTCACCGATCTCAACAGCCAGATTACCTTGTCCGATGCGAATGCCGGCCTGCGCACCTATACCTTCCCGACCAGTTTCACCAGTGATCTTGGTCAGGTCTATGAGGTGCGCCAGTTGACTCCGACAGCAAATGTAACGCCTGCGCCATTGACCGTCACGGTCAACGACGCCACCAAACCTTTTGGCAACACACTGACCTTCGCCGACGTCAGCTTTAGCGCGGCGACACTTTTTGGCTCCGACGCGATCACCGGCGGTACGGTAGTCAGCACGGGTGCCCCTGCCACGGCTCCCGCTGATACGTATTCGTTGTCACTTGACCCGCTCAGCCTGACTGGACCCGGGATGACGAATTACACGATCTCCGTCGTGCCCGCCACGCTGACAGTTAACGAAGCCGCTTTGCAGAACCTCGACATTCTCGTGAATGATGCCTTCAAAACCTATGGCGATACGCTGCTCTTTGCTGGTACTGAATTTACCACCGTGGGCCTTGCTTCCGGAGATTCCGTTGACAGCCTTACCCTTTCCTCTGATGGGGCGGCTGCGACCGCGCAAGTGGCCGATGGTCCCTTTGCAATCAACGGGTCCAATCCTGTTGGCAGCGGGTTAGGAAACTACAATCTCACCATTACCCCCGGCACATTGACGATCATTCCCGCTCCGCTCAGCATCACGGCCGATGATCAAACCAAACCCCGTGGTGATGAATTCACCTTTTCAGGGACTGAATTTAGCGTTGTGGGTCTGTTGAACGCGGATGAGGTCACGCAAGCGACCCTTTCCAGCGCGGCCGCAGGGGCGGATGCCCCGTTGACGGGGGATGGACCGGCAGACGCGATCTTCATCTCCGATCCGCAGGGCAGCGGCCTTGATAACTATGAAATTACGGTTGTGAACGGCGTCTTTATCGTGGCCCCCGGCAATCTGACCATCACCGCGCTCGATCAAACCAAGACTTACGGCAGTGTATTCAGCTTTAATGGCACCGAATTCACCGTTGCCGGTTTGGCCGAAGGTGACAGTGTGGACAGCGTCACACTGACCAGCGCAGGGGCGGCAGGCACCGCGCAAGTCGCGGACGGACCTTTCACAATTACGGCCAGCGATGCGGTCGGCACCGGCCTTGAAAAATACACGCTGGTCTTTGCCGATGGCACTTTTACTGTCACCCCTGCACCGCTAACCGTGACGGCGCAGGACCAGACCAAACAACAGGGTCAGGCCTTTACCTTTAACGGGACCGAATTCACCGCAACCGGTCTGTTCAACGATGACACTGTCACCAATGTAGGGTTAAGCAGCGACGGGGCCGCAGCCGATGCCACGACCGATGACAGTCCCTTTGTCATCACCGTTGGTGACGTAAACGGCAGCGGTCTGGATAACTACGACATCAACACCGTCAACGGCAGCTTCATTGTTCAAAATACGATCGCACCTCCTGCGATCACCCCTCCCCCGGGGGGCGGCACAACGGTGTTTAATCCGCGCGACAACATCAACATTTCTTTCCCTGACGGGGACGGCGACGGTGGCATTCAAACCAACCGCGGCACTGGTGGGCCGACCCAAACCCTGCAACAGGCCGAAGAAACCGGCGCGATTGTCGACACAATTTCGACCGAGCTGGAACAGCAGGTGCAATCCTGCGGCTCTGCCGATCAGGACTTTGACAACTACATGACCTGCCTCAGCGCGTCGCTGGACACTTATTCGAATGCATTGGACCAGATCAGCAATGACCTGCCCAACGGCCTTGAAACCGTGTCCGCCACGATCCGCACGGCCAGCGACGAGATCAAAGCCGCCGCCGCCCGTGCGCAGCGCCGTTTGGCCACAGCCACCACAGATGCCCAGCGTCGCGCCATTCGCAGTGATGCGGTGAACGAAGCGCGCGGCGCGATCGACACGGCAAAGTCGGAAATCCGCAAAGCCATTTCATTGATCCGCGCGGATGATCCAGAGGTCACAGCCGTTCAACGCGACACCGGTGCACGCATCGTGCAGGCGTTTGATACGGTTGAAACCTCTTTGGTCCGCGCCGTTGAGTTGTAATTTCGGGGACGACATGCGCAGGATCATACTTCGAACGATCGCCGTTCTGACACTTGCAGTGATGTTGCCCCTGCAGGTGCAGGCACAAGAACGCCGTGTTGCCCTGATCATTGGCAATTCGGATTACGATCTTGTCACGCCTCTGGACAATCCGGGCAATGACGCCACCGATTTGCACGTGGCACTGGAAGGGCTTGGTTTCGAGGTCTTTCTAGGCCTCGACATCACCGGTCAGGAAATGGCGGGACTTGCCGATAAATTTGCGACCGCAATCGAAACCGCCGATGTCGCCTTGTTCTATTATGCCGGACACGGGTTTCAGGTGGGCGGGCAGAACTATCTGGTGCCTGTCGACGCCCGCATCGAAAAGCCGACGGATATACAGGAACAAACCGTCAAACTGAACGACATCCTTGGCAAAATGGAGCAGGCACCGGGGATCAAATTCGTCTTTCTTGATGCCTGCCGCAATGATCCGTTTGAAGGCGCCGTTGCAGCAGTTTCAGAAGGGTTGGCGCGGATCGGCAATGCCCGTGACTTCATGATTTCCTTTGCCACCCAGCCCGATAATGTTGCCTATGACGGCTCGGGTCGGAACAGTTTTTTCACCTCTGCCCTGCTTAGCCATATCTATACGCCCGGTCTCGATATCTCGGACATGATGATCAACGTGCGCAAGGATGTGCTGGCCGCAACGGGCGGGCGCCAGATCCCTTGGGAAAACTCGTCCCTCACCCGCCAGTTCCGGTTTGATCCGCGTCCCGACACGGGGTCTGCCGAAACCCTGCTGTGGCAGGTCGCCGCAAATGCCGGTGATCCGCAACTGATGGAGCTTTACGCAGAACGCTATCCCCAAGGCGCGCATGTGGCAGAGGTGTTGGCCTTTCTTGATCCGGCCAATCCCGGTGCAAACCTGTCGCGCGACTATTCCCCCCAGGAACGCGATGCCCAAGAGGAACGCCTGTGGCAGTTGGCGCGGCGCAGCCGGATGCGCCCGCTTGTCGAATTTTACATCGCGAAATACCCCGAAGGCGCATACCTTGGCGATGCCAGCCGGCTGATCGCCACCCTGCCCGCCGAAGGGGATGCAGGATCGGGCCGTCTGTGTGAACGTCTTGCCACCCATCCGCGCGATGCCACGGCAAAAACCTCCGGCGTACCCTTTAGCAAACTCAAGGATAACGCGCTTTCCGCCATGCAGGCCTGCCTTGCGGCCTCGCATGAAAACCCCGAGCTGCCCCATTACACCGCCCTGCTTGCGCGGGCTACCGTTGCTGCGGGGGATCTGGATCAGGCCATCCGGCTTTACCGCGAGGCCGCAACGCGCGGCGATCTGCGCGCCATGGTCAGCCTTGCCCTTTTGACGGAGGCCGGTCGCGGGGTTCCCGCAAGTCCGGTTGAAGCCTTGCGGCTTTATCAACGCGCCGCCAGCCTTGGCAGCCCTGATGCCAAGATCAACCTTGCCGTCGCAATGTTCGAGGGACAGGGCCTTGCGAAAGACGCAGACCGTGCGGTCGAGCTTTTGAAAGAAGCCGCTGATCTGGGGTCACCGATTGCCACATTCAACCTTGGTGTATTGGCTCGTGACGGGTCGGTGGGCGATCCAAGCGAAGCGTTGGGATATTTCAAACGTGCCATCAAAGCGGGCGAACCCCGTGCCTATGTCGCCAGCGCAATCCTGTTGGACGAGGGGCGCATCACCCCGCGCAACCCCGCCGCCGCTGCGAACATGCTGTTGCGCGGTGCCGCCGAAGACGCGGGTCAAAGCATCCAGCAGTTGACCGAAAACACTGCCGATTGGTCCCGCGACACCATAAAGGCTGTGCAGGAACGCCTGAAAGCCGCCGGTTTCTACACCAGCACCATCGACGGGCGCAGCGGGCCGAACTTTGCCGCCGCCCTTGAAAGCTGGCGCAATGGCGGGTTTGAACCGGGTGTTTTGATCGAATAACGCGCGAATACGTCACAGGCGGGTTGCCATGTCCCGCGCAATAGCTACGATATCCTTTAAGCTTAAAACAGAAGGGGTATCGTATGACACGGGAAAACCACCGCGAGGATGTCGCCGGTCGCGCCAACGTCGAAGACACGCCCGAACTGCTGGCCTATTATGACGAGCTGAACGACCATCACACCGGTGCCCTCTGGACTGTCGCAAACAAAATCGAACCGTGGGAGCCGAAATCAGCCTCTGTTCCGGTGCTGTGGCGCTACGCCGATCTGCGCGAAAAAGTGCTGCGTTCTGTCGATCTGGTCACACCCGAAAAAGCCGGGCGTCGGGTGATCTATTTTAACAATCCGGGCCGTACCGATGTGTCTGCCGCTGTGGGCTGGATTTATGCCGGCCTTCAGGTCATGCATCCGGGCGAAAAGGCCACCGCGCATCGCCATTCCGCATCCGCCATCCGTTTCATCATGGAAGGCAGCGGCGCCTATACCGTTGTTGACGGTCACAAGATGACATTGGGCCAAAACGATTTTGTTCTGACACCGAATGGCACATGGCACGAACATGCGGTCGAGGAAACCGGCACCCCCTGTATCTGGCAGGACGGGCTGGACATTCCTTTCGTCAACGCGATGGAAGCGAATTTTTTCGAGGTACATCCCGACCTGTCCGAACCCGTCGCCTATCCCGTCGACGACATGACGAAAACCTGGGGCAACGCCGGACTGACCCCCGGCGGCGGCGCGTGGGACAAAGGGTATTCCCCGATGTTCAAATACGAATGGGACCGCACCTATGAGGCGTTGAATGCCTATGCCAGCGTTTCCGACCCCTCGCCGTTTGACGGCACCTTGATGGAATATGTGAACCCCACGACCAACGGGCCGGTGATGAAAACGCTGGGCGCCAGCATGCAACGGCTCGCCCCGTCCGAACGGACCAAGGCCCACCGTCATACCGGCAGCTATTTGTATCAGGTCGCCAAAGGATCCGGTTTTTCCGTGATCAACGGCCAGCGGTTCGACTGGACCGAACGCGATATTTTCTGTGTCCCTTCATGGGCTTGGCACGAACATGCCAATGCCTCCGCCAGCGATGATGCTGTTCTCTTTTGCCTTAACGATCTGCCCGTCATCCGTGCCCTTGGCCTCTATCGCGAGGAAGCATTGGGTGAAAACGGCGGCCATCAACCCACTTAAAGTCAGGACCCCCATGAAACTTGTCACCTATAAAACCGACGTCGAAGCGGGTGCGCGCCTAGGCGTCATCGAAGACGGCATTGTTGTGGATGTCGCCGGCTTTGGCGAGGCCTCCGGCCTTGATCTGCCGTCCCGCATGCTCGATTTCATCGACCTTGGGCCGGTTGCCGTGCGCCAGCTGCGCGAGGCGCTGCACCTTGCCGATGGCGATTGGGGCAATGCGCTGGCCCTGCCCATCGAAACCGTGACCCTGCTGGCACCGATCCCCCGCCCGCGCAAAAACATCTTTGGCATTGGGCTGAACTATCTCGACCATGTGACCGAAAGCGCCAAGGCGCTGGATACCGATGATGCCCTGCCGAAAGAACCTGTGGTTTTTTCAAAACCGCCTACCTCGGTCGTCGGCCCGAATGACCCCGTGCGCCATGATGCGGATATGACCCAACAGCTGGATTGGGAGGTCGAACTGGCCGTGATCATCGGCACCACCGCCAGCCATGCGCCGCGCGAAAGCGCGTTGAAACATGTGTTCGGCTATTCGGTGATGATCGACATTTCTGCCCGTGATAACCGCCGCGCCGGACAGTGGATATTCTCGAAAGGGATGGACACATTCGCGCCTTTCGGTCCCTGTATTGTCACGGCGGATGAAATCCCCGATCCACAACAACTGGACCTTCGGCTGACCGTAAATGGCGTCGAAAAACAACGCTCAAACACAGCCAAGATGTTGTTCAAAGTGGATGAATTAATTTCCGATCTGTCCCGCGGCATCACATTGGAACCGGGTGACATTATTGCCTCGGGCACGCCCGAAGGTGTCGGTGCGGGGCGCGATCCGCAAGAATGGCTGTGGCCCGGTGACGTGATAGAGGCCCATGTCGAAGGCATCGGCACTATCCGTCACCCCGTGATCAACGCGACGAAATTTGCATGAGCTTTCCACTGGATCCGCAGATCGACTTTGACTTCAACGCCCGCGAAAGTGTCGCCTCTTTCGAGGACGAGTTTGGCAAGCTTGTCACGCTAAGCAATCATGCGATGGCCACCCTGCCCCGTCAGGCCGATCTGGTGTTCGACGAAGCAAGCGGCGCTGCACTTGATCTTTACGGTGTGGAAACGGGCCGCCCTGTTTTCCTATGGATTCATGGCGGCTATTGGCGCCTTGGCAACAAGGAAGGCAACGCATTTGCCGCCCCCGGATTGGTCGCGAATGACGTCGCCGTTGCGGTGATGGATTATTCGCTGGCCCCCGCCGCCAACCTTGAACAGATCGTGCACGAGGTGCGCAGCGCCGTTGCGTGGTTGCACCGCGAGGGGCCGGTGCTGGGTCTGGACACCCGCAAAATTCACGTGGGCGGATCATCTGCCGGCGGGCATCTTACCGGCGCAGTGATTGCGGGCGGATGGCACGCTGAATACGGCCTGCCCGAAAACATCATCGGGGCCGCCTTGGCGCTAAGCGGAATTTTTGATCTGGAACCCCTGCTGTCAACGCAGGTGAACGGCTGGATGAATATGGATATGGGCACCGTTGCCGCACTCTCGCCGCTCCACCACATCCCCGATCAGTCCGAAACGCAACTGGTGCTGTCTGTTGGTGGCGATGAGCGCGACGGGTTCTTGCGCGAAACGGACCGGTTTCACACCGCATGGGCCGCCAAAGGTCACGCAGTCACGCAAATCGAAATGGCCGGTTACAACCATTTCGATATCACCGGCACGCTGACCGATCCGAACGCAAAGCTGGTGCAGGCGACCCTGAATGCGATCAGGGCCTGCCCTTGATTACAGAACAGCCGTGGCTTCGATTTCCAGCAGGGCCTCATCCTCGACCAGTCCGGCGACCACAACCATGGTCATCGCAGGAAAATGGCGCCCCAACACCTTGCGATAAACGGCGCCCACTTCGGCCTGCCGCGCAAGGTATTCTTTTTTATCAATAACATACCACGTCAGCCGCACCAGATCTTCGATCTTGCCGCCTGCGGTCTCCAACACTGCAACGATATTGCTCAACGCCTGTTCCATCTGACCGATGAAATCGTGGCTTTCAAATACCTGATCGCCGTTCCAGCCGATTTGCCCGCCGATAAACAGCTGGTTGTCGGCAGTTTTCATGCCATTGGCATAGCCCTTGGCCTTGGCCCAACCTTCGGGTTGAATCACCTCATGTGCCATTATTCGTCTCCTCCAATACTCGAATTCATACACCCAGATACTGATCGCGCACCTCGGATGTCAGTGTGTCCATATTGCCGTGCCAGACCGACACGCCACGTTCCAAAATCGCAACCTTATCAGCGACTTGTCTCAATTCACTTAGCGTCTTGTCCACCACAAGGATCGACAGATCGCCGGTTTTCTTAAGCTGCGCAATCGCGGCCCAGATTTCCTGTCGCACCACGGGCGCCAGCCCTTCGGTCGCCTCGTCCAGTATCAACAGACGCGGGTTTGTCATCAACGCGCGCCCGATCGCAAGCATCTGTTGTTCCCCGCCCGACAGGGAACCGGCCAACTGATCACGCCGTTCGGCGAGCCGTGGAAACAGCGCGTGCACGGCCGCGAAATCCCAGACACCGGCCCGCGCCGATGCAAAGAGGTTTTCGTAAACCGTGAGGTTCGTAAAACACCGCCGCCCTTCAGGAACCAGACCCAGCCCCAGCCGCGCCGCCTTATGTGCAGGCAATGCGGCAATGTCGCGTCCCGCAAATTGCACCTGTCCCTTGGCGTGTTTCAGCAACCGGCAGATCACTTTGATCGTCGTTGATTTACCCATCCCGTTGCGGCCCATCAAAGCGGTAACTTGCCCCTCTTCAATGCTGAGATCGACACCAAAAAGCGCCTGCGATGCCCCGTAAGATGCTGTAACACCATGTAAATCCAACAAGCTCATGCCGCGTCCTCCTCGCCCAGATAGGCGATGCGCACTTCAGGGTTGGTGCGAATTTCATCGACGCTGCCGGTCGCAATGATCTTGCCATAAACCAGAACCGAAATGCGGTCCGCACAGGCGAAAACCGCATCCATATCATGTTCCACCAACAGGATCGGGGCCTCGTGTTTCAGTTCCTGCAAGAATCCGGTCAGCGCCTTTGACCCCTCGACCCCCATGCCCGCCATCGGTTCGTCCATCAAAAAGGCCTTGGGCGCCAATGTCAGCGCAACGGCCACTTCCAACTGGCGGCGCTGGCCGTGCGACAGTTCCGCCGTGATCATATCTTCCTGCGCCTCCAGGCCAACCCGCGCCAAAGCATCGCGCGCCCGCGACAGCAAAGCCGCGTCTTTCATCGCGGGTTTGAAGAACCGAAAGACCGATCCACTTTGTCCCACTGCGCCCATTACCGCGTTTTCCAGCACGGTATATTCCATCGCCAAGGCCGAGATTTGAAACGTCCGTCCCAGCCCCAAACGCGCACGTTGCGCGGTTGTCATGCCGGTCACGTTCTGTCCCATAAATTCAACCGTGCCGCTGTCGGGTTTCAACCCGCCCGCGATCTGTTTGATCAACGTGGATTTGCCCGCCCCGTTCGGCCCGATCAACGCATGGATTTCACCCGCACGCAGATCCAGTGAGATGCCGTCGCTCGCGGCCAAAGCCCCAAAACTTTTGCGAATCTCGTGGATGTTCAGGATGCTATTTTCCATGGGCCACCTCCCGTTTCGCCAGCTTGCCGATGATACCGCCCTTGGCGAACAACACCACGCCCAGCAGGATCGCGCCCAGATAGATGAACCAGTACTCCGACAGCCCGCCAAGGAAATGTTCCAACAGAATATATAACGCGGCCCCCACAACAGGACCGAACAGGCGCCCGACACCGCCCAGAATGATAAAAATCATGATCTCGCCAGAGATTTGCCAAGAGAACATCGTCGGGCTGACAAAGCGGTTCAGGTCCGCGAACAACGCGCCCGCCAGACCGGTGATCGCGCCCGAAATAACGAAGGCCACCAGCCGCAAGCGGTAGACATTAATGCCCACGGTCAGCGCCCGTTCTTCGTTCTGGTGCGCCCCGTTCAGCGCCAGACCAAAGGGCGATTTGTTCAAGCGGTCGACCAGAAACAACACCGCACAGAGCAAGGCAAAACAGATACCGAAGAACTGGATCGGGTCCAAAGTGTTCAGTCTCGGAAACTGGTTGCGCACGTAAATCGACAACCCGTCTTCGCCCCCATACGCCGGCCAAGATATTGTAAAGTAATAAAACATCTGACCAAAGGCGAGCGTGACCATGATGAAATACACCCCACTGGTCCGCAGCGACAGCGCCCCGATCAACAATGCCAGCAGTGCACTTGCAATGACGGCAACCAGCCAGATGACCGGCATCGAATTGGTGCCCTCGATCAGGAACGGAGTTTCCAGGATCGGCGTATAGTTCTGCGCGTGGCTGGCCAGAATGCCCATGGCATATCCGCCCATCCCGAAAAAAGCAGCGTGCCCGAAACTGACCAAGCCCCCCTGCCCCAGCGCAAGGTTCAGCCCGACACCGGCCAGCGCAAAGATCACCGCACGGGTGGCCAGCGTGATGGTAAACGGTTCATCCACCGCAACCGCGTAGACCGGCACAAACACCAGCAGCGCCAGCATGATCAAATTGATATAACGTTCCCGCAGCATCTCAGGTTTTCCCAAACAGGCCGGTGGGTTTGAACAACAAAACCCCTGCCATCAAAATGTAAATCAGCATGGATGCGAGTGCGGAGCCGATTGTCGTCGCGGCAGACACCTCCATGAAGCTACCGAACACCACCGGCAACAAGGTCCGCCCCAAGGTATCGGTCAATCCGACAAGGATCGCGCCCGCCAAGGCCCCTTTGATAGACCCGATGCCACCGATCACGATCACCACAAAGGCAAGGATCAGCACCGGTTCGCCCATGCCAACCTCGACCGACTGGATCGCGCCGACCAAGGCACCCGAAAGGCCCGCGAGTGCCGCGCCCAAGGCGAAAACCACAGTGTAGAGCACCGAAATATCAACACCGAGCGCCGCAATCATTTCACGATCGTTTTCACCGGCGCGGATGCGCATGCCGATACGGGTTTTCGAAATCAGCAGGAACAGCCCCACCGCCACGGCCAACCCGATCCCGATAATGGTCAAGCGGTAGAGGGAATATTGAATGCCGCCGGGCAAGGTGATCGTCCCTTTCAACATCTCCGGCACATTCAAAAACAAGGGAAAGGAACCGAATACCCAACGGGTTGCTTCCGAAAAGATCAGGATCAGCGCAAAGGTCGCCAGAACCTGATCCAGATGATCCCGCGCATAAAGCCGCCGGATCACGGTAAGTTCGACCAGCGCGCCCGCCATCGCGGCCGCCACCATACTGCCCACCAGCGCCAGAAAGAAACTGCCGGTCCACCCTGCCACTGCTGCCGCCGCAAAGGCGCCAACCATGTAAAGCGACCCATGCGCGAGATTGATCAATCCCATGACGCCAAAGATAAGTGTCAGACCGGCGGCCATCAAAAACAGCATCACGCCGAATTGCAGCCCGTTCAGCACTTGTTCGATCAAAAGAAGTGTCGTCATCAGCCCCCGCCCACACGTCACGCATAAAAAGACCCCCGACAATCCTGCCGGAGGTCTGTGTTACAAGTTAGAGCTTGCAGTCGGCTGCATAGACGTCCTGACGGTCTTCCAGCGCCAGCTCGAGGATCTTGTTGGTGTAAACATCCCCGTCCTTGATCACTTCACGGACATAAAAGTCCTGAATCGGGTGCTGGTTGTTGCCGAATTTGAAATCTCCACGAGTGGAGGCAAAATCAGCCTCTAGCAAAGCTGCACGAAAGGCATCCGTGTCTGCAACATCGGCTTTCGCCGCTGCCGAAACGATCAGATTGGCCGAATCAAACGCTTGCGACGCATAGAGCGACGGGATGCGGCCATACTCAGCCTTAAACGTCTCTACAAAAGCCTTGTTCGCAGCATTGTCGAGGTCAGGGCTCCACTGGGCTGTGTTGTGAATGCCCATCGCGGCGTCACCGACGGCACCCAGAATGGTCTGGTCAAAGCTGAACGCAGGACCGACAACCGGCAATTCGATGCCGCTGTCCGCATATTGCTTGAGGAACGAAATCCCCATGCCACCGGGCAGGAAGAAAAAGATACCGTCAGCACCTGACGCACGGATCTGTGCAATCTCGGCGGCGTAATCGGTCTGGCCCAACTTGGTGTACTGCTCACCGGCCAGCTCGCCTTCGTACATACGTTTGAAACCGGTCAGCGCATCCTTGCCAGCGGGGTAGTTGGGGGCCAGAATATACGCGTTCTTGAACCCCAATTTATTGGCATGCGCGCCTGCTGCTTCATGCTGGGCGTCGTTCTGCCACGCGACATTAAAGTAGTTTGCGTGACATCCCTTGCCCGCCAGTTGCGCAGGCCCCGCGTTGGGTGAGATATAGAATTTGCCCTGCGCGGTTGCGGCTGGTGCCACAGCCAGCGCTAGGTTTGACCAAACGATACCGGTCATGATGTCCACCTTTTCGGACTGGATCATCTTATCTGCCAATTGCACCGCGATGTCGGGTTTACGCTGGTCATCTTCGACAACCACTTCGATCCCTTCATTGCCCGCTTGCTTGATGGCAAGCAAGAAACCGTCGCGGATGTCGACGCCCAGACCCGCGCCGCCACCGGTCAGGGTGGTGATCAGGCCGATTTTTACTTTGCCGCCGTGGCCGTCTGCTGCTGCGGGCATGGCCAAGCCAAGCGCGAGCGCACTTGCCGCGCCAAATGTCTTGAGCGTTTGTTTCACAGTCGTTGAATTCATTTTTGGTCTCCCTGAGTGAACTGGCGCTATTTGATGCGCCTAATGTCGGCATCTTGTGCCGCAATGACGTCAATTGGAATGACTTATTGAAAAACGCTACTCCGGCGCCTTTTTTATTTCAAGTATAAAATATTTGACCCTCAAGCGAATACTTCTTCCTTAGAACAGGCAAACAAAAACGGCGCTGAAATGCTCAGCGCCGTTTCTAATTTTTCAGCATGTCGATATCGCAGGTTAGTCTGCGGCGACCTCCGGGCCGACGGAGACCAGATAGGCCCAGACATTTTTGGCGTCTTCTTCGTCTTTCAACTTGTAAGACATTTTCGACTTGGCTTTTTTGTCGTCGTTATAGGTACGCAGGAAACCACGTGGGTCCGCGACATAGGCGACAAAATCTGCTTCGTTCCATTCAAGGCCCGCCTCGCCCGCAGCGACAAGCGACTTGCCGTATTTCTTGCCGAAGTCTTCATTCGTGCCCGCGACGCTGCCATAAATACCATAAAGGTTCGGTCCGCTGCGACCACCCTTGGCGATGTCCTCGCCGTCGGCGTCGACAATGGCGTGGCATGATTTACACTTCTTGAACACGGCTTCGCCCGCTGCGGCGTCACCGGTTGCATGACCATCGGCAAAAGCCGGTCCCGCCAACATAGCAAGACCCAGTGCGGTGGTTCTCAAAATAGACATCTCTGAACTCCTGTTGCGTTTGTTCACTTGCTTCTAACCTAATCTATTTTCATGAAAGACAAACCCCGCTGACGTGCCATTTTGCCCGATTTCCTGCGACCAATCGCCCGCCCTGCCCCAATCTTGCGCTTCCCTACGGTTTCATGCGACTACCCCGCCTCAACCACAGCGACCGATGGACCCTGTAATGCGCCCGACCAAGATCATGATTCCTGCATGGATTGATGGCACGCTAACACCCGTTGAAAAGCTGGACGCCCATCTGCGCGGGCTGCGCCATCTTGCGGTTTCCGTCTTTGTCGTTCGGGACGGTGCGATCCTGATCCAGCAGCGGGCGCTGGGAAAATACCACACGCCGGGCCTTTGGGCGAATACCTGTTGTACCCATCCCGAATGGGACGAAGCACCAATGCACTGCGCACAGCGGCGATTGAACGAAGAACTTGGCATCACGGGTCTAACGCTCGCACATCGGGGACAAGTTGAATATCGCGCCGATGTTGGCAACGGTATGATCGAACACGAGGTCGTAGAGATATTTGTCGCCCATGCGGACAGCGACCTTTCAATCACGCCGAACCCTGAGGAGGTGATGTCCACGCGATGGGCAACACCAGAAACGCTTGCCACCGAGATAGATCAGGATCCGACACAGTTCACGCCCTGGATGCGGATATACCTTGAGCAACACGCCAACATGATCTTTGGCCGGGATCAGATGTGACCCTATCATGCGGTTTAGGGTCTAAATCCTGTTAGCGCCGTTAGGTTGCCAGTTATGGCTTGCGATACCCGTCAACTTACTGAATTCGCATCAAAATCGCCAACTGTCCCCGCGGGGACATCCTGCCCTAGCCTTCCAGTGTGTTTAAAAAGGCTTCCACCGCGGCCTCCAGACGCTTGCGTTCGATGCCGCTGAAATCCTGCGCCAGTCGCAACTCTATACGCCCGTCTGCAACGGTGCATTTCGCATCCCCCTCGGGACGTGCCAAACGGAATGTCGTCTTGGCCTGCCGGGCCGCCCCGCCCGGTTTCACCTTTTTCTTTGGTGCAACGGGTGCCTCTGCCACAAACTGCGAAAGAAGCGCCTGTTCCTGCTCCGCCGTTCTTTCCTCGTCTGCTGCAAGCATCCGGTTCAGAACGCTTTGCGCTTCGGCACCTTCATCCAAACGACGCACGACCGCCAATCCCAGCGCGCGCGGTACGGCATCGACATGGGCAAGGCGTCCGTCGGTGGCGGATAAAAGCCGGACAAAATGTTTAATATAGCTACGCTTTTGACGTCCCGACGACGCGAACAGCAACTCGACCGCGTGATCATATCCCTCAACATCCGCCGCCTGCTTGCGGTAATTGATCGCCAACTGCGCCATCTCGCCAAAGGACACACCGCGCCGCACAAGGTTTTCGTCAACCATCTGGCGATAAAGCCGCAGCAGGTTTTCACCCTTGGCGTTGATCCCCGCAGGGATGCGCGCGAACTGCGCATCACCGGTTTCTTCGAACAATTCGCGGTAGGCTGTGAAACGGCGAAACCCCTGAATCAGTTCGAACGCATCGCCGACCTGTTCAACCCGAATGGGATTCGACAGGCCGATCTCCTGAATGGAGCGTTTCAATTCGTCGATCTCGACATCCCGTCCGGGTGCGCGGTCCCGTGTCAGCTTGTCCGTGCGGATCGCGTCCAACGGCACCAGATCCGTGATCAACCCCGCCTTTTTCAAACGCACATGTTCATGCGCCAATGCGTCATTTTCCTGACGGATCGCAGCCTCAGCCGCCTGGCGTTCATGTAAGGCCTCGGCGTTTTCGGTAATGGCGGCTGCCATCGGGCCACGGCGTTCTGTCCCCGTGGGGACAGGGGCGTCGGACGGCGTGTCGACGTCATCGAAATTGATGTCGAAAATACGTTTCTTCTTGCTCATCTCTTTGTCCTCAACCTTACAAGGTGTCCCATGCGGTGATCAGGTTGCCCTTGAATTCATCATAGGCCTGATCAAACGACGCCCGCGCGCGGCGCCATGTTTCGCGGGTCATATCGCGGTAGTCGGTTTCATAGATCGAGCTCAGAAATCTGCCTGATTGCTCGACTGCGCGGGTCATCTCGATCGGATGCTCGGCCAATCTATCGCCAAAAACCTTGCCAAATGCCTGCTGCATCGCGCGGTGCAGTTCGTTGTTACTTTCGAACCGTGTGATCAGGAAACGCACATCTGAAAACATCTTGGGCAACGTCAGTGTCCCCGCGGGGACAGACCCGCCGAACCGCTCCAGATCTTCCAATGCCTCGGCCAGCTGCCCGATAAAGGATGTTGTGGAATCATACTCCCAATACCCCGGACCGGACGGGATATAGAGCACATCCGCTGCGAACACCGCGTTCATGGACTGGTAGCCGATGGCGGGCGGGCAGTCGAAAATGATCATGTCATAGGCGTCATCCGGCAGCGAATCGAGGTATCGCGACACCGCCGCAAAGAAGGACCATTCAGGGTTCAGATGCCGGTATTGTGCGCTGGCGAATTCGACGAAGGCCGCATTGGCACAAGAGGGCAGGGCGTCGATGGTCGGCCAGTTTGTCGGCTTGATGAAATCGGTGACGCGCAGTTCGCTCAACCCCATTTCGGTAATCGCTGATGGCAATTTGCGCTGGGGCAAGGCGGCGCCGCTTTCGGCCCCGCTGGTCACTGCATTCATCCGCTCGGTCTCGCGAATGAGGTCGCGCGCCATCACACCCCAAACGGTGTACTCTTCGTTGACGTCATTCAGCCCCATCGAGTGGCTCAGCGTCGCCTGCGGGTCAAAATCGACGACCAGAACGCGGTAACCATCAAGGGCGGCGGCATGGGCAAAATGCAAGGCAACGGTCGACTTGCCGGCACCTCCCTTGAAGTTCGCAATCGCGGCTCTGATCGCGCGCTTCCCCTTGGGGCGCTCGGGCATCAGGGATTTACGGTTCACCTTCAGCCGCCGACGCAGCTCGTTGATTTCCTCAAGCGTGTACCAGTGCTGGCGACCTTCCTCTTCGGTTTGCCCTTGCGGCAGCGACGGATCCGCTGCAAGACGTCCGCGCAAAGTCGATTGATTTACCTTAAAGATCAGCTCGGCAACTTCCCAACTGGAAAAGCGGCGCAGTGTCTTTTCATTCTCCGGCGAAAAGGTCTGCTGACGAATGAACCCCTGCATCTTCAGGGACTGCGCCTGTAGGCGGGCTAGGTCTTGGTGGGTAAACATACTGCTATATGCCTCTTTTTATTCAGTTTTTCCCGCATGTCCCCGCGGGGACACCGCATTTCGTCCCAACCCAAAGGTCAATAGGACGTAAATTCGGTGTGCTTTCGGATTTACGCCGAATTTGCGAAGGATGTAAATCCAGATAATATGCAAAAACGCTAATAGCATAAGGCGCAGCAGCGAATCGGGTCATTTGGGCGCGCGCCTTTGCGTCCTGCGAAAACAAGGGGACAGATTTCCGGCGATCACACCCTAATAGGGGACATTGTGAGCCTAATAGGTGACAGCCAGAATGTCCCCCTATACCTATTATACCTAGATTTCTTTTTGAGTTTGAGGGACAAGGCACGCCTGCCCCACGGTTTCGCTTGACAGAATCGGCTCTTTGGACGCAAATCAGGCATGGTCGTTGAAAAGCGTTGAGTTCGCAGGATGGCCATCAAAACCGGAACATAGATTTCGGATCACGAGGCATAGCACGCCGGCGGCGATGCATTTATGGACGGGCAAGGACATGCTCCATCAAAAGCTTGCAGGGCCGGGTGCCGCTGCACGTAAATACGATTTGATCACTGCGCTGGGGGCGCATGCCTTGTCATTGGGCAAGCATGACCAACGGCTGATCCTTCGGCTGATCACGTTATTGACGGCGCGGTACAATTGGGCCCGCGACGAGCTGTCGATCGGCCAACGCGAGATCGCACGTCTTTGGTCCTGCGATGAGCGAACAGTGAAACGCGAAATGGCCAAGTTGCGTGCAATGGGGTGGCTGGTTGTCAAACGTCAGGGCGCACGCGGGCGGGTCACGACTTATGGCTTTGACAGCGATACCGTCATGAGCGCAACCAAAGCGATCTGGCCAGAGATCGGTCCCGACTTTGTCGTGCGTCTGGAAGGACCGCCCACAGAAACTGTCGTGCCGTTTCCGGTAAAGGGCGAGGTTGCCGCACCCGATATCAGTGATGCAACGGAATGGGGATTGGCCCGCGCGGTTCTGTTTGCCGAAGATGCCGGCCGGTTTGGTGCTTGGGTCCAAGCCTTGAAACGGGCGGGCAGGGCAGGGGGCCGTTTGACGCTAAAGGCACCCAGCCGGTTCCACGCCGCCTATGTGCAAACACATCTGGCAGGCGTTTTGTTACGCGCCTGCCAATCTGTTGACGGGGATGTCAGTGCGATTGAAATCATCGACTGAACCAGCGGCGCTTAACCGCCCCGCACCGTGTCGATCATCAACTGAACGTTTTCAGGGTCCGCATCCGGCGTGATCCCGTGTCCGAGGTTAAAGATGTGCGGCCCCTTGGAAAACGCATCAACAGTTCGGCGTGTTTCCGATACCAGCGCATCACCACCCGTGACCATATGCGATGATTTAAGGTTGCCCTGAACGCAGCCCGCAGTTTGCACATTGGCCGCCGCCCATTCCGCCGTGACACCATCATCCACGGCGACACAATCCGACCCAATAGCCGCGTGCGCCCCGACATATCTTTCGCCCGCCCCGCGCGGGAAGGCGATAACCGGCACATCAGGGTGCAGGGCCTTTAACGCCGCTGTGATCTGCTGCATCGGTTTCAATGAGTATTGTTCAAAGTCCGCGCCCTGTAGCGACCCGGCCCAACTGTCGAACAGTTTGACCACTTCCGCGCCGGCTTTGATTTGTTCTGACAGATAAAGCACCGTCGCATCGGTGATCCGTGCCATCAGCGCATCAAACACAGGGCGGTTTTCACCCTTCAACGCGTGGGCGGGACCCTGATCCGGTGTACCTTGCCCTGCAATCATATATGTCGCGACGGTCCAGGGAGCACCGGCGAACCCGATAAGCGTTGTTTCGGCAGGCAATCCGTTCGACAGGATCTTAACCGTTTCGTAAATCGGGCTAAGCGTATCGTGCACAGCCTCGACCGGTTTCAATGCATCGACCTCGGCTTGCGTTGTGATTGTTGACAGGCGCGGGCCCTCGCCGGTGACAAACCACAGATCCGCGCCCAAGGCCTGCGGGATCAGCAGGATGTCTGCAAACAGGATCGCCGCATCGAACCCGTAACGGCGAATGGGTTGAAAGGTGACCTCGGCTGCAAGTTCCGGGTTATAGCACAGAGACAGGAAATCACCGGCCTCTGCCCGCGTGGCCTTGTACTCGGGCAGATATCGTCCCGCCTGCCGCATCATCCAGATCGGTGGGGTGGGCAGGGTTTCGCCCGCGAGTGCGCGCAGGATGGTTTTGTCTTTGCTCATGTCGGGGTGCTTTCGTGGCTGAATAATGTTGCGCGGATCATGGTTTGGCCTGAAAGGTGATACAAGCGTTGTCAGCCGAAGGCCAGAAATGTACCAAGCGGCATGATACAGAATTTACCAACCCCGCAGAATCCTCTCAAGATTGGCACCCGTGGATCGCCGCTTGCCCTCGCGCAGGCCCATGAAACCCGCGACCGTCTGGCGCGCGCGTTTGATCTGCCGATCAATGCCTTCGAGATTGTTGTGATCAAGACCACCGGTGACAAGGTGCAGGACCGCCCGTTGAAAGAAATCGGCGGCAAGGGGTTGTTCACCCGCGAAATCGAAGATGACATGCTGGCCGGCAAGATCGACATTGCGGTGCATTCGATGAAGGACATGCCAACACTTCAGCCCGAGGGATTGGTGCTCGACACCTATCTACCGCGTGAAGATGTGCGCGACGCCTTTATCTCTCCACGCGTGAACCGGCTTGAGGATCTGCCGCAAGGGGCGGTGGTTGGCACGTCCAGTCTTCGCCGAAAGGCCCAGCTGAAACTGCGCCGTCCCGATTTGGAGGTTGTTGAGTTTCGCGGCAATATGCAGACGCGTCTGCGCAAACTGGATGAAGGCGTGGCCGAAGCGACCTTTCTGGCGATGGCCGGATTGAACCGCCTGTCGATGGATCATGTGCCGAAATCGCCAATCGAGGCTGAAACCATGTTGCCCGCTGTGGCGCAGGGGGCCATCGGGATCGAACGTCGTATGGACGATGTGCGCATGGCCGCGATGCTTGAGGCCATTCACGATGTGCCGACCGGTCAACGGCTGGCGGCCGAACGCGCGTTTCTTGCTGCGTTGGACGGGTCTTGCGAAACACCGATTGCCGGATTGGCGGTTCTGCTGGGCGGCAACATCCAGTTGCGCGGCGAAGTTTTGCGCCCCGATGGATCGCAAGCGTTAAATGCAGCGACCGAATGCCTGATCGAGGATGGGGCCAAAGCGGGCCGCGAGATGGCGCAGGACCTGTTGCAACAGGCAGGCGACGGATTCTTTGACTGGCGATAACGCCGTCTGGTTCTGACCCCTACTATATACAACGCGATGTGCCGGAATTCCGGCGCATCCATCCGACCCCAAACCGCGATCCGCTCACTATATATAAACAAGCAAAAAAATCGCTCTGCGAAAGCAGGGTTTTTGACGCCCGGAACGGCACCGCGTCGCTCCAATCATTACTCCCTTTCCCACATCAGCACTCTTTTGCGACTCGTTTTGCACTTTTTGGCGGTTCGCCATGTGTGAATCGCAGGACCATCTCTGCTTTTTCACGCTGTCTCGGTATGAATCGCGCGATTCAGTGATTCACATTTGGCGGTTTTGTCCGAGTCGTTGGCGTGAATCGTGTGAATCGGGCGGGAATTGTTAGCGCTGCGGGGGTGAGTCTTGTTTGGACTTGTTGATAAGGCTGTGGATAACCCCAGATGTTGTGGGGGCGTGTGTTTGGTTGCCCTTTGGTCAGAGCAATAAAGCGTCTTTTGGGCGGGGTTTTGCGCAATGATTTGGGTGTAAGGGGCTGTTTTCATGGGGATTTTGGATTGAGTTACAAAAACTTCGTATTTCTTGAAAAAAGCGCTTGCGGGTCTGAGCCACTAACCTTAGAACCCCCCTTACCGGACGAGCAGAGACGCTCCAACGGGACGCCGGACGGGCCAGACGGAAGCGGAGACGCAGACAGAGGTCGGAACGGTAAGAAGAGAAATTTTTGAGGTACTAGGGCGGGGCGCGCCGATAAGTTAGGGCGCATCCAGTCACTTTTGTCTCTACGCTGTTTGAAAATTAAATATCTGAAGAGATATGTGGGCGGTTTGGTTCATTCGATGGATCAACCTCTACATATCACGCTCCTAGGACTTCGGTCTGATTATGGAGTGTCAGCTTCACTGTTTGGCGGCTTTCGGTTACTTTGGTAACTCAAAGCACAACAAACAGAGAAAATGTTCAATAGGTTTCAGTAAGGCCTATTGGATGATGTGCAGAGGTTCGACGTCAAGGATATGATCGTAAGATCATTTCAACTTGAGAGTTTGATCCTGGCTCAGAACGAACGCTGGCGGCAGGCCTAACACATGCAAGTCGAGCGCACCCTTCGGGGCGAGCGGCGGACGGGTTAGTAACGCGTGGGAACATACCTTTCACTACGGAATAGCCTCGGGAAACTGAGAGTAATACCGTATACGCCCTTTGGGGGAAAGATTTATCGGTGAAAGATTGGCCCGCGTAAGATTAGATAGTTGGTGGGGTAATGGCCTACCAAGTCTACGATCTTTAGCTGGTTTTAGAGGATGATCAGCAACACTGGGACTGAGACACGGCCCAGACTCCTACGGGAGGCAGCAGTGGGGAATCTTAGACAATGGGCGCAAGCCTGATCTAGCCATGCCGCGTGTGTGATGAAGGCCTTAGGGTCGTAAAGCACTTTCGCTAGGGATGATAATGACAGTACCTAGTAAAGAAACCCCGGCTAACTCCGTGCCAGCAGCCGCGGTAATACGGAGGGGGTTAGCGTTGTTCGGAATTACTGGGCGTAAAGCGTACGTAGGCGGATCAGAAA
This sequence comes from Sulfitobacter geojensis, assembly GCF_000622325.1. NCBI lineage: Bacteria > Pseudomonadati > Pseudomonadota > Alphaproteobacteria > Rhodobacterales > Roseobacteraceae > Sulfitobacter > Sulfitobacter geojensis. The sequence continues at coordinate 776,952 of NZ_JASE01000005.1, forward strand.
GTAGGGGGTGAAATCCCGAGGCTCAACCTCGGAACTGCCTCCTAAACTCCTGGTCTTGAGTTCGAGAGAGGTGAGTGGAATTCCAAGTGTAGAGGTGAAATTCGTAGATATTTGGAGGAACACCAGTGGCGAAGGCGGCTCACTGGCTCGATACTGACGCTGAGGTACGAAAGTGTGGGGAGCAAACAGGATTAGATACCCTGGTAGTCCACACCGTAAACGATGAATGCCAGTCGTCGGGTAGCATGCTATTCGGTGACACACCTAACGGATTAAGCATTCCGCCTGGGGAGTACGGTCGCAAGATTAAAACTCAAAGGAATTGACGGGGGCCCGCACAAGCGGTGGAGCATGTGGTTTAATTCGAAGCAACGCGCAGAACCTTACCAACCCTTGACATCCTGTGCCACTACCAGAGATGGTACGTTCCCTTCGGGGACGCAGTGACAGGTGCTGCATGGCTGTCGTCAGCTCGTGTCGTGAGATGTTCGGTTAAGTCCGGCAACGAGCGCAACCCACATCTTTAGTTGCCAGCAGTTCGGCTGGGCACTCTAAAGAAACTGCCCGTGATAAGCGGGAGGAAGGTGTGGATGACGTCAAGTCCTCATGGCCCTTACGGGTTGGGCTACACACGTGCTACAATGGCAGTGACAATGGGTTAATCCCAAAAAGCTGTCTCAGTTCGGATTGGGGTCTGCAACTCGACCCCATGAAGTCGGAATCGCTAGTAATCGCGTAACAGCATGACGCGGTGAATACGTTCCCGGGCCTTGTACACACCGCCCGTCACACCATGGGAGTTGGTTCTACCCGACGACGCTGCGCTAACCCTTCGGGGAGGCAGGCGGCCACGGTAGGATCAGCGACTGGGGTGAAGTCGTAACAAGGTAGCCGTAGGGGAACCTGCGGCTGGATCACCTCCTTTCTAAGGATGTTCCTAGCAGCATGAACTTGTTCATACTCGTGGAACACTTAGCAGGTCGGCAAACAAAGCCGACCATATATGAAAGCATCGCAAGATGACTTTCGAACCGAGCCGTCCTCATATCTCTTCAGAAATAGGTCCTGCGCCGCTAGCGTGCAGGGTTCCAAAGTTTGGGGCCTTAGCTCAGCTGGGAGAGCGCCTGATTTGCATTCAGGAGGTCAGGAGTTCGATCCTCCTAGGCTCCACCAAGCGCTTTACGCAGTAAAGCGCGAAGTTCGACAGGGTATTCGCGTAGCGAATGTCCCGAGAGGACAAGGCCAGCCACATATACAGGCCTTTCTATCACACGCTGGCACAGCTCGCGCATCCTTTGGATACGCTGATTGTGCGACGTGCGCGCCATTGGCGCACACTGGGTCGGTAGCTCAGGTGGTTAGAGCGCACGCCTGATAAGCGTGAGGTCGGAGGTTCAAGTCCTCCTCGACCCACCATCACTTCGTAGAACACATCTTCAAGCATTCGCTGAATGTTTGAACGTCTGTTCTACAGACGAATTGACATCGTAAAGAGAGATACAGTTACTTTGAGAGTAATCTTAAAGTAACAAACAACATTGTTTGATCATACCGAGTAAGGTGTTGATCTTCGTTGCTGCCCTTCGGGGCCGGTATTTAACGGACTGTTTCCTCGGTCTGTTGAGTATATCGCGACGAAAACGAACGTGTTGTCCAAGTCAAGTACACTAACCAGAGAGATGACGGTGTTTGCCCGCACGGCTGACACCTATCTGCATCTCTCGTTGTCCACTCTAAAGAGTGGGCGGGAAAAAGTATGCTTTTGACCAGAATAAGGATTGGCAGTTTCTTACCAGCTTCTGTCGATCGTGCAGATTTGTTGTTCTTCCGAGGATCGGTTTTGAAAGGGTCTAAATTGCCCTTGAGAGATCGGTATGAGGTTGAACTTTAATCAAGTCTTGCTTTTTCTGGATCAAATCAAGCGCGAAAAGGGCGTTTGGTGAATGCCTTGGCAGTAAGAGGCGATGAAAGACGTGATACTCTGCGATAAGCCATGGGGAGCTGAGAATAAGCTTTGATCCATGGATTTCTGAATGGGGCAACCCACCTGATACTTTGTTATTACTACACTTCGGTGTAGCTAATAACTTGGTAAACCAGGTATTTTTAGGCTGAATATATAGGCTTAAAAAAGCAAACCCGGGGAACTGAAACATCTAAGTACCCGGAGGAAAGGAAATCAATATGATACTCCCCTAGTAGCGGCGAGCGAACGGGGACCAGCCGAGCCATGAGTGTGGTTAGAATGCGTTGGAATGCGCAACCAGAGTGGGTGATAGTCCCGTATAAGAAGCATGATTGGACGTATTAAGTAGGGCGGAACACGTGAAATTCTGTCTGAAGATCGGAGGACCACCTTCGAAGGCTAAGTACTCCTTACTGACCGATAGTGAACCAGTACCGTGAGGGAAAGGTGAAAAGCACCCCGACGAGGGGAGTGAAACAGTACCTGAAACCGAACGCCTACAATCAGTTGGAGGGGCTTTACGCCCTGACAGCGTACCTTTTGTATAATGGGTCATCGACTTGGTCTCACAAGCAAGCTTAAGCCGTTAGGTGTAGGCGTAGCGAAAGCGAGTCTTAATAGGGCGTTGAGTTTGTGGGATCAGACCCGAAACCGAGTGATCTAGGCATGGCCAGGTTGAAGGTTAGGTAACACTAACTGGAGGACCGAACCCACATCTGTTGAAAAAGATCGGGATGAGCTGTGCCTAGGGGTGAAAGGCCAATCAAACTCGGAGATAGCTGGTTCTCTGCGAAATCTATTTAGGTAGAGCGTCGACCGAATACCCTCGGGGGTAGAGCACTGGATGGGTAATGGGGACTCACCGTCTTACTGATCCTAACCAAACTCCGAATACCGAGGAGTACTAGTCGGCAGACACACGGCGAATGCTAACGTCCGTCGTGAAGAGGGAAACAACCCTAACCTCCAGCTAAGGCCCCTAATTCATGGCTAAGTGGGAAAGCAGGTGAGACGACCAAAACAACCAGGAGGTTGGCTTAGAAGCAGCCATCCTTTAAAGATAGCGTAACAGCTCACTGGTCTAAATAAGTTGTCTTGCGGCGAAGATGTAACGGGGCTCAAGCCATGAGCCGAAGCTGAGGATGCATTTATTGCATGGTAGCAGAGCGTAGTGTGACATAGTTCCATGTGTCCTTAACTCCCTCGGGAGTATTGGACACAAGGAGCTTTCTGTGAAGCCGGCGCGTGAGCGATCCGGTGGAGAGATCACTAGTGAGAATGATGACATGAGTAGCGACAAAGAGTGTGAGAAACACTCTCGCCGAAAGTCCAAGGGTTCCTGCTTAAAGCTAATCTGAGCAGGGTAAGCCGACCCCTAAGGCGAGGCCGAAAGGCGTAGTCGATGGGAACCAGGTTAATATTCCTGGGCCAGATGGAAGTGACGGATCTCGAGGGTAGTTCATCCTTATCGGATTGAATGGGCTGCTTAGAGGTCCCTGGAAATAGCTCCATCATTAGATCGTACCCTAAACCGACACAGGTGGACTGGTAGAGAATACCAAGGCGCTTGAGAGAACTATGTTGAAGGAACTCGGCAAAATACCTCCGTAAGTTCGCGAGAAGGAGGCCCGGTTCCTAGGCAACTAGGGGCTGGGGGCACAAACCAGGGGGTGGCGACTGTTTATTAAAAACACAGGGCTCTGCGAAGTCGTAAGACGACGTATAGGGTCTGACGCCTGCCCGGTGCCTGAAGGTTAAAAGGAGGGGTGAGAGCTCTGAATTGAAGCCCAGGTAAACGGCGGCCGTAACTATAACGGTCCTAAGGTAGCGAAATTCCTTGTCGGGTAAGTTCCGACCTGCACGAATGGCGTAACGACTTCCCCGCTGTCTCCAACATAGACTCAGCGAAATTGAATTACCTGTCAAGATGCAGGTTTCCCGCGGTTAGACGGAAAGACCCCGTGCACCTTTACTACAGCTTCACACTGGCATTAGGCCGAACATGTGCAGGATAGGTGGTGGGCTTTGAAACTTCGACGCCAGTCGGAGTGGAGCCTCCCTTGAGATACCACCCTTGTTCTGCTTGATGTCTAACCGCGGTCCGTTATCCGGATCCGGGACCCTGTGTGGCGGGTAGTTTGACTGGGGCGGTCGCCTCCTAAATCGTAACGGAGGCGCGCGAAGGTTGGCTCAGAGCGGTCGGAAATCGCTCGTTGAGTGCAATGGCAGAAGCCAGCCTGACTGCGAGACTGACAAGTCGAGCAGAGTCGAAAGACGGCCATAGTGATCCGGTGGTCCCAAGTGGGAGGGCCATCGCTCAACGGATAAAAGGTACGCCGGGGATAACAGGCTGATACTGCCCAAGAGTCCATATCGACGGCAGTGTTTGGCACCTCGATGTCGGCTCATCTCATCCTGGGGCTGGAGCAGGTCCCAAGGGTACGGCTGTTCGCCGTTTAAAGAGGTACGTGAGCTGGGTTTAGAACGTCGTGAGACAGTTCGGTCCCTATCTTCCGTGGGTGTAGGATACTTGAGAGGAGTTGCCCCTAGTACGAGAGGACCGGGGTGAACGATCCACTGGTGGACCAGTTGTTATGCCAATAGCAGTGCTGGGTAGCTATGATCGGACAGGATAACCGCTGAAGGCATCTAAGCGGGAAGCCCCCCTCAAAACAAGGTATCCCTGAGAGCCGAGGTAGACCACCTCGTCGATAGGCCAGAGATGTAAGCGTAGTAATACGTTCAGTTGACTGGTACTAATTGCTCGATAGGCTTGATTTGATCCAGTAGAAGCAAGACTTCTTCTTATCACTTCAAAAGCATACACAATACATTAGATGTAATTGACTTGGACACGAGACGTCGCATTCAGGAAAGAAGCGACGTCGTTTGTATCGTTAATCAGCACATATGCTGAGGTACGACGCAAACTCTATGGAGTGCTTTTTTGGTTTGGTGATCATAGCGAGAGCAAAACACCTGGTTCCATCCCGAACCCAGCCGTTAAGTGCCTTAGCGCCGATGGTACTGCGTCTTAAGGCGTGGGAGAGTAGGTCATCGCCAAACCTAATAATCACTCCATACTTGTATCTCTCAACGATCAAAACATCACCAAAATTATACTATATATGCAATGCACCTAGAGCGGGCTATCGTTTTTCGTGTCCGATCTTTCCCGTCCAATAGATACGCGAATATCCTTTGGGTGATTAATGCCTGATCGTATACGCCCACTCTGTGGTGAGCGATGTGCCGCCCCTCCCTTCCTTGTGCATCCGCGCTTGGCTTGCGCTTGCTGTGAGATATTCCGCGTATCCGCGTTGCTACCCCGCCCACCGAACGAAGCCGTCCCAGAGCGGTTCTGCTGACACATTTGCCGGTCAACTAATGCGCGAACCATCTGCCACTGTATTGCCAGTTGCAAATCTTCAACCGTGACGATTTCAATCTCGAATGCTCGACCCTCGCAGATTAGGCCCTATCTCGATCGAGGCATTCTGGAGATCGGCAACAACGAAGCCGAAACAGGGACGCGGGCCATCGCAATTGGCCGGAAAACTGGCTTTTCGCCGGGAATAAACGCGCCGGATGATCTGCGGTCATTGCCTATCGGCTGAGGGGGGGTGATAGACGTTCTGGCCGCATAGATGATTAAAAGACCAATACGACGGATAAACGGATGCCAAGGGGTCGCATTCAGACCTGAGCACAGGATGCATAGGCAGGCAGGGCTAGCGTACCTTTCCTAGGGTGGTCCTGATTGCGTCAAGGATTTCAGCTTCCAAGCTTTGGGCCGCGATACGTTCAATTTAGCCAATTCTCCCACCTCGATTTGGCCATTTCTTAGCTTTTAGCCCAGATACCGGGTTCAAATGATGCGAAGGTCTGTCCGATGCCCACTTACTCATTCACCGGCTATTCGCCAGATGCATTAGTTTACGATGCTGCTAACAACTCGTGGTCGCTTCGGCCGGACTATGATCCCAACCTGCATAGGGTCGAGTTTTCCATAACCGATGATGACGCCTATCTTGGCGGCGATAACTTCAATGACGAGACCGGTAACGACGCTAATCAGACCGCAACTGTCACGGACATGAACGGCAATCCCGTCGCAAGTGGCCAAGTTTATGACGAAGAGTTTTATGCCATTTCCAACCCTGCGACGGGGGCGATTTGGATCGAAAAAGTCGAAATCGCAGGCCAACATGTCGGATACCTAGTTAGCGCCCCTCTGGATCCAAGTCTGACGTATTCCCAGACAACCAATATGGATGCCGCAGACGATCCCCCGGACAGCGATACTCCTCAGGGGAATACGGCGTCCTACTCCTCATTTTCGGATGTTCCACCATGTTATGCACCCGGAACCATGATCAATACACCTGATGGTCCACGGGCGGTCGAAACGCTGAGGCCCGGAGATTTGATAACCACTCTTGATCACGGCTTCCAGCCGATCCGTTGGGCGCATTGGGGTGACCATCCGCTCGAAGAGCAGGACGTCGATGGCAAGCCGGTGCAAATCAAAGCCGGTGCCTTGGGCTGCAACCTGCCCGCCAACGACCTGATCGTATCGCCACAACACCGCATCCTTGTCGGTGGGGCAGGGCAATTGCAGCAGGTCTTCGCCAGTGAAGCGTTTGCGCCAGCAAAATGCCTAACGGCGGTGCCGGGTATCCGCCACATGAAAGGCAAAACCAGAATTACCTGGTTTCATTTTGCCTGTGAGCGACACGAGGTTGTCACGGCTAATGGATGCCTATCGGAATCCCTGCTGCTCGGCCCGATGGTCGTGACCCGGCTGGCACGCGCGGAGCAAGCGACCCTGACCGATATCTTCGGCCCCGCCCCGAGGCCTGACGCGGCCCTGAACGGTCCGCCTGCGCGGAAATGCCTGACAGTGGGCGCGGTCAAACGCCAGATTGCCAAGCATCTCAAAGAAAAAGGTGCGCTTTTGGCTGAGGGGATCGAGAAATGGGATCGCGATCTTGCGATGGAGAAATACGAAGCCGAGCGACTGCGCGAGGCGCGATCATCAGCCCACCACCGCGAAAATGCTCCGCGCGTCGCATAGCCCACAAGACGCTTCGACCGGACGGGACCCATTGATCGCCACCTCTTATACGTAGGGCGACAGCCATGAAAAAGCCGCGTTTGGGTAGGACCGCGGCTTTTGCCGTTTGTAAGGGATAGCGGATGCGAAGCCTACGTCGCATCCGCAACAATCAACGCTTATTTCAGCAATTTCAGCAAAGCTTCTGCTGCCGCTTCGGAAGATGCCGGGTTTTGACCCGTCACCAGTTTGCCGTCTGTCAGCACAAAGGACGCCCAGTCGTCGCCTTTTTCGTAATGGCCGCCGTTTTCCTTCAACATGTCCTCGACCAGGAAGGGGACCACATCTGTCAGGCCAACGCCGTCTTCTTCTGTGTTGGTAAATCCGGTGACCCGTTTGCCGGAAACCAACGGTTTGCCGTCTGGCCCGTTTGTTGATTTGAACACGGCGGGCGCGTGACATACCGCAGCCACGGGTAGGTCGGCCGCCGCGAAGGCCTCGATCAGGCGTTTGCTGTCTGCATCTGTCGCAAGATCCCACAGGGGACCGTGCCCACCAGGATAAAACACCGCATCAAACCCGTCGATCGTCACGTCAGAAAGCACCTTGGTGTGCGCCAATGCGTCCTGCGTTTCCTTGTCATTTTTAAAGCGGTTCGTTGAATCGGTCTGCGCGTCATCACTATCGCTTTTGGGGTCAAGAGGGGGCTGCCCCCCTTTGGGCGAGGCGAGGGTGACCGTCGCGCCAGCATCCTTGAAGACGTAGTAAGGTGCTGCGAACTCCTCGAGCCAGAAGCCCGTCTTTTCACCCGTGTCGCCGAGTGCGTCGTGTGACGTAAGTACCATCAAAATATTCATTTGTTTCTCCGTATTCTAAACCCAACAGACATCGGCAGGCGACCGCCTGATGATGTTGCTTCTGAATAAAACCGTGTAGAGGAGGGATGGTTCCAGCCAAAAAAGGTGACGTTGGGGCGGGGTGCTGCGCGTTCGTTCTCAAGGGGGAGAATGGAATTGAAACCAAAGGCTTAGGGTTTTCGCATCACTTTGAAATCCACGCGACGGTCGGCACCGTCATCGATATTGGACCCTTGCGACAAGGGTGCGCGCGCGCCGAAACCCATAGCCTCGACAGCAAGTGGATCAACGCCCAGCAACAACAGCGTGTTCAAGGCGCGATCGGCGCGTTCCCAGCTTAACGCGAGGTTTACGGCGTCGTCGCCGCTGCCATCGGCATGTCCGGCCACGACGACATAGGCGTTATCACACCCCATAATCCTGTCGCTGACCTGTTCCAGAAAGGCCACCGCATCGACGGTTATCTCTGCGGAGTTTTCATCGAAGGGGACTTTTGCCGAGGATAGAAACTTGTCGAGGTTTTGAACACAGTCCTCCCCCGAGGTTGTGCCCGCAGAAAGCAAAACCGGTGCTTCTTGTGGAAGGTCACCGATTGAAAAGGCATCCGGCGCGGGCGGGGCGATCAATGATGCCATGGCCCGCAGCGCGATATCGGATGGGGTTGTGTTGTCGGTCTGCATCACAGCGGGCGGGGCGTCGGCGACGGCCACGCGCAAACCGGTCACTGCCCCGACGCCCAAAAGCATCAATGCCACACCACCGACCACTGCGCGGATTGTCCCCGGGCGGTTTGCGGGGCGTGAGCGTGGGGCTGGGGGCACGAGAGATTCCTTGAGTAGCGGGCGATATATAGCGGATCTGGATAAGGCTAACACCTTATATGGCGTTTGACCAAGGACGCGTTCGTGAAACGATGCGGATGGCACGACATTTTCTGTGGATAAGAGCCCGCCGCCCTCGTTGTCGGTGGGTTGCATTTCCAAAGGACGGCAAGTAGCACAAACCAAGCAAATTTCGAGGGTGCCCGATGGACGATCTCAAGCAAAAATACCTGAAGCTGGTTGCAGATGCCGCCGATGAATCGGCGTTGGAAGATATCCGGCTGGCTGCCGTTGGCAAAAAGGGCGAAGTCGCGTTGAAAATGCGCGAACTGGGCAAGATGACGCCGGAAGAGCGCCAGACGGTCGGCCCCGCGTTGAATGCGCTGAAAGATGAAATCAACTCGGCCTTGGCCGCGAAAAAGGCGGCATTGGGCGATGCGGCGCTGGACGAGCGTCTGCGGTCCGAATGGCTGGACGTGACTTTGCCAGTCCGCGCACAACGGGTGGGTTCGATCCATCCGGTGTCACAAGTGACAGAGGAACTGACTGCGATTTTCGCCGAGATGGGGTTTTCCGTCGCCGAAGGGCCGCGCATCGACACGGATTGGTATAACTTTGACGCGCTGAATATTCCCGGCCACCACCCTGCACGGGCCGAGATGGACACGTTTTACATGGCGCGTGCGGAAGGCGACGATCGCCCGCCGCATGTTTTGCGCACCCATACATCGCCCGTACAAATCCGCACGATGGAGGCCGAAGGCGCGCCGCTGCGCATCATCTGTCCGGGCGGTGTGTACCGCGCCGATTACGACCAGACGCACACGCCGATGTTCCATCAGGTCGAAGGGCTGGCGATTGATAAAGACATCTCGATGGCGAACCTGAAATGGGTGCTGGAAGAGTTTTTCAGTGCGTTTTTCGAGATCGACGGCATTAAAACACGCTTTCGCGCCTCGCACTTCCCGTTCACGGAACCCTCGGCCGAGGTGGATATCCAGTGTTCATGGGTCGACGGCCAGTTGCGGATTGGCGAGGGCGACGGCTGGATGGAAGTGCTGGGCTCCGGCATGGTGCATCCGAAAGTGTTGCAGGCGGGCGGGATTGATCCTGAGGTCTGGCAGGGCTTTGCCTTTGGTATGGGGATCGACCGGATTGCGATGCTGAAATACGGGATACCGGATTTGCGGGCGTTCTTTGATTCAGATCTGCGCTGGTTGCGGCACTATGGCTTCGCGTCGTTGGATCAGCCGAATTTGCATGGTGGTTTGTCGCGGTAACAGGTGCCTTTCAGATGAAACTTTTCAGACACGAGACGCGACAAGCGAGCGAAGAAAGCCGGCGGCTTTATGCGCTGTTTGAATTGTTCCATACGTTGGCGGATTTCGGGGCCGCGACCTTGTTTATTGTCGGGTCGATCATGTTCTTTTCAGAGCAATGGGTGACCTTTGGTACTTGGTTGTTTCTGGTCGGATCTGTGCTGTTTGCCCTCAAGCCGAGTTTGCGGCTGTGGTGTGAAATACGGCTGTACCGGATGCATAATTATGATGAGCTTGCTGACCGCGGGCAAGAATAGCCGCGTTTGGTTTGCGAGGAGGCGGGGTGAACCCCGCCCTACGGCGGCTTGGGCTGAAACGACATCATCTTTGCAGGTCAGGCGTGTGACTGCCCTGTTCCTGCATTGATCCCCGCCCCGTTTGGCGATACCGACTGAACCCAAGCATAGGCACGAGGATTGAGACATGAAATTCACGCTTTCCTGGTTGAAAGACCATCTGGATACCACGGCCACGGTCGATGAAATCTGCGAAACCCTGACCGATCTTGGCCTTGAGGTTGAGGGCGTCGAGGATCGCGGGGCGCGGCTGCGTGATTTTACCATCGGCTATGTCAAATCCGCCGAGAAACATCCCGATGCGGACCGGTTGAATGTCTGTCAGGTCGAGACCGACGAAGGCGTGATGCAGATCATTTGCGGTGCACCGAACGCGCGGGCGGGGATCACCGTGGTTGTCGCGAAACCTGGTGTTTACGTGCCGGGGATTGATACGACGATTGGCGTCGGCAAAATCCGCGGTGTCGAAAGTTTCGGCATGATGGCATCCGAGCGCGAGATGGAGCTGTCCGAAGAGCATGACGGCATCATCGAACTGCCCTCTGGCGAGGTCGGGCAGTCGTTTGTGGATTGGCTGGCCGAACATGATCCGGCCAAGGTCGATCCGGTGATCGAGATTGCGATTACGCCGAACCGCCCTGACGCTTTGGGCGTGCGCGGCATTGCGCGCGATCTGGCCGCGCGGGGCTTGGGCACGTTAAAGGCACGTGATTGCGAACCGGTTGCGGGCACATTCCCCTGTCCGGTCAGCGTTACGATCGACGAGGACACGCTTGAGCAATGTCCGGTGTTCTATGGTCGTGTGATCAAGGGCGTGAAAAACGGGCCGTCGCCGGCATGGTTGCAGGATGCGCTGCGGGCGATCGACTTGCGGCCGATTTCGTTTCTTGTCGATGTGACCAACTTCTTCACCTATGATCGCAACCGCCCCCTGCACGTGTTTGATGCGGATAAGGTGGCTGGCAATGCCCTGCGCGTGCACCGTGCTAAGGGTGGTGAAACCCTGATGGGGCTGGACGAGAAAGAATATACCTTTGCCGAAGGAATGACCGTGATTTCCGATGCCAATGGTGTTGAAAGCATCGGTGGTGTGATGGGCGGTCTGGCGACGGGCTGTACCGAAGAGACCACAAATGTGTTTCTTGAAGCGGCCTATTTCGATCGGGTGCGCACTGCGTACACGGGGCGTGCGCTCAAGATCAACTCGGATGCGCGTTATCGTTTTGAACGCGGGATTGACCCCGAGTGGACGCCGCATGGCATCGAACACGCAACGCGGATGATCATGGATCACGCGGGCGGTGAGGCTTCTGATGTGGTGGTTGCAGGGGCAATCCCCGATACCAGCCGCGCCTATAAACTGGATACGGATCGCGTGCAGTCGCTGGTCGGTATGACCATTCCGGCCGAGACGCAGCGCGCAACATTGACCGCGCTCGGTTTCACGCTTGAGGGCGACATGGCGCATGTGCCCAGCTGGCGTCCCGACGTACAGGGTTCTGCCGATCTGGTGGAAGAAGTGGCGCGGATCGCCTCCCTGACCAAGTTGGAAGGGGTGCCATTGCCACGGATCAGCGCGGGCGTGCCACGTCCGATCCTGTCCCCGATGCAACGGCGTGAAGTTGCGGCGCGGCGGGCGGCGGCGGCCTTGGGGTACAACGAATGTGTAACCTACAGCTTTATTGATCAGGCATCAGCCGCCCTGTTCGGCGGCGGCACGGATGAAACCCGTCTGGAAAACCCGATCAGCGCGGATATGAGCCATATGCGCCCGGCCTTGCTGCCCGGTTTGCTGGCGGCGGCGGCGCGCAATCAGGCGCGTGGATTTGCCGATATGGCCCTGTTCGAGGTCGGGCCCGCCTTTCACGGCGGTGAACCGACAGAACAGCACGCGTTGGTCAGCGGTTTGTTGATCGGGCGCACCGGTCCGAAAGACGTGCATGGGGCGTCGCGCGCTGTGGATGTCTATGACGTCAAAGCGGATGCGGAGGCGGTTCTGGCCGCGATGGGTGCGCCTGCACGGGTGCAAATCCTGCGCGGCACGTCCAACGAATGGCATCCGGGACGGCACGGCATGATCTGTCTGGGCCCGAAAAAGGTGCTGGGCATTTATGGCGAAGTGCACCCCAAAATTCTGGCCGCGATGGATGTGAAAGGCCCTGCGATGGCGTTCACCCTGTGGCCTGAACAGGTGCCGTTGCCGCGCAAGTCGGGTGCCACGCGTCCTGCGCTTAAAATCAGCGATTTGCAGGCGGTTGAACGTGACTTTGCCTTTGTTGTTGACGCGCAGGTCGAGGCGTTGACGCTGGTGAATGCGGCGATGGGGGCTGATAAGGCGCTGATCACCGATGTGCGGGTGTTTGACGAATTCATCGGCGGTAGTCTGGGTGAGGGCAAGAAATCACTGGCCATCACCGTGCGATTGCAGCCCGAGGGCAAGACGTTGAAAGACGCCGATATCGAAGCGGTCGGGGCGAAGGTCATCGAGAAAGTGTCAAAAGCGACTGGCGGTGTGCTGCGCGGTTAACGCGTCAGCTCAGCCGTTCGGCAAGCAGATCAAACACCAGCCTGATGCGCGGGCTGGTGTGAATTTCGCGGTGCGTGACCAGCCATATAGGGTAGGTCACGTGTAGTTTCTCGGGTAGGATTTTTTCGAGCTGGGGCGCCTTTGCTGCTACGTGGGCGGCCATCGGGCTGATGCCAAGACCGGCCTTGCACATCTCCCATGCGGCAACGCCGTTTTCGGAGATGAGGCGAAAATTCTCCGGCGTAATCGGTATGCCCATGCCGATCATGTACCCGTGCATGCGCGGAACCGGCCCCAAGGCGATCCAGTCGTGTTGTTTCAGATCCTCAAGTGTTTCCGGCCTGCCGCGCGCCTCAAGATAAGAGGTCGACGCGTAGAAATAGCCGCTGTTTTCGCGCAATAGCCGTGCAACAAGATTGGGCTGGTCCGGTCTGACATGGCGCACGGCGATATCTGCGTCACGCTCCATCAGGTTTTCGATGTCATTGGACGCAACGACCTCGACCGTGATTTGCGGCGCACGCAAACGGATCTCGCGCACAATCTCGGGCAGATCATAGACCGAGGTGACATCACTTGCGGTGATCCGCACCACCCCGCCCAGACCGGAGCGTTGACCGCTGGCCGACAGCGACAGGCGGGTCGCCGCGCCGCCCATGTCGCGGGCATGGCGCAACAATTCGCGGCCCGTATCGGTCAGCGTCAGGGTGCGGCCGTTGCGTTCAAAGAGCATCAGGTCCAACGCGGTTTCAAGCGCTGCAATCTGGCGGCTGAGAGTGGGCTGCGTCAGACCCAGGGCGCGCGCCGCCGCCGAAAGCGATCCCTGCTCGGCAGTGGCAAGGAAAGCGCGCAGGTGGTTCCAGTCGGTTTGCTGTAGATCCATGCGTATATGTATATATATCCTGCGTTTTTCGTCAATTCACCGCCTATCCATACGCGGGTATGGTAATTGAAAGGAGAGCGACATGACGCAAGCATCAAAATTTTGGGACAAGCACGCGGTGAAATACGCGGCGTCTCCCATCAAGGACAAAGCCGCCTATGAGTATACATTGGAGCGCACGCGCAGCTATTTGAAGCCTGCGGACCATGCGCTTGAGATTGGCAGCGGCACGGGATCAACCGCGCTGTTGTTGGCCGGTGATGTGGCGCGCTTTACCGGCACGGATATCTCGCCGGAAATGACGCGGATCGCACGGGAAAAAGCCGATGTCGAAGGGGTGGAAAACCTGCAGTTTCAGGTGCGTACGGCCGTGCAGGCGGCACAGGATGCGGCGGGCATGGATGTGGTGATGGGGTTCAACATCTTTCACCTGACCGAAAATTTGGAAGGAATCCTGAAAACGATCAGCGGCAATCTGAAACCCGGTGCCTTGTTGATCACCAAGACACCCTGTTTGGGTGAACCCTCTATCGGGCTGATGCGTTTTGCTTTCGCGGCGATGATCCCTGTCATGCGATTGGTGGGGATGGCCCCCTTTGTACGACGTTTGTCGTTTCAGGAGTTGGAGGCGATGATCACGAGCGCGGGTTTCCAGATTATCGAGACCGGTAGTCACCCGAAGATGAGCCGCTATATCGTTGCGCGGCGCGCATAGACCTTGGCGGTCAGCGTGCTAGGTATGGCGCAAGCAAAGCGGAGAGTTAGATGTTGAAAGTATATCTGTCGGGTGAAATTCACACGGACTGGCGTGAACAGATTATCGATGGGGCCAAAGGTCTGGATGTGACGTTTGACAGCCCCGTCACGGACCACGGGGCCAGCGATGATTGCGGTGTGGCGATACTGGGCGAAGAGCCGGACAAGTTCTGGCATGACCGCAAAGGCGCGCAGATCAATGCGATCCGCACGCGCAAGGGGATTGCGGATGCGGATGTTGTCGTGGTGCGCTTTGGCGAACAGTACAAACAGTGGAACGCCGCGTTTGATGCGGGATACGCGGCAGCCTTGGGCAAGTCGCTGATCATCCTGCACGGCCCCGATCATCAGCATGCGTTGAAAGAAGTCGATGCGGCGGCTTTGGCTGTGGCGTCCGAACCGGCGCAGGTTGTGCAGATCTTGCGCTATGTGCTGACGGGTGGCTTGCCCGCCTAAGAAACGGCAGGTCGGGCTGGCATGCCCGACCATGCAAACGGTTAATCGCGCGGCGGTGTAACCAGCCCTGTCTGAACGGCAGGGCGCGCGGTGAAGCGGTCAAGGTAGGCCACAAGGTTCTTGTGATCGTCCCAGCCCAGCACGTCCTTGGCTTCGTAAAAATCCAGTGCCCGCAGCCAGGGCGCAATCGCCATGTCTGCAATGGAATAGTTTCCCGTGATCCAGTCTTTGCCCGCGAGTTCACGGTCAAGCACGCCCAACAGACGCTTGGCCTCGTTGATATAGCGGTCTTGCGGGCGTTTATCTTCCCACTCCGAACCGGCGAATTTGTAAAAGAACCCGAGCTGTCCCAGCATCGGGCCAAGGCCGCCCATCTGAAACATCAACCATTGCAGGGTCTGGGCTTTCTCGGTCGCGGTGGCACCGATGAATTTGCCGGATTTTTCCGCCAGATAAATCAGGATTGCGCCGGATTCGAACAACCCCACGGCCGTGCCGTCGGGCCCGTTGGGATCGACAATCGCGGGGATCTTGTTGTTGGGGTTCAGGGACAGGAATTCAGGGCTTTTCACATCGGCATCCGACAACGTCACCTTGTGCGCCTCGTAAGGGATGCTCATTTCTTCAAGCGCGATGGAAACCTTGACCCCGTTGGGCGTCGGGAACGAATAAAGCTGCAAGGCAGACGGATCCTGTGCAGGCCACTTTTTGGTAATCGGGAATGGGGTAAGGTCAGTCATATCGTACTCCTGAGTGCATTATTGATGCTAGGTAGGGGTTTTTCCCCTGAAAAACAGTCTTACCGATGTGCATTCATGTGGTAATGCATATGCGGCGGCGAACCGACTGAGCAAGCAGCGGACGCGCGTCGATCACAAAGGGACAAGTAATGATTCAAGAATTCAAAGATTTCATCGCCAAGGGCAATGTCATGGACATGGCTGTTGGTATCATCATCGGTGCGGCGTTTACGGCCATCGTGACATCGCTTGTGGGCGATCTGATCAACCCGATTATCGGTCTGGTCATGGGCGGCGTTGATTTCACCGCGATGTATGTTGTGCTGTCGGGCGATGTGCCAGCGGGCACAGGACTGGAAGCCGCACGCGAAACCGGTTCGGCAATTTTCGCCTATGGTGCCTTCATCACAGCGATCATTAACTTCCTGATCATCGCGTTTGTAGTGTTCATGTTGGTCAAGATGGTGAACCGCGTCAAAGCACAGGCAGAAACACCTGACGAAGTGGCACCGGAAGTCGAAACCGGTCCTTCTGAATTGGACGTGCTGCTGGAAATCCGCGACTCTCTTGCCAAAGGCAAATAAGCCCGACGCCAGTTGACGGTGTTCCAACGAGCGCCCGACGTTACAAAAGCCCGCCCTCACGGCGGGCTTTTTCGTTGTGCGAACGGGGTTCTGCGCCGTCTCATTCGATGATAGCCACAAGCGTAGAATGACCAGTGCATCCTCACCGCTATATTCCACGGTTTCCCGTCAGTTCATCGCGGACTGGCTGGATGCCTTGCGCCCTTTGTGCACGGGTGATCAATTTGCGTCGCTTTTGCAGCGGTCCGAGCTGCTGGTCGGGCAGAACCTGCCGCATGGTCGGGTCACGCTGGATCAGATTGTTTGCCTTTATCAATTGGCAGCTGTTGAAACAGGGGACGAGATGATGGGACTTTGGTCGCGTCCCATCCGCCCACGGGCCTTGCAGCATTTGCTGACCTCTGTGCGCGAGGCGACCTCGCTTTCCTCGGCGCTCTACCGATTTTCGACGTTCTGGAACCTGCTGCTTGATGATTATCAGTTCGATCTGGTGGAAACGCATACCACAGTGCAGCTGCGGCTTATGCCGCAAGCGGACAGAACAGCGCAGCGGTTCGGGCATATGTTGATCCTCAAGCTGGCACATGGGTTGATGTCTTGGCTGGCCAGATATGAAGTGCCTGTTCAGGCGGTGGATTTTGCTTTTGCGCGGCCTGCGTTCGACGAAGATTATGCCGTTATCTTTCCCGCGCCGGTGACGTTCGATTGCGACGCCACGGCACTTTCTTTTAATCTGGCCGCACTCGGGCCGGTTCAGGTGCGCAGTGCGGATGACCTGGACTTTTTTCTGCACAATGCGCCGCGCGACTGGATCTTTACGCGCTCCAGCGATCACACGCAGTCATTGCGGCTGCGCGCCTTTCTAAGTCAAACCGGCTGGGAGCATGCAAACCTGACAGCGGCTGCGCGGGCCATGCACATGACGCCGCGCACCTTGATCCGCAAGCTTGAGGCGGACGGCACGTCGTTTCAATACATCAAGGACGGTCTGCGCCGCGACATCGCGATCCGTCACCTGCAAGCCGGCCAAAGCAGTGTTGAGGGCATCGCGCAAATGATCGGGTTTTCCTCCGCCGCCAGTTTTCACAAAGCTTTTCACAGGTGGACGGGAAACACGCCCGGTTCTTACAGAAAGCGGCAGGATGCCGAAGGCTGATTTTGTCACTTTCGGACAAGGCGCTGTCACCTCGCGAGATAGCTGCCACGTGTTTAAGTTGATATTTTGTAACGAGAAACGAAAGATTTGCTAAGAAAACAGGCCCCCTGTGCATGTCGTCAACCGTTCCGTTCGGTTGGCGATATGTGACAGGTGTTGCCATGAAAAGGACCATTCGAATGTCTGACAAACTGGATAAAATTCTCGCCGCGGCCCATGATCATGCGACCAATGTCATCGCACCCAATGTGGACAGCTGGAACGCTGCAAAGACTTGGCCGCGCGAGGCCTCCAATATGGCGGGGGACGCTGGCCTGACCGGTCTCTATGCCCCCGAAGAATGGGGCGGTCAGGGGTTGCCGTTGTCCGAAGGTATTCAGGTTTACGAACAGCTTGGTCTGGGCGACGGGGCTTATGCTTTTGCCATCTCGATGCACAATATCTGCACCTTTGCAGGCTGCGGATATGGCGCCGATGCGTTCAAGGAAACCTGGGCGCGTGATTTGACCTCGGGGCGTAAGCTGGCGAATTTTGCACTGACCGAGCCGCAGTCGGGGTCCGATCCGATGCAGATGTACACACGTGCGCAGATCAACGGGGACGGGACATGGACGATCAGCGGCGCAAAAGCATGGGTCAGTTTGGCGACCGAGGCGGATATCTACTTTGCCGTGGTCAAGACCAGCGATGCGCCCGGACACAAGGACATGGCGATGATCGCCATTCCCGCCGATGCACCGGGGATCAGTTTTGGCCCGCGTTACGACACGCCCTCCTATAACTTCCTGCCCTTGTCGGAGATGTATTTCGACAAGGTCGTGGTCAGTGAAGACAACATCATCCTTCCCATCGGGCAGGGGTTGCAAGGGTCGCTTATGGCGATCGACATTGCACGGGTTTCCATTGCGTCGGGGTGCTGTGGACTGATGCAGGCGGCACTGGATACCGCGCTGTCCTATTCCAAGAACCGCAAGATGTTCGGGGGCAAGAACCTTGATCTGGACGGCATTCAATGGATGCTGGGCGAGGTTGCGACCGATCTCGAAGCTTCCAAGCTGCTGTATCGCAAAGCCGCCGAAGCGCTGGGCACACCGGAAGGGCCGTTGATGGCGGCGCATGCAAAACGGTTTGTGCCGGATGCGGCGGTGAAGGCTGCCAACACCTGTACGCAAGTGCTTGGCGGTATGGGGCTTTTGCAGCCTTACGGGCTGGACCGGCTGTCACGGCTGGCGCAGATGCTGCGGATTGTAGATGGCACAACAGAAATCAGCCGTGTGGTCATCGGGCGTGCCCTGCAAAAGCGGGCTGCAGGCTTGCCGGATCTGCCGGTGCCAAAAGGCTTTGGCGAGACCTGAAGCGGCACGGTCCTTACCGCCCTGCGCTAACGCGATCACACGGAGATGATCGACGGTATAAAGCTTTGCGGACCAGCCGGTTAGGGACGGCTGGTCCGCATTTTTTTTACATGTCGCCCGTTAGACCCATTTTTGGTATCGGACTTGGCGCGTATGCGCCGCCACGACTTGGTTTGATCCACTTATGGCGGGGGTGCCTAGCGACCCATCCAGCCGCCGTCCACCGTGAGGATTTCACCGTTCACATAATCCGCGGCTTTAGACGCAAGGAAAACCGCAGGGCCCCCGAAATCTTCGGGTGTGCCCCAACGACCCGCTGGAATGCGCTCCAGAATTGCCTTGTAGCGATCCGCATCATTGCGCAAGGCTTCGGTGTTGTCCGTCGCGATGTACCCCGGTGCGATGGCATTGACGTTCACGCCCTTGCCAGCCCATTCGTTCGCCAGCGCTTTGGTCAGCTGACCGATGCCGCCCTTGGAAGCCGCATAGCCCGGCACCGTAATGCCCCCCTGAAATGTCAGCAGCGACGCGGTAAAGATGATTTTGCCTGCGCCCCGTTCAACCATGCCCCGACCAATTTCGCGGCTAAGCACAAATTGCGCCGACAGGTTCACCTCGATCACCTCGTCCCAGATGTCGTCCCCATGCTCGGCAGCGGGTGCGCGACGGATCGTGCCGGCGTTGTTGATCAGGATATCGGGGGCGACGCCATCTTTTTCCAGCTGCGCGATAAAGCCGGTCAGTGCCGCACGGTCGCCAAAATCACATTGATACGCCTTGAAGGACCGGCCTAAATCCGTGACCGCCTTGCCGACATCGCTGCCCTCAAGTTCAAGTGAGGCGCTGACGCCGATGATATCTGCGCCAGCTGCTGCCAAGGCCTCGGCGATGCCGCGCCCGATGCCACGTTTGCATCCGGTAACGAGGGCCGTCTTGCCGGACAGATCAAACAGGTTTGTCATTATTATGCTCCTACCTTGATGAGACTTTTCAGTGCAGTGGGTGACGCGTCGAGCGCCTCGAACGCTTTTTGGATGTCGGCCAGCGGCGCGACATCGGTGATGATGGTTTCGGCGTCGATTTCACCGCCCGCGACCAGCTGGATCGCCTTGTCATAGTCTTGCGGTTCGTAAACGCGGGCCCCTTTCAGCTCCAGTTCGCGCCAGAAGAACTGGAACATGTCGATCTGCGGTTTCTGTGCATGGATGGCCACCATCACAATCCGCGCACGCACCGCGGCCACCGCTGTCATCGCGTCAACACCGGGCTGGCTGCCCGACACTTCGAACACCACATCGGCACCCTTGTTGCCGGTACGTTTCTGGATCGTTTCGACCAGATCCTCCTTGGCGGGGTTCACCGTGTCAAAACCCATCTTGGCCGCGATGGCCAAACGGTTTTCATTCACCTCCGAGATAATAACATTGCCCCCCGCCGCACGCGCCACTGCGGCGACCAGCACACCGATGGGGCCGCCGCCGATGATCACCGCATCCTCGCCTTTGGTCAGCCCCGACAGGCGCACATCATGACAGGCAACAGCCACAGGTTCGATCAGCGCCGCGTGATCCAGCCGCATATCATCGGGCAGCGTGTGGATGGTATGCGCAGGCACGGTCCAGATTTCCTGAAAGGCACCATGGGTGTCGAGGCCAAGAAATTTGAGGTTGTGACAGATGTGTTGGTGGCCGGCGTCGCAGGCCGGACAATCACCGCAATGATCCAAGGGACGCACGACGACTTTCTGGCCTTTTGCAAGACCGTCGACACCCGCGCCAACGGCGTCGATGGTGCCGGACATTTCATGCCCGATCACACGTTCAAAACCGATACGTGCATCCATGTTGCCGTGAAACACGTGCATGTCCGTACCGCAAATCCCGCAGTAGGCGATGCGCACCGCGACTTCGCCCTTGGCGGGCGGGGCTGCGTCAATCGTTTCGACCGAGAAACGGTGATCGCCACGGTAGAAAGCTGCGGTAATTTGGTTTGACATGACAATTTCCCTTTTGGTGCTGGCGGAGTTCATCCTCTGCTTTTGGTAAGACCAAATATAAGGGGGCGAGTCAATTGTGCTCTCCATTTGTCTCAAGTCCGGCGGCTTGCCTTCTTTGGACATACCAATTTTATGCGCGCGGCCCGCGCGTTCCGGTGATGCCGCCTGTCGTCGCGAAAACGGGGGGGGCGGCGCAGCAGGTTTTCGGAGTGCGTTGGGGGGTGTTAAAGATCGTCGAAACTGCGCTTTACCTGATCCCAAGCGGATTCAAGGTGGGCGCGCAATGCGTCCTCTGCGCGATCGGGATCGCGGTCCAGAATTGCATCAAGAATGCTTTTATGGGCTTCGAAGTTCGTGCGATTGCGTTCGGGATCTCGCGGCATCTGTCGCCAGCGGACATCCAGCCAATCGGAAAACGCGGTGTGGATCGCGGGAAACACGGGGTTGTCGACAACGTCGTAAAGCAGTCTGTGAAACGCGCGGTCGGTTTCATAGAATGCCAGCGAATCGTCGATGCTGTCTTCGTTCGATTTCAGAGCGGCCTTCAGGCGGGCAATCTGTTCTTTGCTCGCCTTTTCAGCAGCAAGCCGGACAAGGCCCGCTTCGACAAAAATGCGCAGGTCGAAAATTTGGCGGGTGCCGCCACTGGCGTGTGTCAGATGCCCGACAAGCCCGCCCAACATGCCCAGAACAGTGCCGACATCCGGCGTGCGCACCATTGGCCGGTGACGCGGCGCGGCTTTCACCAACCCTTTGCCCTCAAGAATCTTGACGGCTTCGCGGGCAACCGGACGGCTGACTTTCATCTGTTCGACGATGCTGCGTTCGGCGGGCAGGGATTGCCCGTTCTTCAACTCGCCCGAAAAGATCTGTGCCTCGATTGCGGACACGACTGTCGCGACTGCGCTTTGATCACGCAGCGGCTTTTTACACGGTGTTTCAGGTGTTTCACTAGCCATTGACGCAGTTTCCCACGGATGCAGAAGCTTATCAATCACGATTATTGGATAGACCAAATGCAAGTTAGTGGACCTATCGTTGACAGAAATAGGCGGTGCTGCATACTATGGTCTGACCAAACAAACTAATCCGGCGTGGGAGTGGCGGTATGGCGAAGATCACGAAAATGGACAGTCACCTGTTTGCGCTGCCGCTTAAGGAAGTGCTGAGCGACGCCATGCATGGCGATCATACGTTCTTTGAGCTGGTCATCGTAAGACTTGAGCTTGCGGATGGGACCAGTGGTACGGGCTATACCTATACCGGTGGTAAGGGCGGGCATGCGATCAAGGCGATGATCGACCATGATCTAAAGCCGTGGCTGATCGGTTCCGATGCGGGCGATATTCCGGCGCTTTACGAACAGATGGGGCGTCATATCCACTATGTCGGGCGTGGCGGGATTGACAGTTTTGCAATCGCGGCCATCGACATCGCGCTTTGGGATGCCCAGTGCCGCCAGCTTGGCAAGCCGTTGTGGCAGGTTGCAGGGGGCACTGCGGACCGGTGTGCCGCCTATCGGGGCGGGATTGATCTGAACTACCCCCTGCCCAAACTGCTGGACAGCGTGCGCGGTTATATCGAACAGGGATTTAATGGCGTTAAGATTAAGGTGGGCAAACCGGATCTTGCGGAGGATCTTGAACGTGCACGTGCCGTAATTGATCTGATCGGTCCCGATGTGGATTTCATGGTCGATGCCAATTACTCCATGTCTCTTGCACAAGCCATCACTGCCGCCCATGCGTTTCACGACCTTGGTGTTGTCTGGTTCGAAGAGCCGATAGAGCCTGACGATTATGCCGGTTACGGCCATATCGCAGAGGTGACAGGCTGTCCGCTTGCCATGGGGGAAAACCTGCACACAGAGCAGGAATTCCGCCACGCGTTCGACAATTCGCGCTTGTCCTATGTCCAACCGGACGCGTCCAATTGTCGGGGCATTACCGGTTGGCTGGCGATTGCTGAAATGTCGCGCGACGCCGGCATTCCGGTTTGCAGTCACGGCATGCAGGAACTTCACGTCAGTCTTGTCTCGGCCCAGCCGAACGCAGGGCAGATCGAAGTGCACAGCTTTCCGATTGATGAATACACGCATCGCCCTCTTGTGATCGAGGATCACATGGCCGTTGCCCCGTCGATACCCGGTATCGGGGTCGAATTTGATTGGGAAAAGCTGCGGCGCGCGCATATGCCGACGAAATAGGGGCAGGTTGCGGCGCCAAACGCGTGTTCGTCGAGGCAAAGCGCAGGGGGATGACCCGCCGCGCTTTGCCTGATTTCATCAAACCCCGGCAACGCGTTCGATCAGGGTTTCAGCGGAGCGCATGCCTGCGATCACGTGGTTCTGCCCACGCACCAGTTGAGTGCGTCCGAACCCCTGCAAATCTGCCGGTGTCGCGGCGATTTTGCTGGCCTGATCCAAGGCGGGCAGGGGCGGGATGGTCAGCGCAGGGTCATGGCGGAACCGGTCCGAGCGGTTGAAGTTAAGCGGCACCAGAATGCGAGCGAGGTCTTGGATCACGATATTCGCCCGCGCCTCATTGACGGACCCATCGGCGACACCATCGTAGAACGCGTTAAGCTTGCTCAACAAACTGTTGCTTGCTGCTTTGGCGTCTGAAAGGTCGAACGCATCGCCGGCTTCGGATTGATAGGTCGCCAGCGTGTCCTGAAATTCGCGGGCCGTCGCGCGCCAGTCCTGCGGCAAGACCGCAGCGTTTGCGTTGCGGAATACGGCGAGCAGGTACACCTTGATGTCGCGTAACAGGATGTCTTTGTCAGCGATCTCAAGCGTGTCGTTCTCGGTGTGCCATGCAATGTTCATGCCACAGCCACCAACAGCGTAATATCCCAGTTCTTCGCGGTGTGCGTCTGTCATGGCAGAGGACAGCATAAGGTAACCGGACAAGCCGATGTTGTTGAAAGAATAGTCGCCCGCGCGGTGGGGGCGTTCGGAATGCAATTCCTTGCCGCAAACGTCCTTAATCACCTGTGCCAGATAATCGTGGTTCTCCGACATGACAGACACATTCAGGAATTCCGTGGCCCAGCGGCAGCCGGGGCTGTCACAGTTCACTTGCGCCACGCAGTTGGCGTCCAGATCCAGCGCGAAGGTGTCGGAATACCATGTGGATCCCGCGTAACGGCCGGTGGAGTGCCCGGGCCACCAGACGATTTTGACCGTGCGACGCAGCTTGTCCTTGTTGGCCCACAATACACGGGCGATTTCCAGCATGCTGGCGTCACCGGTTGCGTTGTCGCCGACACCCACATCCCAACTGTCGAGGTGGCCGTGCAGCAGCACGTATTTCTCTGGCTCTTCAGTGCCCGGGATCGTGATTTCAGGCAGTTTTGAGGTGAACCAGCCTTCTTCCATCTCGGTAAAGATCGTGGCTTCACCACCGGCCTCAGCAATTGCACGCAGGGCCTGACCGCTTTCGAAATTGACCGCGGCGGCGGGAATGGTTGGCTTGTTCGGCAGATCATCCGTGCCGGGCGTGCCCCAGATGGTCGTGCAGATACCCCAGTGGATATCGACGCCGGGGTTGATCGCGATCACACCGATGGCACCGCATGTGTCCATCAACGAAATGATCGCGGGGCTGGCGAAACCTTCGGTCAGCACGATCTTGCCGCGCACCTTCGCTTCCATCTCGGCAGAGGCTTCCAACTGGCTTTCGAACGCGTCTTCCTCGTCCATGTTGGTGGTGCCGGGGATATAGACCAGCGGGCCGCTTAGTCCGTTTGGTGTGTTCACAGCATAGGCAGGAGGCTTGGCGCGGAACGTTGTGCCATCCGCTTCGACACGCGCCTGACCGGGCAGGCTGAGATAGAGCTCCGGCTCGTGCACCTGAACCTCGACACCATGACCGCGAAGTGTGTCGACAACTTCATCCATTCCGCGATTGACGTCATCGGGATGCTCGCGCTTGAACGTCGCAAAGCTCTCGACCAAGGCCCAGGGCGCATCGATTGTCACCTGTTCAAGCAGGTCTTTTTCTGTCTGGTTCATTTCTCTCTCCTATGTTTTGCTGAATAAAACAATGTTGCATTTGGTAAAACGCTAGCAGAGAGGTTTGAGTCGGGCAAGCGGCGCGATTGCCCGAAGGCGCGGTGTTTGGATTTTCAGCCGAGGGTGAGCTTTGTGGAGATTTTGTCGGCCGCAGCCTTCACCGCTTCGATATATGCTTCGCGTCTTTGCTCATCGAGGCGCACGGCGGCACCGGCGATTGAAAGGGCGGCCACCACTTCACCGGATGCGTTAAAGATCGGGGCGGCGATCGAAAATGCGCCATCATCCAGATCGTTCAGCGCCACATTGTACCCGTTGGCCCGAATCCGGTGCAGGATTTTGCTGAGCTGTTCGGGGTCCGTGATCGTATGATTCGTGTAGCTGGGCATTTCGGACGTGAGGACGCGGTCTAGAATGGAGGGTTCAGCATAGGCGAGCAACAACATTGAGCCGCCGCCTGCATGCAATGGCCCCTTGCGCCCTGTTTGCGCGAACATACGGATCGCGTGCAACCCTTCGCGAGTCGCCAGGGCCAGCGCATAATTCCCTTCGCGGATGACCAGATTGACGTTTTCGCCAGTTTCATCACGCAACTCGTCCATGATTTGCGGGGCGACATGCAGCAAAGCCCCATCGCGGCCCACGCGTTCGCCCAACAGGGCAACGCGGTAGCCCAGTGAAAAGGTTGCCCGTTCTGCGTCGCGGTGCACATAACCTGCTTCTTCGAGTGTCTGTAACAGTCTGAAAACGATAGATTTCGTCAGGCCCATTTCATTGGCCAATGCGGTCACGCCAAGGCCGGGTTTTTCGGCAAGAGCCTCGAGAACATTCAGTGCCCGCCCCACTGCCTCAATTTTATACGATTTGCGCTGGGCAGGGGGGGTAACTGCATCGTTTGTCATGGTCGCTCCAAAAAAGTGTATTGTCTTTTTCGACAATCGTGTTTTACTGAATAAAGTAATTTCGTTCTGTCTCACTCAGTAAAACACAAGGGACTGTTCGTCAATACCAAGAATAACGCCGGACTGCCCGGCGAAAGAATGTACGGGATTGGAGTTTGGCCGCAAGGCTGCGCGCGTTGTTCCGGAACATTTGCATGCTGACTGGCCCGATGGGTCGACGACAACAGGAGAGATATTGTGAACACTCTATTAAAGCTGGCGTCTACGTCGCTGATGAGCATGGCGATGCTTGCCGGACCGACATGGGCGCAGGACAAAATCCGCACGATCCATTTGCTTTCGCGCCCGCAGGCGGCGCAACCGGCAGAATTTCAGGCCGTTCAACTTATTGCACAGGAATGGCGCAAACTGGGTCTGGACGTAGAAGTTGACGTCATGCCGTGGGAGCAGATGTCATCCGAGGTTTGGTACAACCGCGAAGATTGGGACGTGACCGCGTGGCAGATGACCGGCCGGCCCGAACGCTCCGACCCCGACGAGATTATCTATAACCTTTTCCACTCCACCACAGCGGAGTCCGGTTATAACTTCATCGGCTACAACAACCCCGAATATGATGCGCTGGTTGAAAAGCAGCGTGTGACGATTGACCCGACAGAGCGTCAGGCGCTTGTCCGTCAGGCGCAGGAAATTCTGGCCAAAGACCAGCCCAACATGATGCTGGTGCACCCCGAGCAGGCCTTTGCCTTTGACAACACAATCTGGGATGCAGCATCGGTTGTGAACCAGTCGGGCATCGGTATCCGTAACACATGGACGTGGTTGTCGCTGGCCCCCAAGGGCGACCAGAAAGACATCATTGCCAACTCCGCCGATAACGTGATTGCGGTGAACCCGCTTTATATCTCCGGCGTGACCGACAGCTGGATTACCGAGTTGCTGTATGACCGCCTGTTCCGCGTTGGGCCGGACGGCTTGCCCACAGAATGGGCCGCGACCAGCTATGAATGGCGCGACGATAAAACCATCGCCGTGACCCTGCGCGATGATATGAAGTGGCATGACGGTGAACCCCTGACCGCCGAAGACGTCAAGTTTTCGTTTGAGACAACGGTTGGTGGTGAAGCGCCGATGTATTCGCCGTTCGGCAAGGGCATCAGCGATATCGCAATCGAGGGCGAAAACGTCGTGGTCTTCACGCTTGAAACCCCCTCTGCGTCTTTCATCATCTCCAGCCTTGCCAAGATCAACCTGATCCCCAAGCACGTGTGGGAGCCGATCCTTGCCGACCTGTCGACCAAAGAGGAAAACGCAGAGAGCTATCAGGAAGAGATGCCCATCGGGTCAGGCCCTTACAAGTTTGACCGTTGGATCACCAACGAAGAGATCGTTCTGAGTGCAAACGCCGATCACTTCAACGCACCAAAGGCAGAGCGCTGGATCCTGCGTTTTGTGCCGAACGCCGAAGCATCTTTGGGCATGTTGCGTTCGGGCGAGGTGAACTTCCTGACCGATTTCTCCGGTGACCCGCAAGTTCTGGTTGATGCCGCAGAAGCGGATGGTGATCTGGAAGTCGTATCAACCGTCGACATCGGTTTCCGGTATCTGGCCTTTAACAACCGCCGCCCGCCGTTCGATGATCCGGCCTTCCGCTCGGCACTTTCCTCTGCTGTAGATCGCCGCTTGATCGTAAACGCTGCTTTCAAGGGCTTTGCGGTTGCATCAAACTCGGTTGTTTCACCGGCGCTTGAATTCTGGCACGCCAAGGATGTTGTCGACAACTTCAAGGCAGGGTCTGACGTTGCGAAAACGATGCTGGAAGAAGCAGGCTACACAATGGATGGTGACAGTCTGGCCTATCCTGATGGTGTAAAAGAGACCCTGGCCGACTAACGCCGGCCCGATCAAAACGGGGGCGGCGCGTCTGTGCCGCTCTCTCCTCCCTCCTTTCACCCAAAACTGGCAGCAGGTTCTCATGAGTACGCTCAAACCCGTTCTATCGCGCACCTTACAGTTAATGCTGGTCCTTTGGGCAGTTGTGACCATCCTGTTTCTGATGTTCCGCTTGATGCCGGGCAACCCGCTCGCGGCCTACATCGACCCGTCTTTCACCCTTGAACAGCAAGAGCAGTTGATCCGCCAATTCGGTCTGGATGAACCACTGCTGTCGCAGTATTTCACCTACCTCGGCAATCTGTTGCAGGGCGAGCTGGGATATTCATTCCGCTACCGCACGCCGGTTTCCGAACGCATCTGGCTGCTGCTTCCGAACACGCTGATCCTGACGTTTTCCTCGCTCATCATTGCCTACATCTTTGGTATTCTCGCAGGTGCCTGGCTTGCATGGCGCCGCGCCAGCCGCGCCGAAGCTGTGGCTTTGCCCATTGTCCTTGCCACCCGCGCGATGCCGGAGTTCTGGCTGGGTATGGTATTGCTCGCGGTCTTTTCCTTTTCGCTGGGCATATTTCCTGCGGGGGGAACGCGGTCCGCAGGCACCGAATACGACAGCCTTTGGGCGCTCTATACCTCGGCTGATTTTCTGTCCCACCTCGCGCTGCCGATGCTGACGCTGGCAATATATTCCCAGGGTCTGCCGTTGCTGCTGATGCGCTCGAACATGTTGGACGTGATGAAAGAAGACTTCGTCACCATGGCCAAGGTCAAAGGCCTGTCACCCTATACTATCGTCATCAAACACGGCGCACGTAACGCTTTGCTGCCGGTCATGACGTCCTTTGCGATCTCTGTCGGCTATCAATTGCAAGGCAACGTGGTGGTCGAAAGCGTGTTCTCCTGGCCGGGATTGGGGCGTGAACTTGTCTCGGCGGTCTCTGCTTCCGACTATCCGTTGGCGCAGGGGGCGTTCCTAATGATCGCCGTTGTCGTAATCCTGATGAACCTGATTGCCGACCTTCTTTACACCTTCCTCGACCCAAGGATTTCCCATGCCTGAGGCTATCGTTTCCCAAGGACCGATCCGCCGCATGTTCAACATGCTGAACCTGCCGGTTGGCGATAACTTCGCCGTCGCAGGTCTGGTGATCTATCTGCTGTTTGTCCTGACCGCGATCTTTGCGCCGGTGCTGGCCCCCTATGACCCGACCGAGATTTTGTATTCAGCGGACTATGATCTGGCGTCTGATTTCCTGCCGGGGCAGGAGGGCCATATTCTGGGCACCACCAGCCTTGGCCGCGATATCTTTTCGCAGATCGTCTATGGAGCACGGTCGGCCCTGCTAGTTGGTTTGACGGCGGCTTTTATGGTCGCGTTCATCGGCACCATTGTCGGCCTGATGTCCGGCTATTTCGGGGGCTGGATTGATACCGTCCTGATGCGGCTGGCCGATGTGGCCTTTGGTATTCCGTTCCTGCCGTTTGTGATTGTGATCTCGGCCTTTCTCGAACCGTCAATCTGGAACACGGTCATCGCTATGGCGCTGGTCCTGTGGCGTGACACAGCGCGCGTGATCCGTTCGCAGGTGCTGACCCTGCGCTCTCGCGGCTATGTCGAAGCGGCGCGGGTGTCAGGCTCTTCCGATTTCAAGATCATCACACGCCACATCGCTCCCAATATCGTCCCGCTGTCGCTTCTTTATGGGTCCATCGCCATTGGTTGGGCCATCCTGACCGAAGCCTCCATCAGCTTTCTGGGGTTCGGTGACCCTGACAGCATCAGCTGGGGCTTCATGTTGCAGGATGCCTTTGCCAGTCAGGCACTGAGCCGCCAAGCCTATCATTGGTTCATCCCGCCGGGCCTTGCGATCATTCTGGTCGTTTCTGCGGGGTTCTTCATCTCGCGCGGTTACGAAAACCTTCTGTTTCCAAAGTTGGGCCGTTGATATGACTGACCACCTACTTACCGTCAAAGATTTGTCTATCGCCTATGAGGTGCCGGGTCTTGATATCGTTGCCGTGTCGCGTGCGTCCTTTGATGTCCCAAAGGGGTCAATCGTCGGGCTGGTGGGCGAAAGCGGCTGTGGCAAGACCACGATGGCGCGCGCCTTTACCCGCATCATTTCCGACAACGCCAAGATCACCGAAGGCAGCATGATGTTTGACGGGCAAGACCTTGCCAAGCTGCCAGAGAAAGCGATGAACGCCCTACGCTGGCGTGACATTGCCTTTGTGCCGCAATCGGCAATGAACTCGCTCGATCCGGTGTACCGTGTTGAATACCAGCTGAATGAAGTGCTGCGGGGCAGGGGCGGCATGACCCGTGCTCAAGCCAAAGTGCGGGCAGAAGAACTGTTCGAAATGGTCGGGATTGAGGCGAACCGGCTGCGTGACTATCCACACCAGTTTTCGGGTGGCATGCGCCAGCGGGTCGCGATTGCCTTGGCGCTCGCATTGAACCCCAAGCTGATCGTGGCGGATGAACCGGTGACGGCATTGGATGTAATCGTTCAACGCCAAATTCTGGACCAGATGCGCGATCTGCAACGCGAGCTTGGCATCTCTATCATCATGGTGACGCACGACATTTCGGTTGTCGCCTATATCTGTGACCGCACGGTGGTGATGTACGCAGGCGAGGTGGTCGAGGATTGCGATACCGCGACGCTGTTGTCCGAACCGCTGCATCCTTACACCATGGGTCTCAAAAACGCTTTCCCCGATATTGCCAGCGCGGGTTCGGGCACGCTGACCCCGATCAGTGGCGCGCCGCCGGACCTTGCCACCCCGCCAAGCGGTTGCCGTTTTGCGGCGCGATGCCCGTTTGCCACCGATCACTGCCGTGCAGTGTCACCCGTTTTGGAAAAGCATGCAGAGGGCCATTCGGTCGCCTGTCACCGCGCCCATGAAGCGGCGCAGTTGCGTGCGCAGGCAGCCCAACCCGAGACATGGGGAGAGATGGCATGAGCACGCCACTTGTCGAGGTCGAAAACGCGCAATTGCATTACAAGGTCGGCTCGGCTGCCTCCGCGATGTTGGGGTTGCCTTCGGTCGTCAAAGCGGTCGACGGAATTACCTTTACACTGAACAAAGGCGAAAGTGTCGGTCTGCTAGGTGAAAGCGGCTGTGGGAAAACGTCGATGGGGCGTCTTTTGGTCAAGCTGGAGGACGTCACCGGCGGTTCGGCCCGTTTTGACGGGGCAGAAATTGCGCAGCTAAAGGGAACTGACCTGCGCAAGTTCCGTTCGCGCAGCCAGATGATATTCCAGAACCCCTTTGACGCGGTAAACCCGCGTTACTCCATTAAGAAAACGATGGCAGAGCCGTTGGGCAACGCGGGTATCCCCAAAACGGAATGGGACAGCCGCATCATCAAGGCGCTGGAACTTGTCCGCCTTGCCGAGCCCGAGCAATATCTGGACCGCTATCCGCACCAGTTGTCGGGCGGTCAGTTGCAGCGTGTGGTGATGGCCCGCGCCCTGATCCTTGAACCCGACTTTGTGGTCGCGGACGAGCCGGTTTCGATGCTCGACGTTTCCGTCCGTGCCGGCGTGTTGAACGTTTTCCGCGAGGTCCGCGACAAGCTGGGGCTGACCGCGATCTACATCAGCCATGATCTGGCGCTTGTACGCTACGTGTGTGAACGCACCATCGTCATGTATCTGGGCCGCATCATGGAGGACGGCCCGACTGAAGAGATCGTACGCGACCCGCTGCACCCCTATACCCAAGCGCTGGTCGCTGCCGTGCCAACCCCGAAAGCAGATCAAAGCCATGACCCACTTCCCATCGGGCGCGGCGCACCAGATCCGCGCAATCCGCCATCAGGCTGTGTTTTCCGCGATCGCTGCCCCAAAGCCTTTGGTCGTTGTGCCACGGATATTCCGTTGCCGCAGAAAGTGGGCAACCGCGATGTGGCCTGCCATCTGTTTGACGAGCGTTCGTGATGCGTGCCGCCACCTATTCCCGGACCGGTCCAGCGGCTGAGGTTTTGTCGGTCATTGATATGCCCGATCCGAAACCCGCCTCCGGAGAGGTGGTGGTGCGCATCCATGCGTCGGGCATTAACCCCGCAGACGTGAAACGGCGCGCCGGATGGAATGGCATGCAGATGGCCCATCCGCTGGTGATCCCGCATTGCGACGGGGCGGGAGTGATCGTGCAAACTGGTGAAGGTGTATCCGAAGAGCGCGTGGGTGAACGTGTCTGGCTGTGGAACGCACAGGGCGGATACGGCGAAGCGGGTCGCGCCTATGGCACCGCCGCTGAACTGATTGCATTGCCATCGGAACAGGCGGTGCGGCTGTCTGACAAACTGAGCTTCGAAGAAGGTGCTTGCCTTGGCGTTCCGGGCCTGACCGCTTGGCTTTTGGTGCTCGCAGATGGGCCGGTCGATGGTAAAACACTTTTGATCCAAGGGGCTGCTGGCGCTGTGGGCCATATGGCTTTGCAGGTCGCCCTGCACCAAAATGCCGATGTCATTGCGGTTGTTAGCTCTGATGCGGGGGCGGAACACGTGGGCAAGATCGCTCAGGCTCCGACCATCAACCGGCACACCGAAGACGTCGCTGCCAATGTGCATGAATTGACAAGCGGCACAGGTGTAGATCGCATTATCGAGGTCGATCTGGCCGCAAATCTGGAAACGGACATCGCTTTTCTTGCCGAGCATGGGACCATCGCGTCTTACTCCTGCTCGTCTGATCCCACACCGACACTGCCCTATTACAAGTTGGCCGATCTGGGCGCGATGATCCGCTTTGTGCAGGGTTTCCGCCTGACCGCCGATCAACGCAAAGCCGCGAACGCAATGCTTACTGAATTGTCCGATGCAGGTGCCTTGCGCCCCGCCATCGGCGCATCATTCCCTCTGACCGATATCGCGCAGGCGCATGAAAACATGCACAGCGGCACATTCGGTCAGACGGTACTCACCCTCGCAGCGAATGACTAAGGAGCTGATGATGAACGAACAAACCGCCGTAAAGGCACCCCCCAGCCATATCTGCGATCCTGTGTCGTTAGAGATTATCAGAGGGGCCATCGCCGCCGCCCAGTCAGAGATGGAGGCGCTGATTGAACGGACTGCGATCTCGGCCTTTATCCGCGAGAAGAAGGATTTTTACACCGCACTTTTCGACGGTCACGGCACAATGGCTGTCGGCTCGATGGTTCCGATCTTTGGTGACATGACCCGTCCTGTATTGGAGAAGTTTCCGGCAGAGACCATGCAGCCCGGCGACGTCTATTGGTACAATGATTGCTACGGCTCCTACGGGGCGATTTCGCATTCAAACGATCAGGTTTTGCTGGCCCCTGTGTTTCGTGACGGGCGCATCTGCGCGTTTGTGATGAGCTGGGCGCATTTTGCCGACATTGGCGGATTGCGGCCCGGTTCGATCAGCCCTGATGCGACAGATATCTTTCAGGAAGGTGTGATGATCCCCGTCACCAAGATGATCGAGGCGGGTGAAGTTAATCAAGCTGTGCTCGACATCTTCCACCGCAACTCCCGCTTTCCCGATCAAAGTATCGGTGACATGCGCGCGTTGATGGCCTCGGTCGATCTGGGGACCAAACGGGTTGGTGAAATCCTTGATCGCTTCGGGCCGGACATGATGGCCGACGCACTGGCCCAGCTGCTGGACCGGACGCGCCGTTTGGTGCGCACAAAATTGGCGGAGACGTTTGACTACGGCACGCATAAATTCACCGATGCCATCGACAGTGATGGCCACGGCAACGGCCCGTTCCGCATGCGTTTTGCCCTGACCCGCGAAAAGGGCACAGACGGGGACGATCACTTTATCTTTGATGCGCGAGAGAGCGATGATCAGGCCCCGGGTCCTATCAATTACCTGATGAACAAGGGTGTGCCTGGTATGGCGCTGGGCCTGTTCTATCTGGGGGGTGATCCGTCGCAGGTATGTAACGCGGGCGGTCCGAATGCATTGGACGAAGTGCTGTTTCGCGAGGGGTCGTTCCTGCAACCGAAATACCCTGCGCCTCTTGGCCTGCGCGGCCTGACCGCGATGCGGATGATTTCCGCGATGTGCGGTTTGCTTAATACCGGCGGCGGCGAAGCGCCCGCTGCGAATTCGGCCTATGTGGTGAACATCATGCGTGGCGAATTCCGCAACAAGGCGGGCGAATTGGAGCCGTATCTTCTGGCTGACGGTATCGGTGTCGGCTACGGCGCGCGGGCGACAGCGGACGGTATTGATGCGGTCTATTTTGTCGCGCAAGAAAACTATCCGGTGGAGTTTCTGGAGGCCGGATATCCCGTCACGATGCGGGGCTACGGCGTGGTTCCTGATTCCGGTGGGGCGGGCAAACATCGCGGGGGCTGTGGCATTGTGCGCGAATACGAGATCCTAGCCGAAACCACCATGTGCGCGATCCGTATCGACAGCGTACAGAACCCGCCATGGGGCATCGACGGCGGGCGGTCCGGCCGTCACGGCGTCGCGATTGTAAATCCCGGCACACCTGATGAGGTGGTTCTGAACCCGCTGTCCGACGGTAACATGCTGAAAAAAGGCGATATCCTTCGCATCGAGACCGGAGGAGGGGGCGGGCATGGCCATCCGTATGACCGTCCCGCAGAGCGCGTTCTTGAAGATGTGCTCGACGGTTTTGTCACCGAAGCAGCCGCGCTCGAATTGTACGGCGTGGTCATAAAAAACGATGAACTCGACGTTGCCGCAACCAAATCACACCGCGCCGACCGCCCGAAGGTTGGCCGCTTTTACCGTCAGGAGTACGTCGATGCCCTCGTCTGATATGACCTTTGATCCGTCCTATGCCGTGGCTGTCGACATTGGCGGCACCTTCACCGATATCTCTTTGCTTGATCGCACCTCCGGTCAGGTCTGGCGTGCCAAAACACCGTCGACGCCGGTAGATCCATCGCAAGCGTTTATGACGGGTGTGAATGCAGTTCTGGGGGATGCAGGCATTGATGCATCCGTGCTGGATCAGGTGCTGCATGGCACAACTGTTGCCACGAATATGATCCTTGAAAACAAAGGGGCCAAAACAGCGCTGGTGACAACGCGGGGCTTCCGGCACGTGCTGGAAATCGGGCGTCAGGATATTCCGCGTCATGCAAACCTGTTCACGTGGGTCAAGCCGCGCCGTCCGGTTCCCGCATCGCGTATCCATGAAATTGATGAGCGTATCGGCACAGGGGGCGTTGTGATGACGCCGCTGGACGAAGGTAGCGTGGCAAAGGTTGCTGAGGCGATCCGCGCGCAAAATGTCGAAGCGGTCGCGGTTTGTCTGGTTCATGCATATGCAAATGCAGATCACGAAAAGCGCGTGACCGAATTGTTGCGGGCCGCTTTGCCCGATGTGGACGTCACCTGTTCCACAGATGTCTTGCCGGTCGTGCGCGAATTCGAACGCAGCCTTGCAACGGTTCTGAACGCAGGCGTCATGCCCGGCGTTTCCACCTATGTGGAGCGGCTGGAAAACCGCCTGTCCGAGGCAAACGTCGCATCACCCCTTTTGTTGATGCAATCAAACGGCGGTGTTGCAGGCACGGCGGCGATCCGCACGGCACCGGCGCTTACTGCGTTGTCCGGCCCCGCTGCCGGTGTTGTGGGTGCCTGTGACGTGGCCGGAGCCTGCGGCATCAAGGATATCATCACTGTCGATATCGGTGGCACCTCTGCTGACATCTGTCTGATACGCGATGGTGTCGTTGGCCTGACGCAATCGGGCAAGGTTGGCGATTGGCCGCTGTCCCTGCCGATGGTCGATATGGTGACAATCGGGGCAGGCGGCGGGTCTATCGCGCAGGTCGCGGATGAAACGCTTGCGGTTGGTCCCCATTCCGCCGGAGCAAGGCCCGGTCCTGCGGCCTATGGTCATGGCGGGACACAGGCGACCGTGACAGATGCGCATGTTGCGCTGGGTCATTTGCCTGTCAGTCTGCTGGGCGGAGAGATGTCGCTGGATCAGGAAGCCGCGCTTAAGGTTGTGGATGACAATGTTGCCGGTCCGCTGGGGCTGAAACGCCACGATGCGGCGCGTGGTATTCTTGCGATTATGAATAACAACATGGTGGGCGCGGTTCGGACTGTTTCTGTGGAACGTGGCCATGATCCGCGCGACTTCACACTGGTGCCGTTCGGCGGTGCCGGTCCCTTGCACGGTGTTGCGTTGGCAGAACTGCTTGGCATCAATCAGGTCATGGTGCCGCCTGCGCCGGGCTTGCTTTGTGCTGACGGGTTGCTTGCCGCCGATCTTAAAGCAGAATTTACACGTGCTTTGCCGACACCCGGTGCCATTGATCAAAGCGTGGGCGACAGCATTGCCAGCGAGCTGGTCAAAGACGCCACCGCGTGGTTGGAAGAAGAGGGCATTCCGGTAGAGCGCCGTGACATCCAGACCCGCGCATTGCTGCGCTTTCACGGGCAGGGTGGCGAGATCGCGGTCGATTGGGCCGACACACCTGAAGACACCGAAACGCGTTTCAAGCAGGCACACGAAGCCCTTTACGGCTTCATTCTGGATGCTCAGGTTGAACTGGTTACATTGCGCATCGAGGCGGCTGGCCGCACCGAAGCATCGCCGCGCCCCGACCTAGAGGCCGGTGAAAAGCCAGCGCCTGTCCAATCTCAGATGGTGCATTGGGAGACCGGCGATGTGGATACGCCAATCTATGACCGTGCCACCCTGTGTGCGGGCGTGCGTCTGTCCGGCCCAGCCGTGATCACGCAACTGGATACGACCACGATCATTCCGCCCGGCTGGTCCGCCACCGTGCATCCCTCCGCTGCATTGTTGTTGGAAAAGGAAACAGCATGAGCCAGATCGACGACATTTTCGACTACATCAAAGAAAACGAAGAAAGCTACGTCGCGCGGGTGATGGAATACGTCAGCCACCCCTCTATTTCCGCCCATGACATCGGGATCAGGGAAGTTGCCGGCATGCTGGTGGAGCATCTGAAGGGTTTGGATTTTGACGCCGGACTGGTCGAGACGCCCGGACATCCATTCGTTCTAGGACACCGTACCGTTGATCCGTCAAAACCTACGGTTCTGCTTTATGGGCACTATGACGTGCAGCCGCCCGATCCGCTTGAGGCTTGGGTCAGCCCGCCGTTCGAACCCGAAGTCCGCGATGGCCGCATCTGGGCGCGCGGCATTGGTGACAATAAGGGGCAGCATTTCGCGCAGCTTCTGGCGATCGAGGCCCATCTGAAGGTCACAGGCACCTTGCCGTGCAACATCATTTTCTGCCTTGAGGGTGAAGAGGAAATTGGCTCCCCCCAGATTGCGGACTTTGTGCGCAATCATATGGATGACCTGCAAGCCGACCTTGTCGTGAGCTCTGACGGGCCGCTCCATGAAACCGGCCAACCGGTGATTACATTCGGCGTGCGCGGTGTTGCGTCATTTGATCTGGTGGCAAAAGGCGCATCGCGTGATGTGCACTCCGGCAATTTCGGGGGCATCGTGCCGAACCCGATCTGGACGCTGGTACAGCTGCTGGCAACGATGAAGGACGCTGATGGCAATATCACAGTCGAAGGCATCACAGAACCGGTCATCCCTGCCACCAATCTTGAGTTGGACGCCGCATCGCGTCTGCCGCTTGATTTGCCGGAGGTGATGAAAGACCTTGGCCTTGAGGCGCTCGACGGCCCGTTGGACCGCCCGTATTGGGACCGTCTGATGTTCCATCCGACACTGACCATCAACGGTTTTCACGGCGGCTACGACGGTCCGGGCAGCAAGACGGTCCTGCCCAATGAAGCCATCGCGAAATGCGATGTGCGGCTGGTCGAACCCCTGACACCCGATCATGTGTTCGAGCGTATCGAGGCGCATGTCGCCAAGCACGCACCAAATGTCGAGGTGGTCCGCCACAATGGTATGCTGCCTTCCAAAACCCCCATGGACACGCCCTTTGCTGCGACGCTGATCAAAGCGGTCGAGCGCGCGCGCGGCGTTGAACCGCTGCTTTATCCGACAGTTGGCGGCAGCCTGCCGGATTACGTCTGGACGAAGATCCTGAAAAAGCCGGCTTTTGTTGTGCCCTACGCAAACGCAGACGAGGCCAACCACGCGCCGAACGAAAACCTTGAGGTCGTTCGGTTCATCGACGGTATCCGCACGGGGGCATCCCTGCTGTTCGAACTTGGTCAGTAAGGTTTCGCGGGGTGTCTTGACGGGCTAGGAGACCCTTAGCTCACGCGGTTTCCGGCCGCGTCAAGCACCAGCGTGCCGTCTTCTTTGGTGATGGGACCGGACGGCAGGCGGTCAAGAAGATCAAGAACGGCCTCGCTCGGGCGGCACAGCCTGACCCCTTTCGGGGAACAAACGATTGGACGGTTAACCAGAACAGGGTGTGCCAGCATCGCATCAAGCAGGGTGTCGTCGTCCACAGAAGGGTCCAGCAATCCCAGTTCTTGGGCGGGTGATTTAGATGTGCGCAGGGCGGTGCGCGGTGTAAGATCCGCCGCGGCGAACAAGGCCTGAAGCTGCGGACGGGTCCAGCCGGTATCGAGATAGGGAATGACCACCGGAACCTCGCCCGAGGCTTTGATAAAAGCGAGCACATTGCGGGACGTACCGCAGTCGGGATTGTGGTGGATCACGATGGTCATGCCGACCCCCCGTCGGCAGGGAACCAGTGTTTTGTTCGGTTGGCGAATGCGACAAGCGACAGCATCACCGGCACTTCCACCAGCACACCGACAACGGTTGCCAGCGCAGCACCCGACCCCAAGCCGAACAGGCTGATCGCGACAGCGACGGCGAGTTCGAAAAAGTTCGACGTGCCGATCAAGGCGCAGGGGGCTGCAACGTTGAAGGGAATGTTCCACGCCCGCGCGGCCCCGTAGGCAAGGAAGAAAATACCGTAGGACTGGATCAACAAGGGCACCGCGATCAGTGCAATCACCAGAGGACGTTCAAGGATCACTTCGCCCTGAAAGGCGAACAACAGCACGACGGTCACCAGCAACCCGATGATTGAAAAAGGCTGAACGCGGGATTTAAACGCGTCGACGGCGGCTTCGCCATCCTTGGCAATCAGCCGCTGACGGGTCAGGTATCCGGCCAGCAGGGGCAGCATGACATAAAGGCCAACCGACAACAGCAATGTGTCCCAAGGAACGACGATATTCGTCGCCCCCAGCAGGAATGCCACGATGGGCGCAAAGGCAAAAACCATGACGACGTCATTCACACTGACCTGCACCAGCGTATAGGTGGCGTCGCCGCGCGTCAGGTTGGACCAGACAAACACCATCGCCGTACAGGGTGCAGCGCCCAGCAGGATCACGCCAGCCAGATAGGCTTGTGCGTCCTCCGGCGGGATCAGGCCGGCAAAGACGTAATTGAAAAACAACACCCCCAGCGCGGCCATGGTGAAAGGTTTGATCAGCCAGTTTGTCACCAGCGTGACAACCAACCCTTTGGGTTTGTCGCCGACTTGACGTAACGCGCCGAAGTCCACACCGACCATCATCGGATAGACCATCGCCCAGATCAGCACCGCCACCGGCAGATTGACCGAAGCGATTTCCAGAGCGGAGAGCGCGGCGAATGCGCCGGGAAACAGATTGCCGAGCAGCAGACCTGCGCCAATCGCCAGTGCGACCCAGACAGACAGCCAGCGTTCAAAAAGTCCCAGACCCGCCGCAGCGGGAAGCGATGTATCGGTCATGTTAAGCTTTCGGTAGAGGAGGGGAGAGGTAAGACGGCTTTGCCGCTGGGCAAATACAGAACGTTATAGGGTTGGAGGGTCATGGGCATTTCCTAGCAAGGGCACGCAAGTTCGTTGAGAAAGGGTTGGCACATTTCAGGATGACCGCCGCAGCAATCCTCCATCAGGAATGCCAACAGGCCGCGCATGCCGTCCATGTCCGCAAAGTAGCGGATGCTGCGCCCCTCGCGTTCGCTGCGGATCAAGCCCGCGCGCGCCAGCACCGAAAGGTTTGTCGACATCGTATTTTGCCGCACGCCCAAGGTGTGACTGATGTCGCCCGCAGGTAAACCCGCGTCACCGGCGTTGATGAGAAGACGAAAAACGTCAAGGCGGGTTGCCTGACTGAGAGCGGCGAAAGCGTCGAGTGCGTGATTCTTATCCATATATCTGGAATTATCGATTTATATTGCGTGGTCAAGACGTTTTGGGGGCGGGGCCTGTCGGGCATACCGTTTCGAAAGCTGTTCCTGTGCGTTATCGGCGGAATGTAAAGTCGTGATGACAACGTGACGCGCTGACATCCTTACCGGTGCTGTAAGCTGGTGCTTTAATCGTTCTAACGGCTTGAACAGGGCGTTTGCGGGAATAATTATTGCGCCAAGCGGATGAAATGTGCGAAAGGCGCACACGAAAACCTGAGAGCAATGCCGGCCCCGACACGCAGTTTTTGGCAGGCATGATGTTTCTCAGCGCTCTTGGCACCAATGACTGGTGTGGTCTTGCAGAAAGCTGTCGCCATGCAAACACCTTACTATCTGATCGATAAATCGCTGTTGCTCCCCAATCTTGAGAAAATCGCATGGCTGCGCCAGACGTCGGGCGTCAAATGCTTGCTGGCGCTCAAGTGCTTTGCCACATGGTCGGTATTCGATTTCATGTCCGAATATATGGACGGCTCCACGTCTTCGTCCCTGTACGAGGTCCGCTTGGGGCATGAGAAGTTCAGCGGCGAAACCCATGCGTATTCTGTTGCTTATGCGGATCACGAGATCGAACAGGTTCTGGCATGCTCTGACAAAATCATCTTTAATTCGATCGGGCAGCTGGCACGGTTTGCCGATGTGTCCCGCGGGCATATCCGTGGTTTGCGGGTCAACCCCGGTGTGTCGACATCAGATTTCGATCTGGCCGACCCCGCACGCCCGTTCAGCCGGTTGGGCGAACACGCGCCGGCCGCGATTGATGCGGTCGCGGATCAGATCAGCGGTTTGATGTTTCACAACAATTGCGAGAATGACAGCTTTGAACGTTTCGACGAAATGCTGACCCTGATTGAGGATCGTTTCGGCGCGGTGATTCACAAGATGGATTGGGTCAGCCTGGGCGGCGGCATCCACTTTACGGGGGAGGGGTACCCGCTTGAGCGTCTTGCAGCACGGCTGAAATCCTTTGCCGAAACATTCGATATTCAGGTCTATCTTGAACCCGGAGAAGCGGCAATCAGCGGTGCGGCGACGCTTGAGGTTACCGTTCTTGATACGATGCACAACGGTAAGAACCTCGCGATTGTGGACAGTTCAATCGAGGCCCATATGCTGGATCTGCTGATTTATCGCGAACCGGCAAAGATTGCGCCAAACACGGGGGATGAGGAATGGATGATTTGCGGGAAATCTTGTCTTGCCGGTGATATCTTTGGTGAATTCCGCTTTGACGCCCCGTTGCGTGCCGGTGATCGGCTTTCGTTTCAGGACGCGGCGGGTTACACTATGGTAAAGAAAAACTGGTTCAACGGTGTAAAGATGCCCAGCATCGCCATCCGCGAACTTGACGGTACCACACGAATGGTGCGCGATTTCGACTATAGCGATTTTTCTGCGGCGCTGTCTTAACCCAGTCTGAAAACGATCTTACCCCATCCTAAAGAAGAGGTCTCTTGGAAACATGAAACGCAATGTTCTGATCATTGGCGCCGGTGGCGTCGCGCAGGTCGTCGCGCATAAATGCGCACAAAACAATGATGTTCTGGGTGATCTTCATATCGCAAGTCGTACCATCGCAAAATGTGACGCGATCATTGCCAGCGTGCATGAAAAGAACGCGATGAAACAGGACGGCGTTTTTGCCTCTCATGCGGTTGACGGCATGGACACGCAGGCCGTGACCGATTTGATCACAGCCATCGGGGCGCAGATCGTGATCAATGTCGGGTCGCCCTTTGTAAACATGACCGTGCTCGAGGCCTGCATCCAAACGGGGGCGGCCTATATCGACACGGCTATTCACGAAGATCCGGCCAAGATTTGCGAAACACCGCCATGGTATGCCAATTATGAATGGAAGCGCCGCGATGCCTGTGCACAGGCCGGTGTTACCGCCATTCTGGGTGCCGGTTTTGATCCGGGCATGGTGAATGCCTTTGCCCGCTTTGCGGTGGACGAATTCATGGATACAGTCACATCAATCGACATCGTTGACATCAACGCAGGCAACCACGGCAAGTATTTTTCGACCAATTTCGACCCCGAGATCAACTTCCGCGAATTCACCGGCACGGTGTACAGCTGGCAGCAGGGCGCGTGGCAGGAGAACAAGATGTTCGAGGTAGGGCGCGAATGGGACCTTCCTGTTGTCGGCAAGCAAAAGGCCTATATGTCCGGTCACGACGAGGTTCATTCCCTCGCGGCCAACTATCCCGACGCCGACATCCGGTTCTGGATGGGCTTTGGAGATCATTACATCAATGTGTTTACTGTTCTGCAAAACCTCGGGCTTTTGTCAGAGCAACCGGTGACAACAGCCGAGGGGCTTGAAGTGGTCCCGCTGAAACTGGTGAAGGCGGTTCTGCCGGATCCCTCAAGCCTTGCGCCGAACTATACCGGTAAGACCTGTATCGGTGATCTGGTGAAGGGCGTTAAAGACGGCGAAGATGTCGAAGTGTTTGTTTATAACGTGGCCG
Organism: Sulfitobacter geojensis; assembly: GCF_000622325.1. Lineage (NCBI taxonomy): Bacteria > Pseudomonadati > Pseudomonadota > Alphaproteobacteria > Rhodobacterales > Roseobacteraceae > Sulfitobacter > Sulfitobacter geojensis. The sequence continues at coordinate 819,156 of NZ_JASE01000005.1, forward strand.
ATCACAAGGATGCGTACAACGAAGTTGGCAGTCAGGGTATTTCATACACTGCCGGGGTGCCACCAGTGGCCATGGCAATGCTGGTCGCGGACGGTACATATGACGCAGGCACCATGTTGAACGTAGAGGAACTGGACCCCAAGCCGCTGTTTACGCTGCTCGACACCATCGGCCTGCCGACCCGTGTAAAAGATGCAAACGGCGATCGTGAATGGAACGCCTGAGCGGCCGACTTCTGACACCGTCCTGAATGAAATTGACAGACCGCTATTCCCGCCGTCGCGCGCGGCGGTCTGATCGAGCCTAAGACAGATGTGTGCAGTGCCGGCAGGGCAAAAGGTCGGCGCGCCGCAGTTAAAAAAGGGGTGGGCCGCAGTAATGCGCCCGGCCCACCCCGTTAAATCAGGCTTTCAACGCAAGTTTTGGCGACAATACGTCGATACCCAGCGCCTTGCCGACGGCGTGATAGGTCAGTTTCCCTGCGTGCACGTTCAGACCGTTCAACAGATGTTCATCATCGGCACAGGCCTGACGCCAGCCCTTGTTCGCGAGGTCCAGCATAAACGGCATCGTGGCGTTCCCCAGCGCGATTGTAGAGGTGCGCGCGACCGCGCCCGGCATGTTGGCCACGCAATAATGCATGATGCCGTCAACTTCATACACCGGATCTTGGTGAGTGGTTGCCTTGGAAGTTTCGAAACAGCCGCCTTGGTCAATTGCCACATCCACCAGCGCTGCACCGGGTTTCAATTCGCCAAGCTGTGCGCGGCTGATCAGTTTGGGTGCGGCGGCGCCGGGGATCAGGACCGCGCCGATGATCATATCGGCCTGACGTGCCAGTTCGATGGTGTTCTGCGCTGACGCATATGAGGTCTTGAACGTCCCGCCATAGATGTCATCCAGATAGCGCATGCGGGGCAGGTAGCGATCCAGCACCGTCACATCCGCGCCCATGCCGGCAGCAATCCGCGCCGCATGAGTGCCGACAACACCACCGCCAATGACCATGACACGCGCGGGGCCAACACCGGGCACGCCGCCCATCAAAACACCGCGTCCGCCGTTTGCCTTTTGCAGGGTCCATGCCCCGACCTGTGGGGCCAGACGGCCTGCCACTTCGGACATCGGGGCAAGCAGGGGCAAACCACCGGACCGGTCGGTCACGGTTTCATAGGCGATACAGGTGGCACCTGAGGCCAGCAGATCCTTGGTTTGTTCGGGGTCCGGCGCGAGGTGCAGATAGGTGAACAGAACCTGACCTTCCCGCAGCATTTTACGCTCGCCGGCTTGGGGTTCCTTGACCTTGACGATCATGTCGGCGGCGGCAAATATTTCCTCAGCAGGGCCGATGATCTTGGCCCCTGCGGCCTCATAATCACTGTCCTCGAAACCGGCCCCCAGACCGGCCCCCGCCTGCACGATCACCTCGTGACCTGCATTAACGGCTTCAAGCGCGGCGCTGGGCGTCAGGCCGACACGAAATTCCTGTGGTTTGATCTCTGTTGGGCAACCGATTTTCATCTGCGCGTCCTTTTGTTCGCATTATGCCTCATATTTAGGCAGTTTGGATTGCAAAGGGGGACGAAAATTCGTGGTGTTTCACCGGAAATTCGGGATAAAGTTGCAGTATGCCGCCCTTAAACGCAGGATTTTCGCGCGAATGAGCCTAGATGAGATTGATCGTCGTATCCTGCGCGCCTTGCAGCGCAATGGCCGGATGTCGAATGCGGAACTGTCTGACGACGTGCATCTGTCGCCCTCTGCCTGTCACCGGCGCGTGCAGCGGATGGAAAAAGAGGGTTACATCAAGGATTACGTCGCCCTTCTGGATGCCCGCAAGCTGAACGTGCCGACAACGGTTTTTGTCGAGATCACCCTGCGCGGGCAGGCCGACGATATTCTGGATTCCTTCGAAAAATCAGTGGCGCGGATACCGGATGTGCTGGAATGTCACCTGATGGCCGGTTCTGCGGATTACCTGTTGAAGGTGGTCGCGGAAAACACCGAAGATTTCGCGCGCATCCACCGTCAATATCTGGCGCGTCTGCCCGGGGTGCAGGGGATGCAGTCAAGCTTTGCGTTGCGCACGGTGTTCAAGACGACGGCGCTGCCTGTCGGCTAAGACATCCAGATGCCCCGTGAACCGGCTTAGGATTTCTGACCTGCGTTTCGCGAGCGGGCTGATCGGCCAAAGAAAAACCCCCGGGGCATCACAGCCACGGGGGTTTCTTATTCTTCGCAAGCGTTGGGGTTGATTTACATCATACCTTCGCGCTGTGCTTTTTTGCGAGCCAACTTACGGGAACGACGAATCGCTTCCGCCTTCTCACGCGCTTTTTTCTCTGACGGCTTCTCGAAATGTTGCTTAAGCTTCATTTCACGAAATACGCCTTCGCGCTGGAGTTTTTTCTTCAGAGCCCGAAGGGCCTGATCGACGTTGTTGTCACGAACACTAACCTGCATGTGGTTTTCACCACCTTTCTAGGATAAAGTTGCAAGGATTTGCAGGAAATCGGCCTATATCAAGGTCAAACACGTTTGTCGAGTCTCTCTGACCTGCTGAAAGGACCAACTATGTCTGATCCCAAAGACCTTTTGCTAGACGCGGCGCTGCCGCATGTCGCTTTTGACGGCTGGACCGAGGCGACGTTCAATGCGGCCCTTGCGGACAGCGGGATCGACGGGGCGGTTGCCCGCGCCATCTGCCCGCGCGGCGCGGTCGATCTTGCTGTGGCCTATCATCATCGCGGTGATGCACAGATGCTGGCCGCGCTAAAGGCCGAAGATCTAAGCGAGATGCGGTTTCGTGACAGGATCGCCCATGCTGTGCGGCTGCGGCTGGAAGCGGCGGAAGACAAAGAAGCCGTGCGTCGTGGCACGACGTTGTTTGCCTTGCCGCATTATGCGCCGGACGGGGCGAAATTGATTTGGGGCACGGCGGATCACATCTGGGATGCGCTGGGCGATACTTCGGATGATTTCAACTGGTACTCAAAACGTATGACCCTAAGCGGGGTCTATTCTGCCACTGTCCTGTTCTGGTTGGGCGATACCAGCGACGGCCACGCCGCCACTTGGGCTTTTCTGGACCGGCGCATCGACAATGTGATGCAGATCGAGAAGTTGAAGGCGCAGGTAAACAAAAGCCCCGCACTTAGCAAATTGATGGCTGGGCCGAACTGGGTGTTGGGCCAGATCAAGCCGCCGGTACGGTTTTCCAAGGGCGACTTTCCCGGATCATGGACGGCACCGCGCGATTGATAGCGCCGGTTTGTGGACGAAAGGCGGGCTTTTCCACAGCTAGGTGACCTGATAGGCAGCGGGCGAACCGGTTGATGCGAGACAAAATGAGCCCTCCTGCCGCCCCGCTCATCGCGCTGCGCGATGTATCCTACCTGCCGGATGACAAGCCGGTCCTGTCCGGTATTACTTTGGAAACGGATGCAAAACGCATCGGGATTGTCGGGCGCAACGGGTCGGGCAAAACGACGCTGGCGCGGATGATCGCGGGGCTGGTTGCGCCGGACAAAGGTACCGTAAGGATTTGCGGCGCGGACGTTGCGCGCAACCGCAAAGCGGCTTTGGCGGCCGTTGGGATCCTGTTCCAGAACCCAGACCACCAGATTATTTTTCCCACGGTTGAAGAAGAAATCGCTTTTGGCCTGACCCAAATGGGGAAGAACACGGCGGAAGTAAAAGCGTCCGTGGCCGCGATATTGCAACGGTTCGGCAAGGCCCATTGGGCGGAGGCGGCGATTCACCAGTTGTCGCAGGGCCAGCGCCAGCTTGTCTGTCTGATGTCAGTGCTCGCGATGGCTCCGCGCGTGATCGTTCTGGACGAACCCTTTGCCGGGCTCGACATCCCGACCACGCGGCAACTCGCGCGGGTGCTGGACAGTCTGGACGTTTGTTTGGTGATGATCACCCATGATCCCGCGATGTTGGACGGCTACGATCGCGTGCTCTGGATTGACGCGGGACGGATTGTGCAGGATGGCCCGGCCGGCCCCGTGCTTGCGGCCTTTACAGAGCAGATGACACAGTTGGGAGGGGGCGATGATCTCTCTGACCTCTCCGGTTAAAACCGCCGCTCACAACTGGCCCGCAGCGCTCAAGTTGGCCGCTTTATGCGTCGCAACCGTGGTATTGTTCGCTGTGGGGCATCTCGGCTGGCATCTGGCATTTCTGGTCGGGACGGGCGTGCTTTATGCTTTGCCCGGACGGGTGTTCCTGCGCAGCGGCATGGCGCGGCTTTGGGGGCTGTGGCCGTTTGTGGTGTTGATTGTCGGGTGGCACGTGGTGATTGGCGATGCTGCGGGCGGGGCATTGATTGGGATGCGAATGTTGACGGCGGTCGGGCTTGCCAACCTCGTCACGCTGACCACCCGCCTTAGTGATATGATGGGGGTGGTGCGCAGGCTCTTGTCGCCGCTGCGCCGCTTTGGCCTGCATCCCCATCGGGTTGAACTCGCGATGGCGCTGGTGATCCGTTTCACCCCTGTTCTGGCGCTCAAGGGGCAGGCCCTCGTGGCGGCATGGCGCGCCCGCAGTCCGAAACGCCCGGGCTGGAAAATCGTGATCCCCTTTGCCGTACTGGCGCTGGATGATGCCGAGCGTGTGGCCGAAGCCCTGCGTGCACGCGGAGGTGTTTCGCGTTGAAGACCCCCCTCATTTAACTTAACCCTGCCCCAAATAACCAAAGGAAACCCCATGGAACGTTCTATTGCCCTTATCGCGGTTTTCGCCGCATTGATTGCGGCGCTCGGTCTGATGCCGACACTTATGCTCGCCTCCGGCGTGCCGATTTCCGCACAAAGCCTCGGCGTAATGCTCTGTGGTACGGTGCTTGGCTCTAAACGCGGCGGGCTCGCAGCGTTGTTGTTTGTGGCGCTGGTCGCCCTTGGCCTACCACTGCTTGCAGGCGGCCGCGGAGGCTTGGGCGCGTTTGCATCGCCCACGGTCGGCTTCATCGTCGGCTTTCCGATTGCGGCGTTTGCCACCGGTTTCGTGATGGAACAAACCCGTCGGATGCCGATTGCCGTCGCTGCCGGTGTTGCATCCGCCATTGGCGGTATCCTGGTGCTTTACATCTTTGGTGTGGCTGGTTTCATGATGGTGCTGAACAAGGGCCTGGGCGAAACTCTGGCGATCCTCGGCGTCTATATCCCGGGTGACATCATCAAGGTGGTGCTGGCAGGGTTGATCACAGCTGGACTGGCACGTGCGCGCCCTGCAAGTGTATTGTCGCGGGCCTGATTTGCGCGGCGCTACAGCAAGACGATAGCGAAATCCCCCCGCGCTGCGGCGCGTGGGGACCTAAGATGACGGTACGATTCCAGACCAAAAGGACACCCGATGACCGATACAATGCGTGCAATTGAGATCACCAAACCCGGCGGACCGGAGGTCCTGCAAGTTGCAGAGCGGCCCGTGCCCGAAGCCAAACACGGTCAGGTGGTGATCAAAGTGGCATATGCCGGTGTGAACCGTCCTGATGCGCTGCAACGTGCCGGAAAATACGCCCCCCCTCCGACTGCAAGTGATCTGCCGGGCCTGGAAGCCTCTGGCGAAGTGGTGAGCGTTGGTGCGGGTGTAAGTGACCTAAACGTCGGTGATCAGGTCTGTGCCCTGTTGCCGGGCGGCGGGTATGCGGAATTCGTCGCGACCCCTGCGGCGCATTGCCTGCGGGTGCCCAAAGGGATGGGCATGAAAGAAGCGGCCTGTTTGCCCGAGACCTTCTTCACCGTCTGGTCCAACGTGTTTATGCGCGGTGGTTTGAAAGCAGGCGAGCGGTTTCTGGTACATGGAGGCTCTTCCGGTATCGGGACGACAGCTATTCAATTGGCGCACGCCTTCGGCGCGCGGGTTTTTGCAACGGCAGGGACGGATGCAAAATGCACGGCTTGTGTCGGACTGGGTGCCGAAGCTGCGATCAATTATCGCGATACGGATTTTGTCGATGTGCTGAAAGCTGAAGGTGGTGCCGATCTCGTGCTGGATATGGTCGGCGGCGACTATATCCCCCGCAACCTCAAAGCACTGGCCGAGGACGGGCGTCTGGTGCAAATCGCGTTCCTGCAAGGACCATTGGTCGAGGTGAACTTTGCCACGCTCATGACGCGCCGGTTGACCATGACAGGATCGACGCTGCGCCCCCAAAGTGATCTGGCAAAAGCACGAATTGCCCAGGAACTCCGCGAGGCAGTCTGGCCCCTGCTTGATGCAGGTCGGGTGGCACCTGTCATGGACAGTGAATATGCGTTCGAAGATGCAAGTGATGCACATGCCCGCATGGAAAGCAGTGGACATATCGGCAAGATCGTATTGCGCATCGGGGCCTGATCCAAAGGACGCGGGACAGGCCCGCGACATGATTTTGGATTTGCCAAACGCAGGCGGGCGGCGGCTGCTGAGAGTGCGGACAGTATATAAGGCCAAAAAGAAACGATTTGTTAACCATGGCCTGCGTTTATGAAGCAACGGAACAGGCAGCAGTGCCGATGACCGTGCCAAGAAGAGAACTTTAGCGTTCTTGTAGAGAGGGGAGAAACAATTCTCTCCTCTTTTTGGCTCTATATACTGTCCGCACTCTCGGCCATGTGCCGTCTGCCAACGTTACCTCAGCGGTGCAAACAAAGCCTTTTTCAAGGTGCAATCGCGCACCACGTCTTGCCCGCAAGGGACCGGAGCCAGCGATTTGGACAAACAAATCCGCGCTTCCTGAATCTGGTTGTTGCGGCAGGTGATCGTGATGCCGTCTGCTGACATATCCGGATTGGATTCCAGGAACGCGTCTTCGACAACCGAGGCGGGCAGCATTACTTTGCGTTCGAGTTTGCGAAATATTGCAGGCCGGACCACACGTCCATAGGCCTCGCGCGAAAGCTGATAATATGCAGCGGCAGATAAACCCGTGCAGGTCCCGTGTTTCTTCCACTGGTGCCACGCGAGTCCGGCGGTTCCCATAACATCCGCCATTTTCGCCGTCATGCCGCGGGAAGGGGGACGTTCTGCGGTCTGGCAGAACGACGGGTATCCGCGGTGAAACTGTGGCCAGAGCCCGTGCATGATCCAACCATGGCCACTGCCCGTTTCGCATTGTTCGGATTGGCGTGAGTCGCCCTCGGCCAGACACCAGTTGGGCGACCAGCTGAGGGACAGCACGTAATAGTCAAACACACCGGCCTTGTCGTTTCCGGCCTCTGCCACAGGAGCCGTGGCGATGAGCGCGGCCATCAGGCCAGCGAAGAGCTTGCGCATTGGGTCTTTCCTTATCTTTTCGGTCTCAGTATAAGCCAGCCAAGTTCCCCGACAATGGAAACCGTCTCAATCCACCGAGACAGCCTTTTCAGGCGACGGGAAAATTGCGTTTTGAGAGGAGAGACCAACATGGCAAAACCGATTATGGCCAAGGCGACCGCCGTTTGGCTGGTGGACAATACCACCATCAATTTCAAACAGATCGCCGATTTCGTCGGCATGCATGAGTTGGAAGTTCAGGGCATTGCCGATGGCGATGTTGCTGCTGGCGTAAAAGGGTTTGATCCTGTGGCCAACAACCAGTTGACGCAGGATGAAATCGACGCTGCGCAAAGGAATCCGCTGCACAAGCTGACGCTGAAATTCAACGCCGCCGCACAGGGCGAAGAAAAGCGCCGCGGTCCGCGGTACACACCGCTTTCCAAACGGCAGGACCGTCCGGCTTCCATTTTGTGGTTGGTCAAGTTCCACCCCGAATTGACCGATGGTCAGGTTGGCAAGCTGGTCGGCACAACCAAGCCTACCATCCAGGCGATCCGCGAGCGCACGCATTGGAACATTGCCAACATCCAGCCGATTGATCCGGTTGCATTGGGCCTGTGCAAGCAGTCCGAACTGGATGCCGCCGTACAAAAAGCCGCCGCCAAGAAAGCAGCGGCTGGCGAGGTGATGAGCGATGACGAGCGTCGCAAACTGGTCAGCACCGAGCAGAGCCTTGGCATGGATGCAGAGCCTAAAATCCCCACCGCGATCGAAGGGCTTGAGACTTTCACGCTGTCCGGTGATGAAGTTGGCGAAGACGACGATAAGGACGACAGCAATTATCTTGATGCGGACAGCTTCTTTTCCTTGCCGGATTCGGACGCGGATAAGGATGAAGACGAGGACGCTGCGAAGTCCTAAAGTCCAGCGCTTTGCGCCTGAAGGGGCCGATGTATTGGTAAAGTCCAGCGAAGGGCATTGGGGAAACCCTGTGCCCTTTTTGCTGTTTTGCTTTGGTGTTGGCGAAAAACATTCGGTTGGTGCATTTTCTGACTTGCACGAATCTCAAACAAGCGTAAATGCCGCGCTACAGACGCCAACGCACGCGCCTCTGGCCGGTCAGCCTTTCTGACTGACCCGCGTTTATGCAGCGACGGTAACGTCTCTTGAAATGACACTTGGGGTGCTCCCGCCCCTCCTGCTCTTTGGAGATGACCATGAACGCTTCCGTCCCCGGCGCACTTAGCGCTGCACCTTCCGCTTTTTCTTATGTTGCCGATCCGGCTGCGGCCTATATCGCGGCAAATGATTTTGACCGCCCGACGCTGGTTATCTCGCGCGCCAAAGTGGCGGCACAATATGACGAGTTGAGCGCCGGTCTGGGTGAGGCCCATATTCATTATGCGGTTAAATCAAACCCGGCACCGGAAGTGATCCGCACTTTGGTCCGCAAGGGCTCCGGCTTTGATTGCGCATCGCGCGGCGAGATCGAGCTTTGCCTAGCGCAGGGCGCGAAGCCTTCTGACATTTCTTTTGGCAACACCATCAAACGCGCGGCCGATATCGCTTTCGCCCACAGCGTCGGCATCACGCTGTTCGCGGCTGATTGTGAAGCGGAACTGGAAAAGATTGCCCGTCACGCCCCCGGCGCGCGGGTCTATATCCGCCTGATCGTTGAAAACTCGCTGGCGGATTGGCCGTTGAGCCGTAAATTCGGCTGTGCGGAGTCCTTGTTGCCCAGCCTGCTGGATCTCGCGCGCGATCTGGGGCTGGTGGCCTATGGCCTGTCCTTCCACGTTGGATCGCAGACCCGTAAGCCCGAGTTCTGGAACCCGGTACTGGATCAGGTTGCGCCCCTGTGGCATGCGGCCCGTGCGGCGGGGCATGATTTGCAACTGCTGAACATTGGCGGCGGTTTTCCGGCCTATTACGGGCAAAGTATCGAAGCGCCCCGCCGCTATGCCGCGTCTGTTGTGCGTGCCGTCGCGGCCCGGTTCGGCAGCGTGCCCCATCTGATGGCAGAGCCCGGTCGCGGGTTGGTGGCTGAGGCGGGGCACATCGCGGCAGAGGTCTTGCTGGTGTCGCGCAAGTCGGCGGATGATTTGCACCGGTGGGTATATCTGGACATTGGCCGGTTCTCTGGCCTTGCCGAGACCGAAGGTGAAGCGATCCGGTATCAGCTGACGACGCCGCATGACGGCGAAGAAACCGGCCCCTGCGTCTTGGCGGGTCCCTCTTGCGATAGCGTTGATATCCTGTATGAAAAACGACCAGTGCAATTGCCTGTAAGTTTGCGGGATGGGGATAAGGTGATGATCCGTTGCTGTGGGGCTTACACCAGCTCGTACAGTTCTGTCGGGTTTAATGGTTTTCCGCCGCTGGATGTGATCGTCCTTTGACGTAAACGTCGCGCGTGGAAAGGCCGTCTGCTTTGGGAGGGGCAGGCGGCTATCTCGTTTTAGGGTGGTGAGTTGTCGGGGGCGAAGTCCTGCAAGACTTCGGTAAATTTCCTGTAGGAAATTGGTTACAGTTTCTTGCGGGCCAACATGGCGGCGCTGATCGTGCCGTCATCCAGATAGTCCAGCTCGCCGCCAATCGGGACACCCTGCGCGAGCGACGTCAGTTGTACCTGACCTTCCAGTTGATCCGCAATGTAATGGGCGGTGGTCTGCCCGTCGATGGTGGCGTTCAGCGCTAAGATCACCTCGGTGATTTCTTCGGTAGCGACGCGGTCGATCAGGCGCGGGATGCGCAGTTCCTGCGGGCCGATTGCATCCAAAGCCGACAGCGTACCGCCCAGCACATGGTAGCGCCCGTGAAACGCCCCCGAGCGTTCCATCGCCCAAAGGTCCGAGACATCTTCAACCACGCAGATTTCCCCGTTCGCACGTTTGTTGGCGGTGCAGATGTCGCAGATGTCCGCCGTGCCGACGTTGCCGCAGTTCAGGCATTCGCGTGCCGTTGCTGCGACCGTTTGCATCGTGTCCGCCAGCGGCGTCAGCAACAGGGCGCGTTTGCGGATAAGATGCAAAACAGCGCGGCGCGCCGAACGCGGGCCAAGCCCCGGGAGCTTGGCCATCATGTCAATCAGCGCGTCTATGTCTTGGGTTGAACTCAACGGGATATGCCTTTTGTGAGGGCGGGATTGAGTTTAAGGGCAAGATGAAGCCGGGGTATAGTGCTTAGAATGGCAACTTCATGTCAGCGGGCAGGCCCATGCCTTCGGTCAGTTTGGACATTTCTTCCTGTGCCCGCTCGGTGGCTTTGGCTTGCGCGTCTTTGATCGCGGCAAGGATCAGGTCTTCGACGACTTCCTTGTCATCACCGTTGAAAATCGACGGGTCGATGTCGAGGCCTTTCAGCTCGCCCTTGGCGGTGCAGCTTGCCTTGACAAGGCCCGCGCCACTTTCACCGGTGACCATGATATTGGCCATGTCGTCCTGAAGCTGGGCCATCTTACCCTGCATTTCCTGTGCTTTTTTCATCATGCCGGCCATGTCACCCAGCGCGCCTAGTCCTTTAAGCATCGTTTTCTCCTGATCTGTGTTTGTCTCTATATGCGTGTCGCGCGGGGCGGGTTCAACCGTCCTCGAAGGGGTCCCATTCGTCCTCGACTTCGGGCAGGGCGGCGCTGACGGCTTCGGCGGCGATTTGTTCGGGGGTGCGGATGCCGCCAATGCTGGCTTTCGGGAAGGAACTGATGACCGCCTGCCAAAGCGGGTGGGCCTTGACCTCCGCCACGAGGGCGTTCTGTTTGGCGTCCTTTACCTCTGCGATGGTTTCCCCGCCGCCCTCGTTCACGACGGTGACAGCCCAGCGGTTGCCGGTCCAGAGTTGCAGTTTCGCGCCAAGCCGTTGGGCAAGGTCGCGCGGCGCGCGGTCGGTGGGGACGATTTCAATGCGCCCCGGTTGATAGGCCGCAAGGCGCAGGGTGGTTTCAACCTCGACCAGCAGCTTTACATCGCGATTGGCACGGATCAGTTCGACCACGTGGTCAAAGCTTGGGAAACGTGCCAGCGCGGCATCAAGGTCCTGGGCAAGGGCGGTGGATTGTCCCGCAGCGTTGGGGTTCGCCGCCATACGCGATTGCGCTTGGCTAACCGCCTGTGCGCCTGTGGCGGGCGCGGATGCGCCACCACCGCCACCAGAGGGCGCAAGGGCCGGGGGCGGTGTGGCGTTGTTGAGCTTGCGTACCAGCTCTTCGGGGCTGGGCAGATCCGCCACATGGGTCAGGCGGATAATCGCCATTTCGGCCGCCATCATCGCATTGGGGGCGGAGGCGACCTCGTCCAGCACTTTGAGAAGCATCTGCCACAGGCGGGTGAGCACACGCATCGGCAGGGTTTCCGCCATTTCCATACCGCGGCTGCGTTCTTCGGGCGAAATTGTCGGATCTTCGGCGGCTTCGGGGGTGATTTTCACCACCGATACCCAATGGGTGATTTCCGCCAGGTCGCGCAGCACGGCCATCGGGTCGGCCCCGTCGGCATATTGACCGGACAGTTCGGTCAAGGCACCGGCGGCGTCACCGCGCAGGATCATGTCAAACAGGTCAAGCACACGGCCACGGTCCGCGAGCCCCAGCATGGCACGGACCTGATCGGCAGTGGTTTCGCCGGCACCATGGCTGATCGCCTGATCCAGCAAGGATGTGGCGTCGCGCACCGACCCTTCGGCAGAACGGGTGATCAACGCCAGCGCGTCATCGGCAATTTCGGCCCCTTCGGCTGTTGCGATCTTGCGCATCAGCGCGATCATCACTTCGGGTTCGATGCGGCGCAGGTCAAACCGTTGGCAGCGCGACAGAACTGTAACCGGAACCTTGCGAATTTCAGTGGTGGCAAAGATGAATTTGACGTGCTCGGGTGGTTCTTCCAGTGTTTTGAGCAAGGCGTTGAAGGCACCCGTGGACAGCATGTGCACTTCGTCGATGATGTAGACTTTGTAGCGGGCCGAGGCGGCGCGATAGTGCACGGAATCGATGATCTCGCGGATGTTGGCGACGCCGGTGTTTGATGCGGCGTCCATTTCCATCACATCGACGTGGCGGCCTTCCATGATCGCCGTGCAATGTTCACAGACCCCGCAAGGATCGGTCGTCGGGCCGGAGGTCCCATCAGGGCCGATACAGTTCATGCCCTTGGCGATGATCCGTGCGGTGGTGGTTTTACCAGTGCCCCGGATGCCGGTCATCACAAAGGCCTGCGCGATACGATCGGCCTCGAAGGCGTTGCGCAGGGTGCGCACCATCGCATCCTGCCCGACCAGATCGACAAAGGTTTCGGGCCGGTATTTGCGTGCCAAAACGCGATAGGCGGGTGTGTCGGTCATGCATGCTCCAGCAAAGCGGGGGATTCGGGTGTCAGTCTTCAAAGTATGCGGTGCGGCGGGGCAGGTAAACCACGCCATCCTGCCGCTTGGAATTTGTGGCGCGCTAAGGCATCATAAAGGCCGCAGCCCCGTCAGGGAATGCGCAGATTTAGTATATAGGGACGTGGGTATGCGGTTACGAGGCATTAGAAGAAGCAGCAATGTAGAAGTCCGCAAAGGCGGTGGCGGGCGTCGCGTTGGCGGCAAGGCCGGCGGTTTCGGTGTGGTCGGCTTGCTGGCGGTTCTGGCCATCGGCTATTTCACCGGCATCGACGTCAGCCCCCTGTTGCAGGGCGGAACCCAGACGCAACAATCCCAACCCGTCACACAAGCCGACAGCCGTGCCACCGAGTTTTCGGCGCAGGTGCTGGCCACAACAGAAGATGTCTGGAGCAAGATCTTTCGCGAACAGATGGGCCGCGAATATGTGCCGCCAAGATTGGTGGTATTCTCGGGTGTGACCCAAAGCCCTTGTGGCGGTGCATCGGGGGCAACCGGTCCGTTTTATTGTCCGGCGGACAACAAGGCTTACCTCGACACCAGTTTTTTCAGCATGTTGAGTCAGCAAATGGGCGCGGGGGGTGATTTTGCGGCGGCCTATGTGATTGCCCATGAGGTGGCGCATCATGTCCAGAACCAACTGGGCATACTGCCCAAAGTTAACGCGGCCCGGCAAAGGTCAAGTGAGACAGAGGCGAATCTGTTGACCGTGAAACTGGAACTGATGGCCGATTGCCTGTCGGGGATCTGGGCGGTGAATGTGCGGGGCCTGATGGAGAAGGGCGATCTGCAAGAAGCGTTGAATGCGGCCCGCAAGATTGGCGATGACCATCTGCAGCGGCAAGCGGGGCGGGTGCCTCAGCCGCATACCTTTACCCATGGCACGTCAGAACAGCGGGCACGCTGGTTTGCACGCGGATTCGAAACAGGCGACGTCGGGCAGTGTGATACCTTCGCCGCGCGCCAGTTGTGAGCGATCACGAGCGTAAATTTGAAGCGGCGCTGGCAGAGCTGGCAGCGACCGACATGTGGGCCGGCAATTACAAGCCGCCGTTGTTGAATGTGCAGCGGCGGTTGGGTTGGATGGTGCGCCCGCCGCATTACGCATCGTTCTGGCGCGTGATGCTTGGGTATGCGCTGTGGTTCGCGCCGGTATGGGGCATCCTGATGTGGTTCGTCAGCTGGCGCGGGCAAGGGTTTTCACTGGTCAGCGCAGCGGGGGCCGCTGCGTTTGCAGGAATTTTGTTCGGGGGGCTGATGGCGCTGTATTACGCACGAGCACGGCGGCGCTACAAGCTGAGCAAATGGGAAGATTTGTGATTTTGGCGGCTGCCAGCGTGCATTGATCCGGGCTGTTAGCAAATCACATGTTCTGCGCGACATGTGGTAAGGTGAGAGATTGATAACGACCCAAGCGGGACTCGTTGTGGCTGCTGCCTTCCGGCTCTGACCAGGTTGGCGAGGCGCCTGCCCGCACCAACCTCTCGATTCCCATATAGGCGCGTAAAGAAGCGAGTGCAAGCATCACAGGGTCAGGCGAATTCTCAAAAAACCGTCACCGTCCAGGCCAAGGGGCTGGGGGGACAGGTGGGCGATGTCCTTGAGGTAGGGCATCGCTTGAGGGGTTGTGCAAATGACCGCTTGCACGGGTTCGGGACATGAAAACCGCCAAGGACTGGCGTCTTGCTGGATACCCTCTGGTGGGCGGGTCAGAATATTGCCAAGGGCCGTGGCCAACCGGTTGCGACTTTTGGCCAGTACGCGGTCCTTTGCAAAGGGCGCGCGTCCCACGCCGCCTGTCGTTTGAAATTCGCTGGTGGCCATCACAAACTGTTGCGTATTGCTGACGGGATCGCCGTTGTAGGTCAGGGAGACCAGCCGCGCGCCAGCGACACGGGTCGGATCAATGCAATATTGCACGCCATAAATTGTATCGAACTCAAAGGAAGGTCGCGCGGGATCGACCAGAAGCTGGTCTGGCGTGTTTGGTGACAACCGGTGAAAGACCCGCGCCGAATATTCGAGCCAGCCCCGTAATTCGGCTCCGTTGATGCGCAGGGCACAAATCTTGTTGGCATAGGGATCTAGCCCTTTCAGATGGCGGCGCAGCACTGGACCTTGCGGAATAAACAGAAAGTTTTCGGGTCCACCAAAACCGCCCGCCGTATGCGCCGAGGCAGAGGCGAGCAGGGGCAGCTCCGCTTCGGGAAATCCGCGTATTGCCTTGGTCGCAATGTGATGTTTCGCCTGCGCGACTGCGGTGCAGGACAAGGTAGGTGCCCCAAGGGAGAAAAAGTTGTGCAAGGTGCGGCCTGTCTGGCCAACGGGCCGGGCCAGCCGGGTTCGGCTGGCGTGATGCGCGGTGGAACAGATCGCCGTAATCGCGGGATGGGGGGCGATGTCGTGCGTGTTGCGGCGCAGTTCACTGGTGTGGGTTAGGACCCGCCAGCGCCCGTTTGCATCCTGCGACAGCCCCAAATCCAGCACCGCCAGATCAGAGGCATCGTAACCGGCCATCACCGCAGGTCGGGTTGCGATGGTGCTGTTGATGTTATCGACCTGCGCAAAACCGCCATGATCCTGCCCCGGCAAACGGCGATGGGTGTGACCGGCGATCACCACGTCTATTCCGGCAATTGCCGCAAGCGAGCGGACATCGTCCACACCGGTTTCATCAATGGCTGGATGTTCGATCCCCATATGAGCCAACAGGATTACCAGATCGGTGCCTTGCGCGCGCAGGTCTGCCAACGCAGTGCGCAGCTTGGCCTGTGCTGGCGTCACGACGGCGTTACCTTCAAGCGTGTGTTGGTGCCATTGGGCGGTGAGGTCTGGCATGACCGACAATACACCAATCCGCAGACTCAGGGGGGCAGCGCCCTGTTGGGGGCAGGCGCAGGTGATCAGGGCCGCGGCTTGCAGTGCAGAACTGCGCAAAGGTCTGAGATTGGTGCTGATCATTGGCGACGGACTGACCGCCGCGAGATCCAAAAGATAGGGAAACCCGTGGTCCAGATCATGATTGCCCACGCCCAGAGCATCATACGACATATGGTTAATGCACCCGAGCACAGGATGTTCCGGTCCGACGGCGCTGCGCGACAGGGTTTCACCAAGTGCGGTCCCTTGCAAAAAATCTCCGTTGTCAAACAAAAGGGTTGCGGTATCCGCTGCCCGTGCCTCGGCGCGGGCCTGATCCACCAGCGTCGCCAATCCCGCTAGTCCGTTGTGCGGTAGGGAACAATCGCGCAGATAGTCATAGCCCAAAAGCTGCATGTGGATGTCGGTGGTCGCCATAATGCGCAGGGACAGTGTGGTTTGGTCAAACCTGTCTTGCATCGCTTCATGGGGGTGGATCGCAGTGATCGGCGGGGCGGCGGCATCTCTCATGTGAAGAATATCAACCTATAATTGATTCACATTAGCGCACAACAACCATAAACAATCAAGGCGTTATCAAATGGCCGGATTGTGTCCCTGCGCCAGATGCCACACAAAGGGGTAAGCAAGGCAGATCAAAGGATAATTCAATGCGCCACGCAGAAGAGGTGACCTTCGGAGGGTCCGCACTGGACCGCGCCGGGGAGATTCGTAACAACCCGGCAGTGGTGAAATACGCCCGTGCGGCCGCTGACAGCCGCGCCATTTTGTTCTGGCGCGGCAAACCTTTGATCTCGCCCGCGCGGCCGGCATCATTGGTGCGCCTGCCGATGGACCATCCGGTTCTGGCCGACGCCAAGGCCGAACCGATCCTGCTGGGCCGCGAAGACGGGGCGGCGCGATTTGCATTCGACTTGTCCCCTTGGGAACCGGATGACGTCGATCACGCCGGTTTGGGCGCGTTTTTGGATCCGACAGAACAACGCCATCCGGCCCTACCCGAAGGCATGGTATTTGCAGAGCTGCGCCGCGTGATGACGTGGCTGGACGCGCGGGACGCCGAATTGGCTGCTACCGGCAAGGCGATCCTTGGCTGGCATGACAGCCACGGGTTTTGTGCCAAATGCGGTGTTGAAACGCAAATTGGTCAAGCGGGATGGCAGCGCCAGTGCCCGGCCTGCAAAACCAGCCATTTCCCGCGTACCGATCCGGTGGTGATTATGTTGATCACTCATGGCAATTCGGTGTTGATGGGCCGTTCGCCGGGCTGGCCGCGCGGGATGTTTTCGCTGCTGGCGGGTTTCGTTGAGCCGGGGGAGACACTGGAAGCTGCCGTGCGCCGCGAGGTGTTTGAAGAAGCGGGCGTGCAGGTAGGGGCGGTTGATTACCTTGCCAGCCAGCCGTGGCCTTTCCCCGCGTCGTTGATGTTTGGTTGCCGTGGCGAGGCGACAAGTCAGGAGATCACCATTGATCCGGTCGAGATCGAGCACGCCATGTGGGTCCCGCGCGAAGAAATGATGGAGGTGTTTGCCGGCAATCATCCAGTGATCCTGCCTGCGCGCAAAGGCGCTATTGCACATTTCCTGCTGGAAAACTGGCTTGCGGACAGGTTGGATTAACGCGAGGGTTGCGGTGTAAGTGGTAAGGGCGTCAAGCTGGCAAGGATAAGCCAGCGCTATCGGTAGGGTAAAATATGAAATTTTCCACAAACGAGGATATCGAGGCACCTGCGGATGCGGTGTTCGAAATGCTTTGCGATTTTGAGGGTTTCGAACGCTCTGCCATGCGGCGCGGTGCCGAGGTGCAGCGGATGGACCAGCTTCAGGTGCCTGGTGTCGGCATGACGTGGCAGGCGGCCTTTACCCTACGCGGCAAGCAGCGCCAGATGGAGGTCGAGATGGTGACCTTTGACCGCCCGAACGAGATTGTTCTGGAAAGCACCTCTCCGGGATTGCTGGGCACCACCAGCTTCGAACTGATCGCCCTGTCCCGCAGCAGCACGCGGGTGAAGGTCGAGATGGAGATCAAGCCGCTTAACCTGTCGGCGCGCCTGTTGGTGCAATCGCTGAAACTGGCGAAAACGTCGCTGACCCGAAAATTCAAAATGCGCGTGTCGGAATACGCCAAGTCCATGGAAGACCGCTACTCACGGATGGCCTAAAATGCGCCCCGATTATTTGGAGGTCAGCACTTTGCCTTTGGTCGGTGATACAATCTTGCCCTTGGTCTGCTGCAAAGTGTGGGACAGTTCATGGGCCAGCAATTTGTTGTCCTTGGCATAGCCGGACTTGGCCAGATAGATATCGGGCCCGTGGGCAAACGCCTTGGCCCCCAGTTCCTTGCAGGCATCAGTGGCTTCTGATCCGACGTGCACACGTACCTTTTCGAGTTTGGCGGCCGGGAATTTCTCGCCGAGCGCTTTGATTACGGCGGAGGGCAGTTTTGTGCTTTTGGTGTCTTTCGGGATGTTATCCAGCGGTTTGGTTTTGGCGCGTTTTCCATCGGTTTTCTGTAATATCTGGGCAAGCTCGTCTTTGGCCATCGGGGCAATCCCTTTTTCAAATTATCAATGTAATATGGTGAAGGTAGCACAGATTGGCCCCAAAGACCTAAAGTTTCCTGATCTGCACGGGTTCATCGTGCCGCAATTATGTCGATGATTGCACGACCGATTCCGGCCACTATCGCGTTACGTTCGACCCAACTGGCGGGGGTGTCGGACACATAGATTGCAATGAAATAGGGGGCCCCGGCCAAAGGCGTTATCATGGCGACGTAGCTGCGTGTATGATTCCGCCCACCTCCTGATTTATCAATGATCTGCCACCCTGCCGGCGCGGATTTGCGTAGAAACTCTTGCGTGACGCTGCCGTGGCGCATCCACTCTGCCAGCTGAGCACGTGACGCGGGGCGCAACGCGTCCCCTGTCAGCATCTTTTGCCACGTCGTTGTCATTGCTGCTGGCGATGTGGTGTCGCGTGGATCTCCCGCGACAAAATTGTTCAGGCTTGGCTCGATGCGATCGAGACGGGTGACGGCATCGTTAATGCGGTCCAGATAGGTCATGACGCCTTTCGGCCCGCCCAACAGATTGATCAACAAGTTGGCCGCGGTATTGTCGCTTTGATCCAAAGTCGCGAAACATAGGTCGGAAATAGGCAGCGCGCTGCCAATGTGCTTTTTCGTTACAGGTGCATAATGCAGTATGTCCTGTCCGGAAATCTTGATTTTGGCATTCAGGTCTAGGGCCTTACGGTCAACCTGATCAAGAATTGCGGCGCAGAGCACGGATTTGAAAGTGCTGTTCATCAGGAAGCGTTCGTTTTCGCGGTGGCCCCAATGCCAGCCTGATGCAGGATGTCGCACCATCACACCGATGCGGGCATCGTGGCGTTTTTCCAATGCGCGGATTTCAAGCCCGAGTCTGGACAGCGTTTGTAATTCTGCGTCTGCAGGCCCCGACAGCCCCCCACAAAGGAACACAAGCCAAAGCCCGCGAACCAAATGGCGAAGGCAGTTCACCCTCGAACGGGGTGGGACGGATAAACGCCGAGAATATCGAGCATTTTTGTGAAATAGCCCAATTCCTCCAACGCTCGTTTGACGTTGGCATCGTCGGGGTGTCCTTCGATATCCGCGTAGAACTGCGTGGCGGTGAACGAACCGTCCACCATATAGCTTTCCAGTTTGGTCATGTTGATGCCATTGGTCGCGAATCCGCCCATCGCCTTATACAGCGCGGCAGGAATATTGCGGACTTCGAACACGAAAGTCGTCAGCAT
This sequence comes from Sulfitobacter geojensis, assembly GCF_000622325.1. Classification (NCBI taxonomy): domain Bacteria; kingdom Pseudomonadati; phylum Pseudomonadota; class Alphaproteobacteria; order Rhodobacterales; family Roseobacteraceae; genus Sulfitobacter; species Sulfitobacter geojensis. The sequence continues at coordinate 838,430 of NZ_JASE01000005.1, forward strand.
CTTGTCGCTGCGCCGTTCAAGGTCGATGTCGGGGGCCATCAACAAGAAGCGGGTGGTATTGTGATCAAGATCTTCGATGTCACGGGCCAGCACTTCCAACCCGTGGATGTCGGCGGCGACTTCTCCGGCAAGCACGCCCTCGACAGATCCATCGGCCAAAGCCAGATCGGCAGCGGCACCGGCACTGTCTGCGGCAGCTTCAAAAGTGATGCCCTGCGCGTCCAGATAGCTGCGGGCTTGCGGCAAAAGCACCATATGGGCGCGGACATGTTTAACCTGATCCAGCGTCACACCGGGACGTGCCATCAGCGCGATGCGCACACGTACGAAGGTTTCAGCGACAATATGCAGGCCACTTTGCGGCAAAAGGCGGTGAATATCGGCGACCCGCCCGTAGGTGGTATTTTCAACCGGCAACATCGCAAGGTCTGCACGCCCTTCGCGCACCGCACGGATCACCCCTTCGAAGGTGGTGCAGGGGACGGGAATCATCCCGGGACTGGCTTGCAAACAGGCCTCGTGGCTATAGGCCCCCAAAGCGCCCTGAAACGCGATCCGCGGCGTGTTGCTGTCAGACATCGGTGCAATCCTTGGTATTAAAGCGCCCCTCGGGCGATTGGTCGCGGTAACTACACCTTGCTTGCGATAAGGGAAAGCAATAGATACGCGGCTGAAACGCATCAAATGACAGATACGGACCCAAACCTATGTTCGACACAATGACCCTTACGAAAATCGCCGCTGGCCTGTGTGGCGCATGGTTAATCCTGTTGCTTGGCAAATGGGCCGGCGAAGAACTTTATCACGCGGATGCCCATGGCGAGCAGTCATATGTGATCGAAGTGGCCAGTGCAGACGCAGAACCGGCAGAAGAAATCGACCTGGTCGCGCTGATGGCCGAAGCCGATGCGGACAAAGGGTCAAAGGTATTTCGCAAGTGTACCGCCTGTCACAAGGTTGACGGCACCGACGGTGTTGGCCCGCACTTGAACGGCGTTGTGGATCGCGACATCGCTTCCGTTGCAGGGTTCGGTTACTCTGGCGCGCTGGGTGGTCTTGAGGGTGACTGGACTGTCGAAGCGCTGATGGGCTTCCTTGAGAGCCCCAAAAACTATGCGCCGGGCACCACCATGGGTTTCGCCGGTTTGAAAAAGCCCGCTGACCGCGCCAATGTGATCGCCTATCTGACCGGCCTTCAGTAAGTTTCGCGCCCATCACGACATGAAGCCGTCCTTTCGGGGCGGCTTTTTTCGTATGTGTTGCAATAGATAACATATTCGCAACTTGTCTCTTGGCATGCGGCACCGTTAGCTTACATCACGAATGACGCTGATTTCCGATCCAAAGGATGTGCCCGATGACCAAACGCTTGAGCCACGCCAAGACCCGAACCGCAGAGACAACAGGTTGGGGGTACGGGATCGCACTGGTGATTTTTGGCACTGCTTTGGCGCTTGGGACGGCGGCACCGGCCGAGGAAACGATCAAAAGCCACGGCTATTCGTTTTTCGGTGATTTGAAATACGGCCCCGACTATACGCATTTCGACTATGTGAACCCTGATGCGCCCAAGGGTGGCGAGATCTCAATCGCAACATTAGGCACATTTGATTCGATGAACCCCTACACCCGCAAAGGGCGCGGCGGGGCCTTGTCGACCGTTATGTATGAAAGCCTGCTTGGTGAAGGCGTGAACGCGCAGGCCCCCGCCGATATGTACGCCGAATATTACTGTCTGCTGTGTGAAAGCCTTGAATACGACGAAGGCAAGAACTGGGTGATCTTCAACATGCGTCCCGAGGCACGGTTTTCCGATGGCACGCCCGTGACTGCGCATGACGTGGCCTTTAGCCAGCAGCTGATTTTGGATCAGGGGCTGCAATCATACGCCGATGCCGTTAGCAAACGGATCGACAACATCGAGGTGATCGATGATCACACCATCAAATATACCTTCAACCCCGAAGTATCGCGCCGCAGCCTGATCGAAGTCGTGGGCGGCATGTCGGTATGGTCCAAGAAATGGTACGAAGAAACCGGCGCGCGACTGGATGAAAGCCGCTTGGACATCTCGCCCGGATCGGGGGCCTATATGGTCGACAAGATCGATGTGAACCGGCGCATCGTCTATAAACGCAATCCTGATTACTGGGGCAACGACCTGCCATTCAATGCAGGGCGCAACAACTTTGACAAAATCCGCATCGAATATTTCGGCGACGAGAATTCGGCTTTCGAGGCATTCAAAGCCGGCGAATATACCTTCCGCAACGAGGGGAATTCCAAGCAATGGGCAACTGCTTATGATTTCCCGAAAGTGAAAAACGGCTATGTGGTAAAGGATGAAATTCCTGACGGTGCCCCGCCAACCCCTTCCGGCATCGTTTTCAATCTGGGCCGCGAGGTTCTAAAGGACCGTCGCGTGCGCGAGGCTGTCGCGCTGGGCTTCAACTTTGAGTGGACCAACGAATCGCTGCAATACGGGCTGTTCAAACAGCGCGCTTCGTTCAATCAGGACACGCCGCTGATGGCCACCGGCACGCCCGAAGGCGCGGAACTGGCGTTTTTGCAGTCGTTGGGGGATCTGGTTCCGCCAGAGATGTTGAGCGAAGAGGTGCGTGTGCCCCATACGTCGGGTGCCAATCGTTTGCTGGACCGGCGCAATGCGCGTACGGCGATGAAGTTGCTGGATGACGCCGGTTGGGCCGTGGGCAGTGATGGCATGCGGCGCAATGATGCGGGCGAACCGCTGCGTCTGACATTTCTGCTGAACTCGGCGGGATCTGCGACCCTGTCTGCGGTGGTTGAGAACTTTATGTCGAACCTGACCAGCATGGGCATCGAAGCGGTGCTGGAGCGGGTCGATGCCTCGCAATATACCCTGCGCGAGCGCGACCGTGATTACGACATGGTTTATGACAGCTATATTCCGTTCCTCAGCACAGGTGGCGGATTGCAACAGGTCTACGGGTCCGAGGCGGCGTCCTATTCCTTGTTCAACCCTGCCGGACTGGCGAGCCCCCTGGTGGATGAAATCATCGAAGCGTCGCAGCGCGCGGTGACCAAAGAGGAAACCGACACAACGCTGATCGCGCTGGATCGTGCCCTGCGTCACGAATTTTTCATGATCCCGACGTGGTACAACGATGTGCATTGGACGGCCTATTACGACCAATACGAACGTCCCGAAACCATCCCGCCCTATGCTTTGGGCTACATGGATTTCTGGTGGTACAATGCCGACAAAGGTGCCGCGCTGCGGGCCGCTGGCGCGTTGAGGTAATCAGCACCCATGGGCGCGTATATTCTTCGACGGCTTTTGCTGATCATTCCGACGTTGGTCGGGATCATGCTGATAAACTTTGCACTGGTGCAATTTGTGCCCGGTGGCCCGGTTGAACAGGCGATTGCGCGCATTCAGGGGGGGGGCGATGTGTTCGGCGGGTTTGCCGGGGCTGGTAATGATGCCGGCAATGCAGAGCTGGAAACCAACGACAGCTATGTCGGTGCCCGTGGCTTGCCTCCGGAATTTATCGAAGAACTGGAGAAAGAATTCGGGTTCGACAAGCCGCCGGTCGAACGGTTTTTGAACATGATGTGGAACTACGTCCGTTTCGATTTCGGAGAGAGCTATTTCCGGTCGATTTCAGTCATTGATCTAATCAAGGAAAAACTGCCGGTGTCGATCACATTGGGGCTTTGGTCCACTTTGATTGCCTATCTGGTGTCGATCCCGTTGGGCATCCGCAAGGCGGTGCGCGATGGATCACGCTTTGACACATGGACCTCGGGCGCGATCATCGCAGCCTATGCGATCCCAGGTTTCCTGTTTGCGATCCTTCTGCTGGTGATGTTCGCAGGCGGATCATATTGGCAAATCTTCCCGCTGCGCGGCCTGACCTCTGACAATTTCGACCAGCTTAGCCCGCTGGGCAAGGTTGCGGACTATTTCTGGCACATCACCCTGCCGGTGTTGGCCTCGACCATCAGTGCCTTTGCGACGCTGACCTTGCTGACGAAAAACAGTTTTCTGGACGAGATCAAAAAGCACTATGTCATGACCGCCCGCGCCAAGGGCCTGTCGGAACGCGCGGTGCTTTATGGCCACGTCTTTCGCAACGCCATGTTGATCGTGATCGCCGGTTTTCCGGCGGTGTTCATCGGTGTGTTCTTTGGCGGCTCGTTGATCATCGAAACGATTTTCAGCCTTGATGGATTGGGTCGTTTGGGGTTCGAAGCTGCGGTGGCCCGCGATTATCCCATCGTCTTTGGCACCCTGTTTATTTTCGGCCTGATCGGGCTGGTTGTCGGTATCCTGTCGGACCTGATGTATGTGCTGGTTGATCCGCGGATCGATTTCGAGCGGAGGGAAGGTTGATGGCCCTGTCACCGCTTAATCAACGCCGTTGGCGTAATTTCACACGCAACCGCCGCGCCTATTGGAGCCTGTGGATTTTCGCGATCCTGTTCGGCATCTCGCTGTTCGCGGAATTTGTGGCCAACGACAAACCGATCCTCGTGAACTATCGTGGCGACTATTACACCCCGATTTTCAACTTTTACCCCGAAACGGCGTTCGGCGGAGATTTCCAGACCGAAGCTGTATATCGCGACCCCGAGGTGAAATGCCTGATTGCGACCGGTGGTCTGGATTTGTGCTTTGACGATCCCGATGCCTATATCGAGGACGCGCAGGACGGTGTGATCGAGGGCGAGGAGATTGCCAAAGGTTGGGCAATCTGGCCGATCATCCCTTACAGCTTTAACACCGCTGTGGACCGTCCGGGTGCCGCCCCGCTGCCGCCCAATGCGCAGAACTGGCTGGGGACAGACGGCACCAAACGCGATGTGATGGCGCGGGTCATTCACGGTTTCCGTTTGTCGATCCTGTTTACCCTGATCGTGACCGGCCTTGCGTCACTTATCGGTGTGATTGCGGGCGCTGTGCAGGGGTTCTTTGGCGGCTGGACCGATCTGATCTTCCAGCGGGTAATCGAAATCTGGTCCTCCACCCCGTCGCTTTATGTCATCATCATCATGTTCGCGATTTTGGGGCGCAGTTTCTGGCTGCTTGTCTTCCTGTTGGTGCTGTTCAGTTGGACGTCGCTTGTGGGTGTGGTGCGCGCCGAATTCCTGCGCGCGCGCAACCTTGAATATGTCCGCGCGGCGCGGGCCTTGGGGGTTAGCAACATTACAATCATGTTCCGCCACATGCTGCCCAATGCGATGGTGGCAATGCTGACCATGCTGCCATTCATCATTACGGGCACGATCAGCACATTGGCGATCCTAGATTTCTTGGGCTTTGGTTTGCCATCCTCGGCGCCGTCCTTGGGCGAGCTGACCTTGCAGGCGAAACAAAACCTGCAAGCGCCATGGCTGGCTTTCACGGCCTTCTTTACCTTTGCGATCATGCTGTCGCTTCTGGTGTTCATCTTTGAGGGCATCCGCGATGCCTTTGATCCACGAAAGACGTTTTCCTGATGCCTCTGCTTGAAGTCAAAGACCTGCGCGTCGGGTTCCGTCAGGATGGCAAACTGTCCGAAGCGGTCAAAGGCGTCAGCTTTCACGTGGAGCGGGGCGAAACCGTGGCGCTGGTGGGTGAATCCGGTTCTGGCAAGTCTGTTTCCGCCTTGTCCACCGTGTCCCTGTTGGGGGACAGTGCCGAAGTGTCGGGCAGCGTGACCTACGACGGACAACAGATGATTGGCGCGGATGAGGCCTTGCTGCGCAAGGTGCGTGGCAATGACATCAGCTTCATTTTCCAAGAGCCGATGACCTCGCTGAACCCGTTGCACACCATTGAAAAGCAACTGGGCGAAAGCCTTGCCCTGCATCAGGGACTTGCCGGTGCAGCGGCCCGCACCCGTATTCTGGAACTGCTGGAACAGGTCGGGATCAACGATGCCGAAAGCCGTCTGGGTGCCTATCCGCACCAACTGTCCGGCGGGCAACGCCAGCGTGTCATGATCGCGATGGCGCTGGCCAACAAGCCGGACGTATTGATCGCGGATGAACCGACAACGGCGCTTGATGTTACGATTCAGGCGCAAATTCTGGATCTGTTGAAGGATCTTAAGGACCGGATGGGCATGGGCTTGCTGTTCATCACCCACGATCTGGGCATCGTGCGCCGCATCGCGGACCGTGTCTGTGTGATGCAGCACGGCGAAATCGTGGAGCAGGGGCCAACGCGCGAAATCTTTGACAATCCGCAACACCCCTACACGATCAAGCTGCTGGGTGCCGAACCCACAGGGCAACCCGATCCGGTGGCCGAGGATGCGGCGGAAATCGTCAGCACCGAACATCTCAAGGTCTGGTTCCCGATCACCCAAGGGTTGCTGCGCCGGACGGTGGGGCATGTAAAGGCGGTCAATGACGCAACCTTGTCCGTACGGGCCGGTGAAACCCTTGGAATTGTGGGGGAAAGCGGCTCTGGCAAGACCACGATGGCGCTCGCTATCATGCGGCTGATTGCCTCCGAGGGGGGCATTACCTTTATGGATCAGGACGTGCGGCGGTGGTCTACCCGCGAGCTGCGCAAGCTGCGTTCGGACATGCAGATCGTGTTTCAGGATCCTTTCGGATCGCTGTCACCGCGCATGACCTGTTTCCAGATCATCGCCGAAGGGCTGGGCATTCACCACGTGGATCAAAGCCGCGACCAACGCGCGTTGGTACACGAGGTGATGGTCGAGGTTGGCCTGGACCCAGCCACGATGGACCGCTATCCGCATGAATTCTCCGGCGGCCAACGCCAGCGCATTGCGATTGCCCGCGCGATGGTGCTTCGCCCGAAACTGCTGGTGCTGGACGAACCTACCTCGGCGCTGGACATGACCGTACAGGTGCAGATCGTCGAATTGCTGCGCAATCTACAGGTGAAATACGGGCTGGCCTATTTGTTCATCAGTCACGACCTGAAAGTGGTGCGGGCGATGTCGCATAAAGTCATGGTCATGAAACGTGGCGATGTGGTGGAATACGGGCTGGCTGCGGACCTGTATGAACGGCCGCAGTCCGAATATACCCGCAGCTTGCTGCAGGCCGCGACCTGAGCAGCAGCCAAGTTGATCCAGATCATTTTGTCGCAGTCGTAGTTTGCGCAATACTGATCGGATGAACACCAGACCCCATGGCGCGCCACAGCTGCGCAACCCGACCTTCGCCGACCTGCGTCACAGTCTTTTGGCGGGGCTACGCGACTTTCTGGCTGCGCCTGTGCCGGATCTGTTTTTCGCCAGTTTCTTTGTCATCGCGGGCCTTGTGATGGCTGCGATTACCTATGTCACGGGCACAACCTTTTGGCTGATCCTCGCGGTGATGGGGTTTCCCCTGCTGGGTGCCTTGGCGGCCTTGGGCTTTTACGAGGTCAGCCGCCGGCGCGCGGCGCAAGAACCGTTGGGCCTTTCGCAAGTTGCGTCGGTGGTGTGGTTCCATCGGGGCGAACAATTGCCGTGGCTGGCAGCGATAATCATCGTGGCATTCCTGTTCTGGTTCTTTCTGGGGCACATGATTTTTGCCCTGTTTTTGGGGCTTTCGCCGATGACTAACGTGTCGACGTCGCTGGATATCTTCCTGACACGCGAAGGGTTGATGATGTTGGGGTTCGGCACGCTTGTGGGGGCCGGTTTCGCCCTTTTCGTTTTTTCGATCTCTGTCATGGGCATGCCAATGTTGCTGGACCGTGATGTTGATTTCATTTCCGCGCTGTTGCGCTCCATCGCTGCGGTGCGGGCGGCGCCGTTTGTCTACCTGTGTTGGGGGGCTGTGGTGGCGGTACTGACCTTGCTTGCGATGGTGCCGATGTTTCTGGGATTGTTCGTGGTCATGCCCGTTTTGGGGCATGCCACATGGCATCTTTATCGCAGCTTGTCCGAAACCGGCTAGGCGCTGATCAGCCCCGCCACCATCGCGCCAAGGGCAACGACATGGATCAGCATGATGGCTTTGTCATTCCACATCAGCCCTACCGTGAACCACCCCACCAGACCCACCAGAAACAGGTAGATATTCAACGGCGTCATGCCGAAAGCGGTGGCGGTATAGCCCATGATTTGAATGATCGACGCCGCCCATTTCAGTACCAGCACTGCCTTGTCGCGGCTTAACGAAAACTTGCGCCACAGGGGGACAGCAAGCGGTGTGTGTTCAATTGATCGTTGCATTAGACATCTCCAAAGATTCAAAAATTGCGGCCTGCACTTGCGCTATGTCTTTCAGGGGCACGACGCTCACAACTTGGCGGGATCAATGCAGATCGTCTTGCGACGGGAAAACCAGCGGCGGCGTTTTGCCGGGGCGGCAGACGCCGCTTCGCGCAACCGAACACAGCCCGAACGTGTCGCAGTAAGCATGGACTGGGCATAGATATTTAACATGTTCTTTCCTTTCCAAGTTGACTTGATGTCATCAAATATGTGGGAATGTGCGAAAGAAGCGAGTCATTGAAATTCTAGATATGTAAGCTGAGATTAGATATGAACTGGCGTAATCTTCCGCCGCTATCGTCCCTGCGTGCGTTCGGCGCATTTGCCGAGACCCGCAACGTGGTCGCCGCAGGCGATGCCTTGGGCGTCAGCCATGCCGCAATTAGCCAGCAGTTGCGCGCGTTGGAAAGCCATCTGGATGTGGCCCTGCTGGATCGCTCGGGGCGCAGTTTGGCCCTGACCCTTGCGGGCGAACGATTGGCGGGTGCGTTGCACATCGGTTTTGGCGCAATGATCGAAGCGGCTGAGGAAATCACCGGCCAGCAGGAAACCCGGCCGTTGCATATTTCGGCAACGCCAACATTTGCGGCCTCGTGGCTGATGCCGCGCTTGCCGTCTTTTCGCGAGGCCAATCCGGAAATCGATTTGATGATTGACCCTTCGCCGCTGGTCGTCAGTTTGGCGAACAGCGGCATTGATGTAGCGATCCGTTATGGCGCGGGGGTATGGCCGGGTGTCGAGGCTGAAATGCTGTTGCAGTCCCCGATGGTCGTTGTCGCGGCACCGTCACTGGTCGGGGATCAGCCGTTCGAGGATTTGAACGCAATCGCGGATTTCCCATGGCTTGAGGAATTCAGCACCTCGGAGGCGACCAATTGGTTCAAGCGTTTCGGCGTGCCGAAGGCCAAGCTTGGCATGGTGCAGGTGCCGGGCAACCTGATGCTGGACGGGGCGCGGGACGGGCAGGGGGTTGTCGTCACAGTGCGCGAATTTGTAGCGCGCGACATTGCTGCGGGTCGGCTGCGCGAGCTGCACGTAGAGGCCCAATCAAGTGACGGATATCACATCGTCACCCGTCCGGGCGTGCAGCGCAAATGGGTGAAGGCGTTTACAACGTGGCTGCGCCGGGAGGCAGCGCTTGCCGCGGCGCTTAGCCCGGAGGCCCGATCATAAAGCAACTGACCTTACGGGCAGCCAATCTGCGGCAGGCCAGATCAGCGGTTTCACGGGTCATGCCAAGGAAATTCGCGTCAAACCCTTGTGGCCTGCGCACAACTTTGCGCAGCGACCCATCCAGCGTCGACATTTCTGCAAGCGCGGTCTTCAACAGCACCTTTTCGGCAGCATACCGGCTGGGGAAACGTCCGACGTTCACCCCCCAATGGCGGCCGCCCGAAGTTGACACGCGGGTGACGATTTCCTGCTCTACCACGCGCTTTTCGCGTTTTGCGGCGGGTTTTGACGCCGTGGTAGGGCGCAGCGCGGGTCGTAACACCGCACCGGTGGCCGCCGCGAGGGTCACGTTAGGCGCAGGTGCTGCCTGCGTTGGCGCGGGTGTTTTGACGGCTTCTTTCAGTGCAGCAGTGATGTCTGCATTCGAAACAAGGGGGTCCTGAACAGCAGCCACCAGAACAGGGGCCGCAGTGCCGGGGCGCAATTGCGGGCGCTTGGATTTCTTGACAGCACCCACCAGGCGAATGGTTTTACCAGCGCCACCCGCGACGGAACCGGGGTTTGTGCTTGGCACGTTCGGGGCGGTTTCAACATCGGCGTAGACCGGCTTTTGCGGTTTGCGCAGCGGCGCGCGGGACGGGGCGCGGCGGAACCCGAGGTCCATCAACTTGGTAACCTGCGCATTGCGCGAGGCGGTGGATTTACCGCCAAAAACGGTCACGATGATCCGTTCGTTGCCCCGTTCGGCAGAGGCAGTCAGGTTAAAACCGGCAGCGCGGGTATAGCCGGTTTTGATCCCGTCAGCACCTTTGTAGGAATTCAGGAAACGGCGGTTGGTGTGGCTGACCTTGCGCACACCGGCATCGGCCGTCACGCGAGAGAACAGGTTGTAATATTCTGGGAAGTCATAGAGCAAATGCCGCCCCATGATGGACATGTCGTGGGCGGTCGACAAATGGCCCGCTTCGGTTAGGCCATGCATGTTCTTGAAGGTTGTCCGGTTCATGCCCAACGCCTTGGCGGTGCGATTCATACGGCGGGCAAAGCGGGCTTCTGAGCCGCCGATGGCCTCGCCAATGGCCGTGGCTGCATCATTGGCTGATTTTACGGCAGCGGCGCGGATCAGATAGCGCAGCGCAATGCGCTGGCCGGCGCGCAACCCCAATTTGCTGGGCGGCTCGGCGGCAGCTTTCTTGGAAATCGTGACCTTGCTGTCGAGGGAGATTTCACCGCGCTTGATCGCTTCAAAAGCGATATAGAGCGTCATCATCTTGGTGAGCGAGGCGGGATGCAGGCGCGTGTCGGAGTTCTGGGAATGGATCACCTTGCCGGTGCGTGCGTCCATCACATAGGCCGCATAGGGTGCCGCCATCGCGCTGAGCGGGACGATCACAATCAACCAAAAAGCCGTGATGAAATACAACCCCAAACGGGCTGACGAAACGCGTCGCGCTCTCATGATTACTGCCTTGTTCTGCCTCAAGACCGCCGATTATTCGACTGGCCATATTTTTATGAGACAAAGCTAGCACAGGTCGCATTCTCGATAAACCCTATGAATTAAGGGAATTTCTGTGATGTGCCGTCAACATTTGGGGGGATTTGCAATGCGCCCTACCATGGGCGGTATTGTGGCGGGAATGTGGCAGGACTTGGGCGCAATTGCCCAGATTCCTTTTGAACATCGCAGGATCACTTTTTATGTAATGCCATGGATAAAGTCTACTAATTTACCCAAGCCGTCGATCTGACCAAAACGCGATATATCGCGCGGTGGTTTGGCGTGTTCGACTTCCCATGTCAGGGCGTGGGGCACGAACACACCCCAGCCGCCCGCCGCGATCATCGGTGTTACGTCGGATGCCATGGAATTGCCTGCCATCAACCCTTGGTCGGCGCCTGTGCCGTGCCGGTGAAAGATGTCGTGATACGCGGCAGGCGTCTTGTCCGATACGATTTCGACGGCGTCGAAAAAGCCGCGCAAACCCGACTGTGCCAGTTTGCGTTCCTGATCCAGCAGGTCGCCCTTGGTAATCAGCAGCAATTTGAAATCATGTTTAAGCGCATTCAGCGTCGTCTCAACATCGGGCAATAATTCGACAGGATGGGACAGCATATCCCGCCCCGCATCCAGCAGTTCGCGAATAACGCAAGCAGGCACTTTGCCGTCGGTGACTTCGATTGCGGTTTCGATCATCGACAGGGTGAACCCTTTGATTCCAAACCCGTAATGCGGCAGGTTGCGGCGCTCTGCTGCCAGCAGCCGTGTCATCAGGTGATCCTTGTCGGTATGATCCTGCAGCAGCCCTGCGAAATGCTCCTGCGTCAGGGCAAAGAAGCGTTCGTTGTGCCAAAGTGTATCGTCGGCATCCAACCCGATTGTGCTAAGTGTGACGCTCATTTGTTGCATACCTCTTTCATAAATCGGTTATCGGGTTATATAACGGCTCTCGCGACTCACAATCGTTCACTCAAACCCGCCGGAGCAGAAATGCGCCTTGATGATTTCATGATGGCAGACCGTTCGGACGACGAAAACGATACCGGACTGCTGACCAAAACCAAACCCAAGACAGCACGGCCTCCTTTGTACAAGGTGATGTTGTTGAACGACGATTTCACGCCAATGGAATTTGTCGTTCTCGTGCTGGAACGTTTTTTCGGCCTGAACCACGCGCAGGCCTTCGAGATTATGCTGACCGTGCATAAAAAGGGGCTGGCGGTTGTCGGCGTCTTTAGCCACGAAATTGCAGAGACTAAAGTGGCACAGGTGATGGATTTCGCCCGCCGCCACCAGCACCCGCTGCAATGCACTATGGAAAAAGAAGAATAGTGCGCGGTAACGCAGCGGTGAAACAAAAATAGTGCGCGGTTGCGCGACAGTAGAAAAGAGTGGTGCGCGGTAACGCGCAACAGAAAAAGAAGAACAGTGCGCAGCGACGCGCCACGGGAAAAGAAGAATAACACGTGATTGACGCTCGGTTGCAACTGGCGCTGAACGGCGGTGGACTTGATCTGCCCGCCGAAGGGCGTATCGCGGTGTTTCGGGCACCGATTGACGCGGATTTGCGCGGTCTGGACATCGAACGCTGCGATATCATCCATGATTTCAAGCCGTTTCACGACAGTTGGGAAGCCCGTGGATATACGGTAAGTCATGCACCGGCCGGCCCCTACGCCGCTGCGATTGTCTGTCTGCCCCGCGCCAAGGCGGAAGCGCGCACGCTGATCGCGCAAGCCTGTGCGGTGACGGATGGCATCATTGTGATTGATGGGCAAAAGACGGACGGCGCGGATTCCTTTTTAAAGCAGATGCGCGCCCGTGTGACGGTGAATGGTCCAATCTCCAAAGCGCACGGCAAGCTGTTCTGGATTTCCGAACCGGCTGCGGATTTCTTTGCCGACTGGGCGGAAGGGCCATCGCAGACTGCGGGCGGTTTCTGGACCGGTCCGGGGGTGTTTTCTGCGGATGACGTGGATTTGGCATCGGCCTTGTTGGTCGATGCCCTGCCGGAAAAACTGAGCGGGACGGTTGTCGATCTGGGGGCCGGTTGGGGATTTCTGTCGGCGCATGTTTTGACGCGCCCTGCCGTGACCCATGTGCATCTGGTCGAAGCCGGACATCTGGCGCTGGAATGTGCGCGCCGCAATGTCACCGATGAACGCGCCGAATTCCATTGGGCGGATGCAACAGACTGGCAGCCCCCAAATCGGGTGGATGCGGTTGTGATGAACCCGCCCTTCCATCAAGGACGCGCAGCGGAACCGCAGATCGGGCAGGCATTTGTAAGTGCGGCGGCACGCATATTGTCGCCGAGTGGCGGGCTCTGGATGGTTGCGAATCGTCATTTGCCCTATGAGGCGGAGCTGAAGACGCGCTTTGTCCAGGTCACCGAAATCGGGGGTGATGCGCGCTTTAAGCTGTTTCATGCCGCGCGACCCATCAGGGTGCGGCGCAGGGGATAAGGGGGCACGTCGATGTCTTTCGCGGTCAAAGGTAAAACGGTGATTGTGACGGGGGCGGCCAATGGCATTGGCCTCGCCGTGGCGCGTCACATGGCGGACAAGGGCGCGAATGTGATGTGCGCCGACGCCCACGAGAAAAAGCTGGTCGAGGAATTCGGCACAGCACCCGAAGACGGCAATATCCGCACGTTTGCTGGTGATTTGCGCCAGCGGCTGACGATTGCCAATCTGGTGTCAGCGACGATTGATGCCTTTGATCAGGTCGATGTTCTGGTCAATGCGTCGCGTCAGATCCTGCCGACGGATGCCTTGGATGTCGAAGACACATCAGTGCAAAGCCTGCTGGATCAGAATCTGATGACCGCGCTGCATCTGTCGCAATATGTCGCCAAACGCATGATGAAACAGGCCGAAGCGCAAACCGAAGGGCAGGTCGGTTCCATCATCAACTTCAGTTCGATTGCCGCACAGCAGATTCAGCCCGAACTGATGGGGTATTCGATTGCTGCCGGTGCGGTGCAACAGATGACACGCTCCATGGCGCTGACATTGGCCCCCCACCGCATTCGCGTGAACGCGATTTCATTCGGATCGGTGATGAGCGGGTCGCTGCGCGCATCTGTGGCGGAGAACCGGGAATGGCGGGAAGATATCCGCAGTCACACGCCCTTGGGCCGGATCGCCGCCCCGAACGAGCTGTGCGATACTGTGCAATACCTTGCCGCTGACAGCTCCAGCTTCATGACCGGAGAGGTTCTGGTGGTGGATGGCGGGCGCAGTCTGCTGGACGTGGTCAAGGCTCCCGCGCATTAAATCCATCGCATCAAGTGCGGCGCGCCACCAGCTTGACTGCGATCAAGAACGCAATCGCGAAGGCCACAAATCCGCCAAGCATGTCGCTGACGTGATGACCGCCATGTGACAGAATCGCCGGCAGCATGCCGAGGTTCAAGATCAACATCGGCCAGAACGCCCACGTGCCCCAGACGAATCCGACTGAGAGGCACAGCATGACCGTGTGATAAGACGGAAAGGCGATGGTGCCCATGATCACTTCCGGTGAAATAAGCGGAACACCCGTGGTGGCCAGATGCATCAGGCGGTTGCCTTCGGCTTGACCATGGACCAGTCCGAGCGCGGTTTCGACGTCCGGCGAAAGCGCGACATAGGCCGAAGGGCCGATACTGGGCCAGACCCACCAAAACGCCACTGCCAGCAAGAGCGATAGGGTCCCTGTGATCAACAGGCGATGCAGATCGACCAGCCGTCCAAGAAAGCTGAGAATAAAGATCACCACAAACAACTGCGCCAGCGAGGTGCCATAGATCGCACCAATGGCTTTGCCCAAAGCGGGATAGGCGGCCATGGCGCTGGTGAAGCCGTCCCAGCTGTAACCGAACAGGGCCGCATCAAATGCCATCAACCGGGTGTCGATCATGGGGGTGTCGAATGGGAAACGCAGATAGATCAGAATGGCAATAACGCCGGAAAAACCGATGTAGATGCCGGTGCCGATGGCCGCCATCGCCGCGCGGGGCATGTCGCGCCGGACCCGCACAAAGCAACCCAGCATGACCAACCCCAGACTTGGCGCGAAACTGATCAGGAAAGCATTCCATGCCACCGCTTGCCCCGCGATCTGGGCAAGGATGAATGCGAGCAAACCGATGCCAAGGGTCAATACGATCAACATCTGCTCTGCCGGTTTGAGCGCGCGCGCAAAGCCATTTCGTGTGACGGGCAATTGATGTGCCGAAATATCAGGAAATTCCGCGGAGATATCTGTGGGCATGGCCGGTCCTCTGGCTGTGTGTTCAGGCGCTGATCCGCGCGTTAAACCGCAGTTTTCGGGCCAGATTGGGGCAGGGAAACGGCATTAGGATGCGCCTGACATCCAAATTTGTCACCAGAAAGCAGGGCTGCCGTTACAAACATCGAGGTTTTGGGCTTGACCGCGCCTTGGGGCTGGCTTAATCGACGCGGCGACGGCGTTATAGCTCAGTTGGTTAGAGCGAACGACTCATAATCGTTAGGTCCCTGGTTCAAATCCAGGTAACGCCACCATTTATCCCGTAGATACCCCCATCGAACCGTCAACCGCCCCTTGGGGTGACTGTTTGGCATAACCGGCTATGCCTTGTTCTGAACGGGGCGAAATTCCTTCGGATTTCTGGGATAAAGACGCTTGATGGTTACATATTTTTGCCGCCTTTATAAACTTCCGATGCGCGGCTGATCTACTTGGCGTTGATTGACGGCGGGGGGCAACTGTTGTCTGGTTGCTTTGGAATAACGAATCTGATCACCCGATCACACGGGTGGCACACCGAAAAATGGGAGAAGACTATGATTTTACGCAGAACATTGATGGGGATTGCCGGCGCGGCAGTCGCTGCGACCCTGATGACCACGACTGCTATGGCGCAAGAAGTAACGTTGCGCATGCACCAGTTCCTGCCACCGCAGGCCAATGTGCCTAAGCTTGTGCTGGATGTCTGGGCGGACAAGGTTGAAGCCGCCAGCGAAGGTCGGATCAAGATCGAGCGTTACCCTTCCATGCAACTTGGCGGTAAGCCACCAGAGCTGATGGATCAGGCAATCGACGGCGTGGCAGATATCGTCTGGACAGTTGTCGGCTATACGCCGGGTCGCTATCCAAGCACCGAAGTTTTCGAGCTGCCGTTCATCATGACCAATGCGCGTGCCGCATCCTCTGCTTATTGGCAGATGTTTGAAAAGCACATGAAAGACGATGAATTCAAAGACGTGCACATTCTGGGCACATGGGTTCACGGCCCCGGCATGATTCATGTTAACAAAGAGGTGAAAACACCCTCCGATATGGAGGGGCTGAAAATCCGTGGGGGGTCGCGTCTGGCGAACCAGCTGCTGGAAAAAGTCGGCTCAACACCTGTCGGCATGCCCGTTCCTGCGGTGCCTGAAGGTCTGTCCAAAGGCGTGATCGACGGCACAACCATTCCATGGGAAGTAACGGCCGCGTTGAAAGTGCCAGAGCTGGTGTCGAACCATACAGAGTTCGAAGGCAACGCGCTTTATGTGCTGACCTTTGTTCTGGCGATGAACAAGGCGCGCTACGAAGGTCTGCCGGCTGATCTGCAAAAGGTGATCGACGACAATTCCGGTCTGGAATTCTCGATCTTTGCTGGTGGTACCCAGTCCGACAGCGACGGCCCTGCACGTCAACTTGCCGTGGATCGTGGCAACAACATCGTAACCGTCAGCGGTGACGACGTTCAGGCATGGCGCGACGCGGCGCAGCCGATCTATGACGAATGGGTCGCGGATATGAACAGCAAAGGCATCGACGGTCAGGCGCTGATCGACGAAGCAAAAGCCTTGATGGAAGCTTACGACAAGTAAGCGTTAATCCTGCCTATCGACCTGCGGCGGCTTCGGGCTGGCGCAGGTCTTTCTATGATAAGTGAGTACCCCATGCACCGCGCTGTCCAGTCTCTTGCCCGTCTGACCGCTTTGGCCGGAGGGATTGTTCTGATTGTGCTGATTGTATTGACCACGCTGTCAATCCTGGGTCGGTCTTTGAACAAGTTCTTTCACAACGATTTTTTCGACACGTCGCTCACTGGCTTTTCCCAGTGGATGCTGAACACAGGCATCGGCGAAATCAACGGCAGCTACGAAGTGCTGGAGGCGGGGGTCGCATTTGCTATTTTCTCTTTCTTGCCAGTCTGCCAGTTCTACGGGGCCCATGCGACGGTTGATGTGTTTACCTCCATGCTGTCGGGCAGGGTGAACCGTTGGATCGCGGCCTTTTGGGAGGTGGTGCTGAGCGCCACAATCATTTTGATCGTTTGGCGTTTGTACGAGGGCATGTTGCGCTATCTGGGCAATGGCGAAACCACGTTGTTTTTGCAGTTTCCGGTCTGGTGGGCTTATGCGGCAAGCACCGCTGCGGGGCTCGTTGCCTGTGTCGTCGGGGTCTATTGCGCGTTTGTGCGACTGGCCGAGGCGCTGGGCGATCGCAACATCCTGCCTTCCGAACATGGGGAGCACTGAGATGAGCAACCTCGAACTGGGCTTTTATTCCTTTCCTGTCCTGCTGATCATGGTGTTTTTGCGCGCGCCTATCGGCCTTGCCATGTTGCTTTGCGGTTTTGGCGGCTGGTATTTCGCCATGGGCGGCAACCCCACGCCATTGCTGGCAAAAATGAAATCGGAAACCTACACGACCTTCTCAAGCTATTCTCTGAGCATCATTCCGATGTTCCTGTTGATGGGGCAATTCGCGACCCTGTCAGGCATGTCCCAAGCGCTGTTCAAAGCGGCCGAGGGTTTTTTGGGCCACCGGCGTGGCGGGGTTGCGATGGCGGCGGTGGGGGCCTGTGCAGGCTTTGGCGCGATTTGCGGATCGTCATTGGCCACGGCGGCGACCATGTCCAAGGTCGCCCTGCCCGAACTGAAACGCTACGGCTATTCGGGCGGTTTTTCAACGGCGACACTGGCCGCCGGCGGGACGCTTGGCATCTTGATACCGCCCTCGGTGATCCTTGTGATCTATGCCATCCTGACCGAACAAAACATCGCCAAGCTGTTCCTCGCGGCATTTGTGCCCGGTATTCTGGCGGCACTTGGATATATTCTGACGATCTCGCTCTATGTGCGTTTGCATCCTGATGCGGCGGGCACCCGTGCGCCCATTCCGATGGCCGAACGGTTTCGTGCGCTGGCCGATTGCTGGCCGGTTCTGACGATCTTTATCGTCGTTGTCGGCGGCATTTATGCGGGTTGGTTCACCCCCACCGAAGGATCTGCCATCGGCGCGGCGGGCACCGGACTGGCGGCGCTTATGGCGGGCAGCCTGAACTGGAAAGTTCTGGGCGAAAGCTTGCTCGGCACCGCGCGCACCACCGGTATGATCTTTTTCATCGTGCTGGGGGCCGCGTTCTATAACGGCTTCCTTGCCTTGTCGGGCGTGCCACAGTTCATGGCCGGTTGGGTGGTAGAACAGGGGTTTTCGCCGTTGCTGGTCCTCTGCGTGATCCTTGTTTTCTATGTGATTTTTGGCTGCCTTATGGACAGCTTGTCGATGATCCTGCTGACCGTGCCGATCTTCTTTCCCGTTATCATGGCGATGGATTTTGGCATGTCGGCGGAACATGTGGCGATCTGGTTCGGCATCCTTGTCCTGATCGTGGTTGAGGTCGGGTTGATTACGCCGCCCGTGGGTATGAACCTGTTCATCATCAACTCGATGGATCGTGAAACACCGATGACCCAAACCTATCGCGCCGTGATGTACTTTGTCGGGTCCGACCTGGTGCGCGTTGTGATCCTTGTGGCCTTTCCAGCGATCACCTTGTTTCTGCTGCCGGATTAAGCCGCACTGCATTAAAATGCATTCGCGCAGCAGGGATGTTGCCTCTGCCCCGTCTAGCTGCACAATGTTGCAAAAAGGGGAGGGTCCAATGCTATCCAGTCACGCCAATGCGGCGCATCATTTTGTTGATCGCCACATGACCGAAGGGCGCGGGGCCAAGACGGCCTATATCGAGGCCGAAACCGGTCGCACATTGAGTTATGCGCAGATGGCGCAAGGCGCGGGGCAGGTGGCGGGGGCATTGTCCACCGCGGGCATCCGCCCCGAAGAACGCGCCGCGGTTCTGGTGCTGGACCAAATCGAATTCCCGCAGATCTTTTGGGGCGCGCTGAAATGTGGCGTCGTGCCGGTGCCGTTGAACACCCTGCTGGCCACTCCTGTGTATGACGTGATCCTGCGGGACAGTCGCGCCGCGATCCTTTTTGTCTCTGCCCCGCTTTGGGATGTTGTTGCCCCCGCAGTTGCCGACAACCCCTATATCCGGCAGGTGGTTTTCATCGGGGACACGCCTGAGGGGATGGCATCCTTCGACACGTTTATCAAAGGCGCGCCTGTCCTTGAAACGATGGCCGTTAGCAGGGACGAGGTCGCATTTTGGCTCTATTCCTCTGGCTCGACAGGGCAGCCCAAGGGTGTTGTGCACATCCATTCGGCCCTACAGGCCACGGCGGACACATATGGCGCGCGGGTGCTGGGCATTCGCGAAGACGATGTGGTGCTTTCCGCCGCCAAGTTTTTCTTTGCCTATGGGCTGGGTAATGAAATGACATTTCCGTTGTCGGTCGGTGCCACCAGCGTCCTGTTCACCGGCAGACCGACGCCGGTCGGCATGATCGACACGATTAATGCGCACCAACCCACGATCTTTTGCGGTGTGCCGACGCTTTTTGCCGCGATGGTCGCGCAGATGGATCAAAGCGGCGCACCGCAATCTCCGCTGCGCATCTGCATCTCTGCCGGTGAAGCCCTGCCCGAAGATGTAAGCAAGCGCTGGGAGACCCATACCGGCGTCGGGATCCTTGACGGTGTCGGTTCGACCGAGATGTTGCATATCTTTCTAAGCAACCGCGCGGATGACATCGTGCATGGCACGTCTGGCGTGGCGGTTCCGGGGTATGAGCTGCGCCTGGTGGATGAACAGGGTGAAGAGGTCGCTGCGGGCGAGGTAGGTGAATTGCTGGTCAACGGTGCCTCGGCGGCGAATTGTTATTGGAACCAGCGCGACAAAAGCCGCAGCACGTTTGAGGGGGTCTGGACCCGCACCGGCGACAAATACGAACGCCGAGAGGACGGGCGGCTGGTATATTGTGGCCGCACCGACGACATGTTCAAGGTTTCAGGCATCTGGTTGTCGCCGTTCGAGGTTGAAAGCGCCCTGGTTGATCATCCCCGCGTGCTGGAAGCGGCCGTCGTTGCGCAGCGCGATGCGGACGGATTGGAAAAACCCAAAGCGTATATCGTTGTTCAAACGGGCGAGGTGGATCAAACGTTGATGGAGGAACTGAAGGTCCATGTGAAAGAAAAAATCGGGCTGTGGAAATACCCCCGTTGGATCGAAGGCGTTGCGGAGCTGCCCAAAACCGCGACGGGTAAAATCCAGCGATTTAAACTGCGGGAGGAACAGTGATGGCGATCACATGGTCGGACGCCCCACAAGATCGGGTGCAGGTGAACGGCACGGCGCTGGAGTATGCCTGTTGGGGACCATCACCAGATCAGGCCCCGACACTGGTGTTGCTTCACGAAGGGTTGGGGTCAGTCGCGCAATGGAAAGACGTGCCGCAAGCCTTAGCCGATGCCACAGGTTTTGGCGTTTTTGCCTATTCGCGGGCGGGCTACGGTGCATCCGATCCGGTGAGCCTGCCGCGTCCGCTTGATTACATGACCCGCGAGGCCGAGGATAATTTGGGCGCAGTCATGGACGCTGCGGGGATCAAACAGGCGGTGCTGCTGGGCCATTCGGACGGGGCGACGATTGCTACGCTTTATGCCGGTTCGGTGTCTGACATGCGCGTGCGCGGGTTGATTTTGATCGCGCCGCATTTCTTTACCGAAGCCGACAGTTTGGCGGCGATCCGCGCGGCAGGCAAGGCTTACGTCGACGGGGATTTGCGGAGCAAGCTGGCGAATTATCACGCCAACGTCGATGTGGCCTTTCACGGCTGGCACGACGCGTGGACCGATCCGGCCTTTGCCAAATGGAACGTCGCAGATGCGATTGATCATCTGCGCATTCCGGTGCTGGCCATTCAGGGGCGCGACGATCCTTATGGCACATTGGCGCAGATCGATGAGATCGAAACGCGGATTTATTCACCGGTTGAAACGCTGATCCTAGACGGCTGTGGCCATGCTCCGCATCTGGAACAAGCTGATGCGACACTGGCAGAAATCAGTGAATTTTGCGCCCGTTTGTGGCGGTTGGAACAGCAAGAAGTTGCGTTTGCCTGACCGGTCAGACGCCATTCCGGTGCCGCCCTATGCCTATGTGCCCGGGCAAAACATGCGCCACCCGGAAGATTGGTTCGATGCCATTAAAGATACTGTGCTGGAAGGCATGCCCGCGGCTGATTTGCAGCATACGGCGGCATTTCGTGCAGGGCTGATCTATCTCGACGCGGGATATTACTGGGAATGCCATGAGGTGCTTGAAGCCGTCTGGTTGCAGACGCCGAAGGGCACCGCCGAGCGCGACATGGTACAAGCGCTGATCCAGTTGGCAAATGCACGCCTGAAGGTGCGGATGCGACGCCCCCGCGCCGCACAGCGGCTTTGCAACATGGTCGAGGGGCACTTGCAGGAATATGCGATTGATCAGCCGATTCTGGGTGTCTTGCCGGATAGTGTAATGGTCCATGTCGCGCAGGTGCGGTGCAATCTGGACGGTAGATAGTAGCACTATAGTGCAGCTAAATTTCTAAATCGGCCAAAGTATCCGGCTTGGTCTTAATTCTGCATGAATTATAGTACGTAATAATCCGTTTGCGATCTTTAGGAGCTTTCATGACCAAGGTTATCGATTTTCAAACCGACCCATCGAAATACCGCCACTGGAAGGTCGAATACGATGGCCCGATTGCGTGGCTTTCGATGGATGTCGATGAAAAGGGCGGGTTGTTTGACGGGTATGAGCTGAAGCTTAACAGTTACGACCTTGGTGTTGATATTGAGCTGGCCGATGTGGTGCAGCGAATGCGGTTCGAACACCCTGAAGTGAAGGTCGTGGTCATGCGCTCGGCCAAGGATAAGGTCTTTTGCGCTGGTGCGAATATTCGCATGCTGGGTGGCGCTGCTCATAGCCACAAGGTCAACTTTTGTAAGTTCACGAACGAGACGCGCAACACCTACGAAGCGGCGTTGGCAGACAGCGGACAGAACTATATCTGCGCGATCAAGGGGGCCTGTGCAGGTGGCGGATACGAACTGGCACTGGCGTGCAACCACCTGATGCTGACGGATGATTCGACGTCATCTGTCGCGCTGCCGGAAGTGCCGCTGCTTGCCGTTTTGCCCGGCACCGGGGGGCTGACCCGCGTCACGGATAAACGCAAAGTGCGCCGCGATCTGGCAGATGTATTCTGCTCCATCGAAGAGGGCGTGAAGGGCAAGCGCGCGCGGGACTGGAGATTGGTCGATGAAGTCTTCCCGAATTCTTCGTTTGACGAGAAAGTTGCGGAGCGGGCGCAGGAACTGGCGGCAAGCTCTGCCAAGGCTGATGTTGAGAAAGGCATCGAACTGACGCCTATCAGCCGCAGTTTTTCCGAGAATGGCGTGAACTACTCCACGGTAGAAGTCGCATTCCACCGTAAGGAAATGCGCGCAACCATCACGATCAAAGGGCCGGGCGCGGCTGCCCCCGCAGACATGAATGCTTTTACGGCAGAAGGTGACGCAAGCTGGATGCTGCGCTGTGCGCGAGAACTGGACGATGCGATCCTGGACCTGCGCAACAACGAAAAAGAGATGGGGCTGATCGAATTCCAGACGCAAGGTGATCCTGAATTACTGGTCGCGCATGAGGCACTGTTGCTTGCCAACAAAGACCACTGGCTGGCCAATGAAGTGCTGCAATACTGGAAGCGCCTGCTGAAACGCATTGATATGACCTCGCGCTCGCTGGTTGCGATTGTTGAGCACGGCTCATGCTTTGCCGGACCACTGGCCGAACTGCTTTGGGCGGTCGACCGCAGCTACATGATGCTTGAGGAGTTTGACGGCGATAATCGTCATCTGGCGACCGTGACGATGACCGACGGCAACTTCGGCACCTATCCCATGAGCAATGACCTCACCCGTCTGGAAACCCGTTTCCTAGGCACGCCAGAGCAGGTGGAAAAGCTGAAATCCTCCATCGGTGAGCCGCTCGAAGCCGATGCCGCTGACGAGATGGGTCTGGTCACTTACGCCTACGATGACATCGATTGGGAAGATGAGGTGCGTCTGTTCATGGAGGAACGCGCAAGCTTTAGCCCTGATGCGATGACCGGGATGGAAGCCAACCTGCGCTTTGCCGGACCAGAAACGATGGAGACCCGCATTTTTGGGCGCCTGACCGCATGGCAAAACTGGATTTTCCAGCGTCCCAACGCGGTTGGCGAAGAAGGTGCGCTGCAACGCTACGGCACAGGCGTACGCGGCAAGTACAACATGGAACGTGTATAAAACGTGGTGGCGGGGTGAACCCCGCCCTACGGCATGAGGTAGGGCGGGGTTCACCCCGCCATGACAAGGAGAACACGAATGCTTGATCTGATCAACGTAAGCTACGACACGCAAATCCCGAATAACGTGGGCTTGTCCGAAGACAAGAAGGTGTTGAAAGCGCTGGAAAAATGGCACCCCGGTTACATCAACTGGTGGAATGACCTGATCCCGCAGAACTTTCAGGAATCCATGGTCTATCTGCGCACCGCTGTCAGCGTAGATCCCAAAGGCTGGGCGAAATTCGATTATGTGAAAATGCCCGAATACCGTTGGGGTGTTCTGCTGGCCCCTGCTGTCGAAGACCGCAAAATTCCGATGGGCGAACACTTGGGCGAACCTGCGTGGCAGGAAGTGCCGGGCGAATACCGCAACATGCTCAAGCGTTTGATCGTTATTCAGGGCGACACAGAGCCAGGGTCGGTCGAGCAGCAGCGGTTCCTTGGCCTCACCGCGCCGTCACTCTACGACATGCGTAACCTGTTTCAGGTAAACGTCGAAGAAGGTCGCCACCTTTGGGCGATGGTTTATCTGCTGCAAAAATACTTTGGCCGCGATGGCCGTGAAGAAGCGAACGACCTGCTGGTCCGCTCCTCAGGCGACGAAGATGCGCCGCGCATGTTGGGTGCCTTTAATGAGGAAACGCCGGATTGGCTGTCGTTCTTCATGTTCACCTATTTCACCGACCGCGATGGAAAGATGCAGCTGGAAAGCCTGGCACAATCCGGCTTTGACCCGCTGTCGCGCACATGCCGTTTCATGCTGACCGAAGAAGCGCACCACATGTTTGTGGGCGAAACCGGTGTGGGCCGCACCATTCAGGCCACGCTTGAGGCAATGAACAAGCACGGCATCACAGACCCCTACGACATTAACAAGATCCGTGATCTTGGTGTCATCGACCTGCCGACGATCCAGAAAAAGCTGAACCTGCACTACACGCTGTCGCTTGATCTGTTCGGGCAGGAAGTATCGACCAATGCTGCCAATGCTTTCAACTACGGAATCAAGGGCCGCTATATGGAGCAGCGGATTGACGACGATCATCAGCTTAAGGATGACACCTATGCCGTCACCTCGATCAAGGATGGTAAGATCCTGACCGAAGATGTACCGGCGCTGACGGCGATTAACATGCGTCTGCGCGATGACTATGTGCGCGATGCGGCTGGTGGTGTGGGCCGCTGGAACAAGCAGATCGCCAAGTCCGGTATCGAATTCCAACTGAAACTGCCGCACGAAGGGTTCCACCGCCAGATCGGTGTGTTTTCAACCGTGGCGGTGAACCCCGATGGTGATGTGATTTCGGCGGATGAATGGCACCAGCAGCGCGACAACTGGCTGCCGACCAAAGCAGACGGCGATTACATCCAGTCGTTGATGGTACCGTGCTACGAACCGGGCAAATATGCCTCGTGGATTGCAGCGCCCAAGGTGGGCATCGACAATAAGCCGGGCGATTATGAGTATGTGAAATTGCATATGGCGTAACGATATTGCCCTATCCGTGAAAGCGGGTGGGGCCACGCTTTTCCTGCCCTTAGAGACGGAGATCAGACATGCAAGCAGAACGCACAATTGGACACGCCCCCCGCACGCAGGCTCTGGCCCGTGATCTGGAAAACCTGCAGGGCCCGTGTGTCGGTTGCCCCGGGTGTCAGGGTATCTGTCAGGCGTTGTTTGATGCAATGATGGTACCGGACCTTATCCTGAAAGACCGCCACGCATGAACAAACCTGTCAAACAGCATCTGATTGATCCCGAGATTTGCATCCGGTGTTACACCTGTGAAATGACCTGCCCCATTGGCGCGATTGAACATGATGACAACAATGTCGTGGTGAACGCTGATATCTGCAATTTCTGTATGGACTGCATTCCGGTCTGCCCGACCGGTTCCATCGACGAATGGCGCGTAGTGGCAGAGCCTTATACGCTGGAGCAGCAATACGAGATGGAAGAGCTGCCCGAGCAGGAAGACATCGAGGTTGCGCCCGAAAACGACGTGGCAGACCCGATCGCCGCCTTGCTGGACGAAGCGCATAAAGGCGCGGGGGGCAAAGCACGTGCGCCTGCCTCAGCCGGTAAACCTGCGATCAACATGTATAATCTGGGCAAGCCTGCGCGCATGAAGGTGCAGGGCAACTATCGCCTGACGGATGATCCTGATCACGACGTGCGCCACATTATTCTTGACCCCGGTGCGCTGCCGTTTCCGGTGCTCGAAGGGCAATCCGTCGGGATCATCCCGCCCGGCACTGATGCCGATGGCAATGCCCATCTGCCGCGGCTCTATTCCATCTCAAGCCCGCGAGATGGCGAGCGCCCCGGATATCACAACATTTCGCTGACGGTGAAACGGGAAGAACACGGGCTTGCCTCGAACTTTCTGTGTGATCTGGAAATCGGGGCGAGCGTCGACGTTACCGGCCCGTTTGGCGCGACCTTCCTGCTGCCCTCGATCCCTGACGCGCATCTTTTGTTGATCTGTACCGGCACCGGATCGGCGCCTATGCGGGCCTTTACCATGCAACGCCAGCGTAGTGGCGCGACGGGTGGCATGACCATGTTCTTTGGCGCACGCACGCCTGAAAGCCTGCCCTATTTCGGGCCGCTCAAGAAGATTCCCGACAGCTTGCTGAAGAAAAATCTAGTCTTCAGCCGGATGCCGGATCAGGACAAGGAATATGTGCAAGACCGCATGATCGCCGAACAGGACAGCATCGCGGAGATCCTGCAAGACGGGAAAACCCATATCTACATCTGCGGTTTGCGCGGGATGGAAGAGGGGGTGGAGCTTGCTCTGACCTCGATCGCGGAAAGCATGGGGCAGCAATGGACCGCCCTGCGCGACGCCATGCGTGAAGACGGCCGTTACCATGTGGAGACCTATTGAATGAGCGCGCCGTTTATCCATCCGATCAATGTGACATGGGGCGATTGCGACCCTGCGCGCATCGCCTATACGGCACGGTTGCCGTATTTCGCACTGGATGCCATCAACGCGTGGTGGGAAAAACACTTTGACGGCGAAGGATGGTTCCAGATGGAGGTCGACCGCAACGTCGGCACACCCTTTGTGCGGATGGAGCTGAATTTTCGCAGCCCCGTGACCCCGCGCCACACTTTGATGTGCGATACCTTCCCGACCAAGCTGGGAAACAAGTCGATCACCTTTGCGGTCAATGCGTCGCAAAACGATGTGTTGTGTTTCGAGGGCAGTTTTACTTGCGTCTTCACCATCGCCGACCAGTTCAAAAGCCAAAGTGCGCCGGACTACATGCGCCGCGTGATCGAGCCGCTGATCCGTGCGGAATAAACATCACGATCAGGTCGGGAGGCAGGGAGCACAATGAGCCAGCCGGTTGGCAAAGTGGTGCAAACGCCAGCGCCCGAGCCGTTGGACGCAGGAGCGAAACTGATCCAGACATTGGCAGGAAAGGTTGCGACCCTGCGCAAGCAGCGCGGGTTGTCACGGCGTGTGCTGTCCGAAATGTCGGGGGTATCACCGCGCTATCTGGCGCAGCTTGAAGCGGGCGAAGGCAATATTTCGGTGCTCTTGCTGCAACGTGTGGCAAGCGCGCTCGATGTACGCATCGAGGCGCTGCTGACTGAACAGACCCCACTCGATCATGACGTCTTGCGGGTCGCGGCCCTATATCATCAGGCACCCGAAGAGGTTCAGCAACAGGTGTGCAGCATGTTGGCCCCGCAAAACCCGCGCCTTCTGCGGGCGGGCCGCATTTGTTTGATCGGGTTGCGCGGGGCGGGCAAATCTACGCTCGGCGCACGGGCTGGGGAGGCGCTGGGCATCCCGTTTGTCGAATTGAACCGCGAGATCGAAGAGGCGGCAGATATGCCATTGGCCGAGGTGATGGCGTTTTATGGTGAGGTCGGATACCGCAAGCTGGAGGCCGAGGCGCTGGAGCGGGTCAGTGCACGCCATGACCGGATGGTTTTGGCCGTCGCAGGCGGGATCGTCACAGAAGAGGACACCTTTGCCCATCTGCTGGAGCGGTTCCACACCGTCTGGATCAGGACCAGCCCTGCCGAGCATATGCAACGTGTGCGCGGGCAGGGCGATCATCGCCCGATGCAGGGTAACCCTGCCGCGATGGCGCATCTCAAGGATCTGTTGCAGGCGCGCACGCCCCTTTATGCCCGCGCTGACGCACAGGTCGATACGGCCAACCGGACAGTGGGGTCGTCGCTGAACACTTTGTTGGCGGCGGTCGCAAAACACCAGTTTCTAGAAACCGGTCGATGACAGCAGCAAAGGCCGAACAGGCCGTGCAAGATGCGTTCTGGCAGGCGGGCGAGCATCTTTTGTTTCATCATACAAACCCTTGGGAGCTGGACGAAGCGCTGTGCGCTTGGGGCTATGGTATGGGGCCTTGCGAGGCGCAGGATCTACTGGGGTTGGAAAAGGTTTTGGCGCGGGACCCTGAAAGGGCCGTGCCGATCCTGCCGCGCATGGTGGCCGAGGGACGGATGGGCAAGCGCGGCGGCGTGGGCTATTACCGTTACCCCGGTGGGGGCGGTGCCGTCATTGATCCGCTGATCGAGGATCTGATCCTAGAAGAAGCGTGGTTCGGCAAGATCACGCGATCCGAGTTGTCTGACGAGGCGTTGGTGGCCGCGATGAATGATGCGGTAAAGCCGGTTTGTCTGGCCCTGCGCGGCAGCGGCACCAGCCGAAACGCGGTGATGCAGCTTTTGCACCGTGCCGTCCACTATCCGCTTGGCCGCGTACCCGACTGGCTTTGACGCAGCAGGCGCGTAGCCTCATGAAAAAGGGCCGCGCAATGCGCAGCCCCTTTCCGAAATATTTAAACCTGATTTAGGTCCAGGCCATCCGCGCAGGATGGTATTCAAAGCCGATGTGGTGACCCGCGCCAACCAGACCTTCTTTGGTGTGGTTATACAGCGACCGCCAGTATGGCTGGATCGTCACGCCTTCGTCCTGAATCATCGCTTCACCCTTTGCCATGATCTCGCGACGTTTTTCGACGTCGGCAGTGGCCAAGGCTTCTTTCAGCAGGGCGTCAAATTCGGCATTTGCCCAACCGAATTCATTCCAAGCCTCACCCGAGCGATAGGCCAATGCCCAGATCTGGACACCCAGTGGACGCGCGTTCCAGTTGGTCGAGGAGAACGGGTATTTTGTCCAGTCGTTCCAGAAGGTAGAACCGGGCAGGATTGTCCGTTTGACCTTGATGCCTGCGTCGCGCAGTTGCGCCGCGACCGCGTCGGTGGTGTCCTTACGCCATGCATCGTCGATCGAGAACAATTCGTGCTCGTAATCGGCCATGCCCGCTTCGTCCATCAGGGCCTTAGCCGCTGCGGGGTCAATCTTGCGGGCAGGGATTTCCGCGAACTCGGGGTGCATCGGGCCGACGTGGTGGTTATCGGCCACAAGGCCGCGACCGGCATAGCCGAGTTCAAGCAGCACTTCGTTGTCGACGGCCATTGCGATGGCCTGACGGACGCGCTTGTCCTCATATGGCTTTTTGCCGTCAACTTCGGCCAGCTGGTTGGGGCGGATCACGATGGTTGCAGCCGTCGCGATGGAGTTTTCGACCCAGCCGTCCAGCGTGGACATGATGTCGATGTATTCACCTTCCATGGAATAGAATGCGTCGACTTCTTCGGCTTCGGCGGCGGCAATCCATGCGGAAGGGTCTGTGCCGTAGTCGATGTACTCCAGACGGTCGATGTAGGGTCCGCCGTATACTTCGGTCCCCCACCATGTGTGGTCAGGGTTCTTGACCAGCACACCTTTTACACCAACTTCCAGTGACTCCGGCAGGTAAGCGCCCGTGCCGATCGGGTTTTCCAACATCTTGTCAGCATCAAAAGAACTGTGCGTGATCGCGGCAGGGTAATCGGCCATACCCGGAATCAATGTGATGTCTGACACCGGCAGTTTTAGCGATACGGTGTGGCTGTCAGTTGCGGTAATCGCGCCTTCGATCGCCTGACCTGTGGCTTCGTCGATCAGCGTGGCAAAGCGGCCCGCCATCGAGTTGCCCTCAAGCGACTTGTCGCACCAGCCCTTGATGTTGCGCACAACATCTTCGGCGGTAAAGTCGTCGCCATTGTTCCATTTGACGCCCTTGCGCACGTTCAATGTGTATTCGGTGGCATCGTCGTTGATTTCCCAGCTTTCAAGCAGGGCAGGGGTAAAGGTACCGTCGTTTTCCCAGATGGCGAGATACTCGAGCCAGCCGCGGGAAAAGTTGGCGATCTGCGACCAGTCATAGGTACGCGGATCTTTCAAGGCGCGCACTTCTTGCTGCATGCGCACGGTGCCGCCTTCCTTATGGCCTGCGGCCTGTGCAGGAGCGGGCATGCCGATCATCGCATAGGCGGTTGCCGTTGTCGCACCAAAGGCGCTGGCAAGGGCCAGAAATTCGCGGCGGTTGACCGGATCTTTTTTGGCGGCCTGTGCAGAATCCAGAACGGATTGCGGCAAAGGGTTCCCGTTACGTGTCAAAAAACTCATTATTCTTCCTCTTCTGTTGTAGCGGTCCCTTGGGCCCACCGGTCGGTGATGCGGTTTATCCGCCATTATACTTGTGTTTCGGCTGAAACATCCTGCACAGTCAAACACAGTGAGACCTCAGGTCAACCCTGTCACGTAAACTTAAACAGGGTGATTTCCAGCCTCATGTCGAAGTTGCACGACTGTCAGAGGGGCCGTTTTGGCCGGATAGGCGCGACATAGGGTAAACTAACCCGCCTGCGCCCTTTGTGTCGCGCGCAATGTCGTTCCCGAACAAACATGTAAGAGAAACGCGGCGCGTGCCCCGATCAGCACGGCGGGCGCGAACTGGATGATGCAACCGTCACAGCATGGCGTTTTCACGCGCGCGGGCGCGGCGGCTTCCGGTGAGGACGGGGGACGGCGAATCCCCCGTTTGACTGTAGCGGGCCGCTTAGCCCTGCAGATCCGCCCACATTTCCAGATCGCGCTTGTCGGTCCAGATGCGGGGATGTGCGATGCCGCGTGCTTCATCATAGGCGCGGGCAACGTTGAAGGGCAGGCAGTGTTCATAGATGGCATAATCTTTGAACTTGGGGTCACATTCGGCGCGCACGGCATCCCATGCTTCCTTGAGCGACCCACCCCGTGCCGCCACGCGGGCAGCGGGCGCATAGGTGCTATTTACGAAATCACGGGTGGAGTCGATGGCGCGGGCAACAGCGTCCTTGCCGATCAGGGCACCGCCGCGACCGGGCGCAATCGCGTCGACATCATAGGCCATGATCCTGTCTAGCGTGCCGCCCCAATCGCCGAAATACCCGTCACCGCAATAGCAGGCGGAGTGGTCTTCGACGATGTCACCGGTGAACATTACGTTCTCGTCTGGCACGTGTATCACGGCGTCGCCAGCTGTGTGGGCGCGGCCGATGTGTTTGATATCGACGCGGCGTTTACCCAGATAGACAGTCATTGAATCGCTGAAGGTCGTGGTGGGATAGGTCAGGCCGGGGATGGATTCATGACCCTCGAAAAGGCGCGGAAACCGCTGGAATTCACTGTCCCAGTCTTCCTGCCCACGTTCTTCGACCATGCCGCGCGCAACATCAGACATGATGATCTGATCGGCACCGTAAGCAGAGGCCCCCAGCACCCGCACCGCGTGATAGTGGGTCAGCACCAGGTGGGTGATCGGCTTGTCCGTCACTTCGCGGACCTTTTCGATGACCTTGCCGGCAAGACGCGGGGTCGCCTGCGCTTCGACGATCATCACGCTGTCGTCACCAATGATGACGCCGGAGTTCGGGTCACCCTCCGCCGTAAAGGCCCAAAGGTCGCGGCCCACCTCATCAAAGGTGATCTTTTTCTCGGACATGTCGCCTTGGGATGCGAATGCTTTTGCCATTGGGGGTCTCTTTCGAATGGGGCGCGTAGGGTCAGCGCGGGATTGAGTTTAAGGGCAAGATGAAGGGGCGGGCGTCAGGGGAACTTAACGGCGGGTGCGATTTTGCCGGTGCAGGCACCAAAGCCGATGCGATATCCGTCGCCCTGTGCGTGGCCCGTCAGAATCATCGTATCCCCGTCATTCAGGAAGCTGCGGGTGCTGCCGTCCGCCAGCGTGATCGGCTCCTTACCGCCCCAGCTGAGTTCGAGCAGGCTGCCGCGTTCGGATTTTTCTTTGCCCGAAATGGTGCCCGACCCCAGCAGATCGCCGGAGTTCATCGCACAGCCCGAAGAGGCGTGATGCGCGAGTTGCTGGGCCGCGGAATAATACATCTCGTTGTAATTGGTGCGTGCGATAACTTCCTGTGCGCCGCCTTCAGGTTCGATGATGACGCTAAGGTCGATGTCATAGAGCATGGGGCCGGGTTCTTGCAGATACGGCAGAAGTTCAAAGTCGCGCGGTGGCGTGGAGGTGCGGAAGGGTTCCAGCGCGGCTTTGGTGACGATCCAAGGGCTGATCGACGTGGCGAAAGCCTTGGCCTGAAAGGGGCCGAGCGGCTGGTATTCCCATGCCTGAATGTCACGGGCGGACCAGTCGTTCAGGATCACATACCCAAAGATCATGTCATCCGCTTCGGCCACGCCGATGGGTTGGCCCATGTCGGTAGAGGTGCCGACAATCGCCCCCATTTCCAGTTCGATATCAAGACGCTGGCAGGGTCCAAAAGACGGTGTGTCCGCGTCAGGCGCTTTCAACTGGCCGTTGGGGCGGATGATGTCGGTGCCCGATGGCACCACCGTTGAGGCACGCCCGTTATAACCGATGGGAATGTGCAACCAGTTTGGCGGCAGCGCGTTTTCGGCCCCGCGAAACATCGTGCCAACATTTGTGGCGTGATGCCGACCGGCATAGAAATCGGTGTATTCGGAAACAACCATCGGCATGTGCAGGATCACATCGGACGGGGGCACCAGATGGGGCGCGATCTTGGCCTGTTCTGCAGAATCAGTGGTCAGCATCTCGGTCAGGCGGTCGCGTAGGGTGGCCCATGCGTCCGGCCCCAGTTCCATCACGTCGTTCCAATAGGGCACGTCAAACACGGCTTCGTCCGCCAGCGTCACAATGCCCTCTTCTTCCAGCGCGGCCATATCAAGGATCATATCGCCGATGGCCACACCACAGCGCGCCTCGAGACTGTTGGTCGAGAACACACCATAGGGCAGGTTGTTGAGCGGGAAATCGGTGTCGGCGCTATTGGCGCTTTCTACCCAAGAGGTCATCAATGTCATAGCTTATCCTTTGTAGGTGCGGCGGGGTGAACCCCGCCCTACGGTGCGGTGGAGAAATGGACTTTTCCAGCCATCAACCCTTACTTCTTACCCGGCGTGCCGTCGAATTTCTTTTCGATGTCGCTCCAGCAGTCGATATAATCGTCCTGAAGCGGCGCTTCTTTGGCTGCGAATTCGGTCAGGTGCTGGGGGAAACGGGTTTCGAACATGAAGCTCATGGTATTGTCGAGCTTTTCCGCCTTGAGATCCGCGTTCGATGCGCCTTCAAAGGCGTTTTTATCCGGCCCGTGGGGCAGCATCATGTTGTGCAGGGACATGCCGCCGGGGATGAACCCCTTTGGTTTGGCGTCATACTGGCCATAGATGTTGCCCATGAGTTCGGACATGACGTTCTTGTGGTACCACGGCGGGCGAAAGGTATCTTCGGCCACCATCCAGCGTTCGCGAAACAAAACAAAGTCGATGTTTGCGGTGCCTTCCACGCCTGATGCGGCGGTCAGCACGGTAAAGATCGACGGATCAGGGTGATCGAACAGGATCGCGCCGACCGGGCAATAGGTGCGCAGATCATATTTCACCGGCGCGTAATTACCGTGCCATGCGACCACGTCGAGGGGCGAATGCCCGATGTGGGTTTCGTGAAACTGGCCGCACCATTTGATGGTCACGGTGGACGGCGTTTCGCGGTCCTCGAACGCGGCCACGGGTGTTTTGAAATCGCGCCGGTTTGCCATGCAGTTTGCACCGATGGGACCGCGCCCGGGCAGTTCGAATTTCTGACCATAGTTTTCGCAAACGAACCCGCGTGCAGGCCCGTCAAGAACTTCGACGCGGTAAAGCAATCCCCGCGGTAGGATCGCGATTTCCTTGGGCTCCAGATCAATCACGCCCAGTTCGGTGCAAAACCGCAACCGGCCTTCTTGTGGCACCACCAGCAATTCGGAGTCTGCCGAATAGAAATAGCTGTCGACCATGCTTTCAGTGACCAGATAGATATGGCTGGCCATGCCCACCTGTGTGTTCACATCCCCCGCAGTGGTCATCGTGCGCATGCCGGTCAGCCATGTCAGCGGGGCATCGCCATGCGGCAGCGGGTCCCAGCGGTATTGGCCAAGGCTGGTCACATCATCGGGGATATGCGGCGCGGATTTCCAATAGGGCAGGGCGATCCGTTCGTAGCGGTGCGAGTGTTTAACCGACGGGCGGATGCGGTAGCACCATGTACGTTCGTTTTGATGCGAGGGCGCAGTGAATGCGGTGCCGGAGAGTTGTTCGCCATAAAGCCCGTAATTCACCTTTTGCGGTGAATTCATACCCTGCGGCAAGGCACCGGGCAGCGCTTCGGTTTCAAAATCATTACCAAAACCGGGCATATAACCGGCGTGCGTGCCCATCGGGGGTGCGGCGGTTGTCAGACCGGTCGGGCTGGTCGTGGTCGACGGATGGCTCATCTTTTGCTCCCTGCGTCCTCTTTTCAGACTCAGTTGCATATGTAATGGTTGTTTTTGTAACCAACAACAGGCTTCCGATGACGCAAAGTGATTTCGAGCTGCAAAATTTTCTGCCGTATCTGCTAAATCAGGCGGCGGAGGTCAGTTCCCTGACATTCCAGCAATTTTACAAAGACCGCTACGGGATGTTGCGGACCGAGTGGCGGGTGTTGTTTCATCTGGGGCTCTACGGGCAGTTGACGGCCAGCGAAATTGGCCAGCGTGCCAAAACCCACAAAACCAAGATCAGCCGCGCCGTGCAGCGCCTGACAGAGCGGCGGTTTGTGCAGCGTGCGATGAACAGCGCCGACCGGCGCGTGACCTATCTGACTCTGACGGCGCAGGGGCAGGCGGCTTATGATGATCTGCGCCGCGTGGCCGAGCGATACGAGCAAAGCCTGCTGAAACAGTTGGAGCCGGAGGAGGTCGAGGTTTTGCGCCGCGCATTGAACAAACTCAGTGCTGACGGACCGCGCGACTTTACTTAGGTGATCATTCGCGTCACGGATTGAGTATGAATGATCAAGCCAAAGGTCTGTTGATTACGCTGTTCGGTGTCCTTTTTGTGGTGCCGGATTCGCTGTTCGTGCGTCTGATTGCAGCGGACCCCCTGACGATTGCCTTTTGGCGCTTGCTGTTGGCGGGCGGAATTTCCGCGCTTT
This sequence comes from Sulfitobacter geojensis, assembly GCF_000622325.1. NCBI lineage: Bacteria > Pseudomonadati > Pseudomonadota > Alphaproteobacteria > Rhodobacterales > Roseobacteraceae > Sulfitobacter > Sulfitobacter geojensis. The sequence goes on from NZ_JASE01000005.1 coordinate 873,208, forward strand.
GGATCGCTGCGACGGCGGGGCTGGCCCCCTTTCGTGCGGTGCTGCGGAGCGGTCGTTTTGGGCTGATCTATATGATCGGGATCGGGGCCAGCGGGGTGCTGTTCGTGGTGGCGGTCAGCCTGACCTCCGTGGCCAATGTGGTGTTTATCATCGCTTCTCTGCCGATTTTTGCATCGCTGATGAGCCGTGTCTTTCTGGCCGAACCTTTTGGCGCGCGTACCTGGCTGACCATTGCCGCCGTGGTGCCGGGGCTTGCAATCATCGCCTACGGCTCGGGTGAAACCCAGAATGCCAGCCTTGCCGGTGATCTATTGGCGCTCAGCGTTTCAGCCCTGTTCGCGGCTGCTTTGACGGCGGCGCGGCGTGCGCGGGCCGTGTCGATGGTACCCGGTGTAGCGATGGGATACACGCTGGCGGCTTGTGTAATCGCGCCGTTTGCTGACCCACTGTCGATGCCGTTAGATCAGGCCCCGCTGGTGTTGGGGCATGGGGCGGTTATTCTGGCCAGCTCGGTTTTGCTGGCCATCGGGCCGCGGTTCATTACCTCGGCAGAGGTGGGATTGCTGGTGCTGTTGGAATCCGTGCTTGCCCCGCTCTTGGCATGGGCGGTGGTCGGCGAAAACCCGGGCCCTTATGCGTTGATCGGCGGTGGTATTGTGATCAGCGCGCTGCTGGTTTCCAACATCGTATTGCTGATGCGCCAACGTGCAGCCCGCCCGCGAACCTCTGCACCCTAAAGACCTGCGCTGCGGCAACCGCGGTTAGAAATCTGCAGTGACACCGGGCAGGTTCAACGCCTTGATCAAGTCGCGCAATTCCTGACGTGCCGCGACATTGGAAATGTTCAACTGTTTGACCCCGATGTCCTTGAGGTCCAGCAAAGTCAGCCCGCGCGGGAAGAGTTCGCGAAAGATCACGCGTTCGTTAAAGCCCGGTGCGACGCGGAAGCCGATGCGCTTGGACAGGTTCTTGATCGCCCGTTCCATCTTGTCCTTGTTGACCATCCGCTGTGCGCCCATGCGGTTGCGCACCACGACCCAGTCAATCGGTGCCAGCCCGGCCTGCGCACGCAGCTGCCGCGCGGTCCAGACCATTTCGGAATAGACGGAAGGACCGGTGATCTTGTCCCCCATGGCATCGGTGTGCGCCAGCAGGTCGAAATCAACAAAGCTGTCATTTAGCGGTGTCACCAGCGTGTCGGCCAGCGAATGCGCAACCTGTGACAGACGCGTGTGTGAACCCGGACAATCGATCAGGATAAAGTCGTTGTTCGGCTCCATCGAGGCCACAGCGGCGCTGAGCCGGTGGTCATAGACGTTTTCGCCGGGCTTGAGGCTGTCCGCTTCGATCTCGGGAAGTTCACAGAGCGACGGGCTGGGCAGGTCCAGCTTGGCCTGCTTTAGAAAGGCGTTCCGGTTGTCGACATAACGCCCGAAGGTACGCTGACGCAGGTCAAGATCAAGGCCGCTCACCCGATGTCCCATCCGCGCAAGCGCTGTCGCAAGGTGCATGGAAACGGTGGATTTCCCCGCGCCGCCCTTTTCGTTTCCGACGACGATGATATGCGCCATATGTGCGTCCCTCTGCCCGCCTGCGGTTTATGCAGGATATTGTTGAAGGCCACTATATGTGGGGTTTGCGGGTTTGGGAAGTGGGTGCGACGCCTCTATCACTCTCTGTATTGCGATCCGAAAATGGTTCCATCGTTGGATATTTTTTCGGCCGGCTTTTGGGGGGTTTTGGCAGTGGTTTGCCGATGATGGCGCAGGTGTCTGAAATTGCTGAACTATTTTTGCGCTAAAAGTTGCCGGTTTTTCAGGGTGCGACGTGGGTGCCACAACGGGCATTCCCTGCAAGTCATTTTCGCCCACCACCCCTCGAAATGGCGATGATCGTAGTTAGCTCATCACACATCAAGTGATGCCAATTCAATGGCTTACCCGAAAGGAAACAACATGAAACGTCTTGTCACAACAACTGCTCTTACTCTCTTCGCCGGCGCAGGTACCGCATTTGCGGGCAGCCTTGCGGAACCGGTCGTTACACCACCGGTCCTGACACCGCAGGTTGCCTCTGCCGATTGGACCGGTGCCTACGCCGGTATCCAGCTGGGGTATGGTAACCTGAATGTTGCAAACCAGATTGACCGCGACGGCGACGGCGATGTGGACGGTGACGACGAAACATTCGCCTTTGGGGGCGGTCTGGACGGCAATGGTGCCATCGGTGGTGCGCATCTGGGGTACATGTGGGACTTTGGTAACTACGTCGCCGGCGCTGAACTGGATTACAACGCTGCGAACATCGATATCGGCTCGGTGGGCGAGCTTGACTCCGTTGCGCGTGCGAAGCTGAAACTGGGCTACGACATGGGCGACACGCTGGTTTACGGTGTCTTGGGTGCCGCAAAAGCCGATGCAACCATCGGCGGCAATGACTTCTCCGAGAACGGTTATGTCGCGGGCTTTGGTGTTGATTATCTGGTGTCCGAAAACGTCGTTCTGGGTGGCGAAGTTCTGTATCACGACTTTGGTGATGACTTCGATGGTCTGGACCTGAGCGCGGATGCAACAACTGTTCAGGTCAAAATGTCTTATAAGTTCTGATCTGACCCACCCGTTTGGGTGCTACGAAAATGGGGCGCAAAGCAATATGCTTTGCGCCCCTTATTGTTTTCGTCGGCCCCCCTGAACTGGTTAGAAACCACCAGCGGACCCCACTAAAATGCAGTCCAAATTCGCTTACAGCGACAGACCTGCGTATTTGTTCTTGAACTTGGACACGCGGCCACCGGTGTCCATCAAGCGGCTTGTGCCGCCCGTCCATGCAGGGTGCACGGAAGGGTCAATATCAAGCGCCAGCTGGTCGCCTTCTTTGCCCCATGTTGATTTCATTTCCACGATGGAACCGTCGGTCATTTTGACGTTGATCGTGTGATATTCGGGATGTGTATCGGCTTTCATCGGTCCGCCCCTTACGCTTTTTTCGGCTTGTAGTTGGAATTCTCGACGATACGCGCGGATTTACCACGACGTGAACGCAAGTAATACAGTTTGGCGCGACGCACACGGCCACGACGGACCACGGTGATGCTGTCGATGTTGGTGGAGTGCAGCGGGAATACGCGCTCAACACCCTCGCCGAAGCTGATTTTACGCACGGTGAACGAACCGGCGATGCCGTGGCCGTTGTTGCGTGCGATGCAAACGCCTTCGTAGTTCTGGACGCGGGTACGTGTACCTTCGGTCACTTTAAAGCCGACGCGGACGGTGTCACCGGCGCGGAAATCAGGGATTTCCTTGGCAAGTTCGGCGATCTGTTCCGCCTCGATTTCTGCGATCAGGTTCATCTGACGCTTCTCCTATGATGATCGTGGTGTTCCACGAATATTGTTACGCGATCAGAGCTCCGGTCTGTTCTGCTGGGCTGCCCGCAGGGGCCCACCGGAGAGTGCATCATCTTTCCTTGTTTCCATTGCGCAAAACGCAAAGCACCGGAGCCGCAAGAAAGCGATTCCAGTTGTGCGCGGTATAGGCCGGAGCCGGACGCGGATCAAGAGAGCAAATCAAGGGGATTGCGGCTTTCGGTTGATCCACGTCAAGGCAAGCGCCGGTGCGGTTTCTTATGGTCGGATCGCCAGACGAATTTGACGCAGAGGGGATTAATATGCCGACAAATGCCACAACCATGAAACCGGAGCCAGAGGGTGGCAAGGCCGATGCGATTCTGGGGTTTGAACAGGGTCGATACCCCTATGCCACCAAGTTGGACCGCAGGACATATGAGGCGGAGAAGGCCGCGCTTCAGGTCGAGCTTTTAAAGGTTCAGCACTGGGTGCAGGAGACCGGCCAAAAGTTTATTCTGTTGTTTGAGGGGCGTGATGCGGCGGGCAAGGGGGGCACGATCAAACGGTTCACCGAACACCTCAATCCGCGCGAGGCGCGTGTCGTTGCGTTGAACAAGCCCAGTGATGAAGAACGCGGACAGTGGTATTTTCAACGTTATATCAAACATTTGCCAACAGCGGGCGAAATGGTTCTGTATGACCGTTCGTGGTATAATCGCGCTGGTGTCGAACGGGTGATGAACTTTTGCGCGCCTACTGAATACTTGGAATTCATGCGCCAGACGCCGGAATTCGAACGGATGCTGGTGCGCTCCGGCATCAAACTTTTTAAATATTGGTTTTCAGTCACGCAAGATGAACAGAAAGCGCGTTTTGCGAGCCGTGAAACCGATCCGTTAAAGCAGTGGAAACTGTCCCCCATTGATCGTGCCAGCCTTGATAAATGGGACGATTATACCGAAGCCAAAGAGGCGATGTTTTTCTACACTGACACGGCAGATGCGCCTTGGACGGTGATCCGCTCCAACGACAAAAAGCGCGCGCGGCTGACCTGCATGCGGCATTTTCTGGCGCAGCTTGACTACCCTGACAAAAACCTTGCTGTCGCCACACCGCCTGACCCGTTGATTTTTCATCAGGCAGAAGCGGTGTTGAACAACAGCGATCATATTCTTGCGTCGTCCTTGCATCCGCAAGGCCGCACAGCCTGAACCCGAACCAACAATCCCCAAGGAGAACCGATATGTCCCACACCCCACATGAACTGGCCGAAGAATTTCCTGAAATGGCAGATCAGATGGCCGCCTTGCGCCAGTCAGATGGTCATTTTGCCAAGCTTTCTGATGAGTATCACGCGCTTAATCGGGCGCTGCACCGTGCAGAAACCGATGTGGAGCCAACAAGTGACGACAACATGGTCGGCATGCGCAAGCAACGCATGGCGCTGAAAGACGAGATTTATGCCTACGTCAAAGCGCAAACAGCGTCTGCGTGATGATCTCCCCAGAGGGCGGCGCTTAACCCGCGTCTTCCTCTGGGGGTAGCAAATCGGGGCGTCGCGCGCGGGTCAACTCCCGCGACTGCGCGGCGCGCCATTTGGCAATCTCTTTGTGGTTGCCAGACATCAACACGGACGGGATGTCATGGCCTTCCCACGTGGCCGGGCGGGTGTATTGCGGGTGCTCCAGCAGCCCGTTGGAATGGCTTTCCTCGACCGTACTCGCGGCATTTCCCAGCACACCGGGCAGCAAGCGCACAGTGGCGTCGATCATGGCTTGTGCGGCCAGTTCGCCGCCTGTCATCACGAAATCCCCAAGCGAAACTTCGGTAATGCCGTAGTGTTCGATCACCCGTTCATCAACACCCTCGAACCGGCCACACAGCATCGTCACGCCGGAACAGGTTGCCAGATCGGCTGCCATCGCCTGATCAAACCGGCGTCCGCGCGGTGACATATACAGGATCGGCCAGCGGCCATGGCTGCCCTGCTGCGCCGTCTCAATTGCAGGGCCGACCACGTCCGCGCGCATCACCATACCGGCGCCGCCCCCTGCGGGTGTGTCATCAACGTTGCGGTGTTTGCCAATGCCGAACCGGCGCAGATCATGGGTGTGCAGTTGCCACAACCCGTCCTGTAGCGCCTTGCCGGTCAGGCTTGCGCCCAGAACGCCGGGGAACAGATCGGGAAACAGCGTTACGATACGCGCCTGCCAGACGTCGCGGTAGGCGGGTTTGTCCTGCATCAGCTCGCGGGGTTTCAACGAGGCGCTGACCGATTGGCGGCCATGCGAACGTGTGGGTTTCATTGGTCCAGCCCTGCCTCTTTCAGAATCGCCTTTTTGGCCGCATTGCGCGCGCCAGCATCGGTATGGGTTCGGTTCGCGTCTAACATCGCATCCAGAATGTCCTGCGGATGGCGGCGATTGGCCGGTGGCACTGCAACCAGCGAGGGGCGCAGGGACAAGGGAATTTCGCAGCGATCCAACAAAGGGTCGGCAGGCCCAAGCGGCAGGTCTACACAGGCTTCGAGCGGCTGCGCGACAACCTCGGCCGGCACGCGGCTGGCGATTTCGGCGACCATCGCGTCGAGGTTGGCACCATAGGCATAGGTGTGTTCGAACACGTCGTAATTCAGCGTCATACCGGAAGATTTCACATGCTCCCAATAGGCTGAGGCAAGCCATGCCTCGGGGGCGCGGGTGGTAAGATAGATCAGGATTTCGGCCTCGGGATAGGCGTTGCGCAGAATTTCCCAATAGGCATATAGCAACACGGGCGCCGCGGAATAATCGGCCAGCGCCCCGCGTCCCGGCATATGGCCACTGAGTTCTTCGGCAGAAATAATCAGCGTACGGCGCGGCATGCCGGGAATGGCATTCACCATCTCGCCAAAACGCGTTTGCACCTTGATCAGGGTCAGCGGATCCTTGTCGGTGGAATAGCCCCGCGCCGCGGCGACAATATCCTTGAGATGCCAGCGCAGGCGCAGCGCGACCTGTTTCTTCAATGCCACGCGGTTCTCGCGCAGGGTTGCCTGAAGGCTGGACGTGCCCGTTTTGTGAAAACCCGCATGAAGGATAATGCGGCGCGGCATCAGTCGGCGGTGCTTTCTGGCGTCTGGCTGTCAGGCAGGATACCCAGCGGCGGGTCCGCCACAATGCGTCCTGCGGCCAGATCGACGGTGGGAACGGCGGCCTTGGTAAAGGGCAGGAACACGGTGTCGGTCTTGCCCGCAAGTTGCAATTCCAGGAGGTCGTCAGCCCCGTGGTTGTTCACGGTTTTCACACGTCCGAGCAGGGCACCGCCGGTGTCATATACCTCGACCCCGATCAGGTCGGCATAGTAAAATTCATCATCCGGCAGAGAGGGCAACTGGCCGCGCTCGGCATAAAGCACGGTGCCGCGCATCGCATCCGCCTCTTCCTTGGAAGCGACATCGGGGATGCGGGCAGAGAACCCGTTTTTGATCGGTCGCAGAATGGCCAGCGAAATCTGTTTTGTCCGGCCTTCGGTCCACAGCGGGCTGTAGTTTTCGATGTCTTCGGGCACAGCGCAGTAGCTTTTGATACGCAGTTCACCACGCACGCCATAGGCACCGGCGATGGCGCCGACAGGGATCAGATCGGTCATTGCAAAAGCTCCGAGTTTACACAGATTGTGCCAGTCCATTCGCCTTCGCCGTTGGCGCATTCAACCGACATTTGCTGACGGTCGTACCAGACCCCAAACGCAAAGCCGAGGACAAGTGTCAGCACAGGCAGGATTAAACGAAACATCAGCGGTTCTCAATATGCAGGTCGGGGGCGCGGACCTCCCAGCCTTTGGTTTCCAGTTCAGGGGTTAACGTATTCTGCTGTGGCCAGCCGATGCACAGATAAGCCACCAGCGACCACCCCTCCGGTACATCAAGATCGGCGTTCAAACGGGTCGGGTCAAGGACCGACACCCATCCCACACCCAGCCCGAGACTGCGCGCGGTCAGCCACATCAGTGTGATGGCACCGACGACGGAATAGCGTCGCATTTCGGGCATGCTGGCAACACCCAGCCCCGCGCCTTTTTCTGTGGTGTCGTCGCAATAGACCGCCAGATGTTGGGGCGCTTCTTTCATACCGGACAGCTTTAGTGACGCGTAAAGCTTGGCTTGATCGCCGCCATAGCCCGTGAGGGCCTGCGCATTGCTGTCTTCGAAATTTGATATCGCCTTGGCCCGGGCTTCGGGCGAGGTGACGCGCACGATACGCCATGGCTCGGACAGACCAACGGAAGGGGCGAGGGAAAAGGTGTCGAGACACTGGCGCAGCAGTGCCTCGTCCACCGGATCGGTGCGGAATTGGCGCACATCGCGCCGCCACCGCATCAAATCGTGCAACCCGGCACGGAATGCGTCTGTAAACGTGTCCATGCCGGGCTGCCTGTTTTGCTTACTCAGCTGCCGCGTCTTCTGCGGGGGCTTCTTCGGCTGGTGCTGCGGCGGCTTCTGCTGCTGCTGCGGCCTTGTCGGCTTTCTCCTGAACGCGCTCCTGGGCTTTCTTGCCCGGTGTGCCTTTGTTCGGGTTGTTACGCTCTGTCTTGGGCAGTGCGCCTGCGGCTTCCAGCATGCGGCGCACACGGTCTGTGGGCTGCGCGCCTTTGGCTATCCACTCTTTAACTTTTTCGACGTCCATTTTGACGCGCTCTTCGCTGTCTTTAGGCAGCAGCGGGTTATAGGTGCCCAGCTTTTCGATGAAACGGCCATCGCGTGGCATGCGGCTGTCTGCTGCAACGATACGGTAGAAGGGGCGTTTCTTTGAGCCGCCGCGGGCGAGACGAATTTTCATAGCCATGGTGTTAGTTCCTTTGGGTTAGTTTGGGGCAGCGCCCCGTTTTCAGGATTGATGTTGTTTGTGGTGCTGAATGACTTCAGCGATGATGAAGTTGAGAAACTTCTTGGCAAATTCGGGGTCCAGATCGGCCCGGTTCGCCAAATCTTCAAGCCGTGCAATCTGATCCGCTTCGCGGTTCGGGTCGGACGGGGGAAGGTCGTGTTCGGCTTTGAGTTTCCCCACAGCCTGTGTGTGTTTGAACCGCTCGCCCAGTGTATAGACAAGGATCGCATCCAGACGGTCGATGGACGCGCGGTGTTCTTTCAGAACCTCTGCGGCAAGTTTTACAGTATCGGTCATGTGGCCTCCTTCGGGTGGCGCCAGATGTGGCAGGGTGTGCCCATAACTTCGCCCTCGCGCTCAAACGTCGCGCCCAGCTTTTCGGCCAGCGCTGCAGAGCGGGTGTTGTCGGCGCGGATGTAGCTGATCACGCCGTCCAGTTTCAGATGCTCGGCACCATAAGCCCGCGCTGCGCGCGCGGCTTCAAAAGCGTACCCTTTGCCTTCGGCATGCGCGAAGAGCGTCCAGCCCAGTTCCGGTTCGTCCCATGATGGCGGGTTCAGGAAACCGGTCCATCCCAGAAAGTCACCCGTCTTGCGGTCGTCGATGTGCCAAAGGCCAAAACCGTAGATCGCCCAATGCCCGATGCGCGAGGCAAGGCTGTTAAAGCTGCCGGTCGCATCGCGTGGGCCACCGACCATATGACTGCGCTCTGTCTCATAGAAAGCGGTCAGCGTCGGCAGGTCGGATTTGCGCGGCGCGCGCAGGGTCAGCCGCTGGGTGTCGAGCACCGGAATGGGATCGGTCATAGCATTCATGCCTGCGCCTCCGGTCCGGCGTGGCGGTACACTTCAAGCACCATGCCATCGACGGTGGTAAAGTCTTCTTCTTGCGTGGCACCCAGACGCAAAGCAAGTGCCTTGGAGCGGGAATTTTCGGGCGTCGTGCAGCTGACTGCAGTAGTCCAGCCCAAGGTGTTGTAAGCGAAATCGAGAGAAGCACGCGCCGCTTCCGTGGCGATGCCGCGCCCTTCGGCCTGCTCGAACACAGACCATGCGATTTCAGGCTCTGGCCAGTCATCGGGATAGAAACAGCCAACAACGCCCAACGGCTTATCCGTCACTTTATCCGCCACCATCCAGCGGCCATAGCCGCGCAGATGCCAGTGGCCGACAATCTCGCCCAGCTTGTCAAAGGCTTGCGTGCGGGTGCAAGGCCCGCCCAGATGTTTGGTGCGGTCGCTCATGCGGAAAGCCGCAAAGGCGTCAAAGTCCGACCACACAGGCGCGCGCAGGCGCAGGCGTTCGGTCTCGACCGTAGGGATATGAAGGCTGGTGCCGTTCACTTCTTTTTACCAAAACCCGAAAGGCCCGAAGGCAGACCCATGCCGCCACCCATACCGGGCAGCTTGCCGCCCATGGCTTTGGCCGCCGCTTCCATCGCTTTGGGATCCATCTGACCAGCCATGGCCGCTGGATCCATCCCGCCTTTGCCCATCATCCCCTTCATGGCTTGCTTGAGCATGCCACCTTTACCCATCTTGCCCATCTTCTTCATCATGTCGGACATCTGGCGGTGCATTTTCATCAGCTTGTTGAGGTCTGAAACCTCCATGCCGGCACCCTTGGCAATCCGCTTTTTGCGGCTGGCTTGCAGCAGGGCAGGGTTGGCGCGTTCTTTCTTGGTCATGGACTGGATCAGGGCGATCTGGCGCAGCAGCACTTTGTCGTCCAGACCGGCATCTTCGACCTGTTTGGCCATTTTGCCCATGCCGGGCATCATGCCCATCATACCTTGCATGCCGCCCATTTTCATCATCTGCTCAAGCTGCATTTTGAGGTCGTTCATGTTGAACTGACCCTTCGCCATGCGCTTCATCATCTTTTCGGCTTGTTCAGCCTCGATGGTTTCCTGTGCCTTCTCGACCAGCGCAACGATGTCGCCCATGCCGAGGATACGGCCCGCAATACGCTCGGGCTCGAACGTCTCAAGCGCGTCCATCTTTTCGCCAAGGCCGACGAATTTGATCGGCTTGCCGGTTACTGCGCGCATCGACAGCGCCGCACCACCGCGTCCGTCACCGTCCATCCGCGTGAGGACCACGCCGGAGATGCCGATGCGTTCGTCGAAGTTCTCGGCCGTATGCACAGCATCCTGACCGGTCAGGCCATCGACCACCAACAGGGTTTCGCGCGGTGTCACCACATCGCGAACGGCTTCGACCTGCTGCATCAATTCTTCGTCGATCGAAAGGCGACCGGCGGTGTCGAGCATGTAAACGTCGTAGCCACCAAGGCCCGCTTGGGTCTTGGCGCGCTTGGTGATGGCCACGGGATCTTCGCCCTTGATGATAGGCAGGGTGTCGACACCGATTTGCACACCAAGGATGGCCAACTGCTCCATCGCGGCGGGGCGGTTCACGTCGAGCGAGGCCATGAGCACGCGCTTGCCGTCCCGTTCTTTCAGCCGCTTTGCGAGCTTGGCTGTGGTTGTCGTCTTACCGCCACCCTGCAGGCCGACCATCAGGATCGGCGCGGGCGGGTTATCGACCTTCAGTGCACCCGGCTCGCCTTCGCCGCTCAACACATCAATCAGTGCATCATGCACGATTTTGACGACCTGCTGGCCCGGTGTGATGGATTTGGTGACCGCTTGGCCGGTTGCCTTTTCCTGCACCGCTTTGACGAAATCACGCGCGACCGGAAGGGAGACGTCAGCCTCAAGCAGGGCGACGCGCACTTCGCGCAGGGCGGTTTTTACGTCCTCTTCGGACAAGGCGCCTTGTTTGGTCAGGCGGTCAAAGACGCCGGACAGGCGTTCGCTGAGGTTCTCAAACATGGGCGGATGCCCTTTCTCGGTTCGGTTGCGGGATACCCCTGATATAGGAGTGCCCGCGAAAATGCACAAATGCCCCAGTGGGCGCAACGCGCTGACTGAGGGCGATCCCTGCCGAATGGCAAAAGGACCGGAAGACTCTGCTTCCGGAGATTGGGTCGCGTTTAGGCGCTAGGGCGATGCGAGTCAAGCCAACCGTTGACGGCGTTCATGGCACGCTCTGCGCCGCGCCCGCTGGAATACACCCACGTGACCGGATGTGTCCCCGCGTCCATACCGTCGCTGATGACAAGGGCGGCGCGGTGGGTGTCGGTGTCGCCGGAGCGGGAGGTTTCAACGATGGCGCGTTCAAGGTATCGCAATTCCCATGTCCGGCTGGAATACCCCAACCACCCCCGCCGGCGCAGCTCAACCAGATTGCGCGCGGTGTCGAGGATCAACTGGGTGCGGCGGACAAAGATCATGTTGAACCCGATGGCAATGCCCAGTCCTGCGGTGATGAACATCAGCCCCAAACCCAATTCCGTGCTGACGACCGCCAGACCGATGCCCAGAAAGACCAGCCCGAACACGGTTACAAACACCGCCAGCCAGATCGGATTGTTTTCGACGATCAACTGGTCGGGCGTATCGCGAATGACTTTCATAAATTACCTTTTGCAAAGATGACCAAACCTACCACCAAGGGGCGCGTTTTGCAGCCGTTTTGCGCAACTTCGCCGCTGTGCTGCAGGAATGCGCAAAAAATGTAGGGGGCTGGTGGGCCGCGATGCACCCCTTGGCATCAAGCCTGTAGGGCTCAAAGCGGTTTCATCGCATTGCTGACGCAAAATATAATCAGAATGAAACTTGTGATTACGGCCACAGCGGTCAGAATAAGGCGAATGGAAAACTGGGATGAAATCAGAACCGCCTTTCAAGTGGCGCGGATGGGGACGGTTAGTGGTGCGGCCGAGGTCTTGGGCGTGCACCATGCAACCGTGATCCGCCATATTGACGCGCTTGAGGGCCGGTTGGGCGTAAAGCTGTTTCAGCGACATGCACGTGGCTATACTGCCACCGAGGCAGGGTTGGACTTGTTGCAGGTCGCGCAGGCCACCGATGATCAGTTTGGCCAGCTGGCGGGCCGGATCAAGGGGCGCGGACTGGATGTTTCGGGGGAACTGGTCGTCACCTCGCTGGCGCAGCTTGCGAATCCGATCGTGCCGATGCTGACCGCTTTTCAGGAAAGACACCCCGAAGTGACGGTGCGCTATCTAACGGGTGCCCGTCTGTTCCGGCTGGAATACGGCGAGGCCCATGTGGCGATCCGCGCAGGGGTGGTGCCGGATCAGCCGGATAATGTGGTGCAACATTTGCTGGATGTGCGCATGGGAGCCTATGCCAGTGCGCGTTATGTCAAGGAACATGGCATTCCCGAGGGGCCGAAAGATTATGCGCGCCACCGGTTTATCGGGGATGATAACAAGGCCAGTCGCGCGCCCTGTTATGTATGGATGCGCGCCAATGTGCCCGACAGTGCGGTCACCTTCCGCTGTACGGATCCGCATGCCGCATTCGCCGCGATCTATGCCAGCGCGGGCATCGGTTTCATGCTGGAATCCGAAGCCAGACAAAACCCGGACCTTGTCGAGATCCACGCACCCAGACCGGAGTGGGACGCGCCCTTGTGGCTGGTGACCCACGTGGATCTGCACCGCACCACCAAAGTGCAAGCTCTTTTGCGTTTCATCAAAGAGCAACTGCGCGAAGGCAACATATGAACCCGCAAACATTGGGGCATCTGGCGATGCTGGGGTTTTCGGCCTTGGTCGCGGGGTCGTTCTCCCTTGGCGGTTTGATGGCCAACGAGATTGATCCGGCCGCCTTTACCGCAGTGCGTTTCTGGCTTGCGGCGGTGTTTGTCGGCGTTCTGGCTCAGGCACGTGGCGGGTTCGGGGCAGGCGGTTTTCAGGCACCGTGGCGCTATGCCGTCTTGGGTGGGTTGTTCGGCATCTACTTTGTCCTGATGTTCGAGGGGTTGAAAACCGCGCCCCCTGTTAGTGTCGCCGCTGTATTCACATTGGTGCCGCTGATGGTGACAGGGTTTGCCTGGTTGCTGCTGCGACAGGTGTTAACGGGGCGCATGGCGGTTGCTTTGACAATCGGCGCAACGGGCGCGCTTTGGGTGATTTTTCGTGCTGACCTCAACGCGTTTCTGCGGTTCGATGTTGGTGCGGGCGAGGCAATCTTTTTCGTCGGCTGTATTTCCCATGCGCTCTACACGCCGATGGTGCGCCGGTTGAACCGGGGCGAATCTGCGGTGACCTTTACCTTTGGCACGGTCATTGCCGGCGGCGTCCTGCTCAGCATCTACGCATGGACCGACATCGTCGCGACGCCTTGGGCAACTTTGCCAGCGACGGTTTGGGTCACTCTATTCTATACCGCGTTTTTTGCCACTGCCGTGACGGTGGTTTTGCTGCAATTCGCGACGTTGCGCCTGCCGTCGGCCAAGGTGATGGCCTATACCTATCTCACGCCCAGTTGGGTGATCATCTGGGAAATTGCGCTGGGCAACGGGGCACCGCCCCTGCTGATTTCTGGGGGGGTGGCCCTTACTATTCTGGCCCTGTTTCTGCTGTTGCGGGATGATGCCGCCGAAAAAGGTTAATTAACTTTGGAACCTTTCGCGCGGTCGGCTGTTAACGTCACAGAAATGTGAAAGGAAACGTCATGCGTGGTATTATTTATCTGGTGGGCCTGGTTGTCATCGTTCTGGCAATTGTGCGCTTCGTCATGTGAACGCATCCCATCTAGGGAATACAACAGGGCATCAAGGAATTTCCTTGGTGCCCTGTTCTAGTTCAGTGGCAAGAAATCTTTCGAAAGCATCAAGGTTCACAGGGTCAAACTGTCCGAACCCCTGCATCCAGATCGATGCGTCTTTCATCGCGTCGGGTTCCAGCTTGCACCATTTCACCCGTCCCCGTTTTTCCTGACTGATCAGCCCTGCGATCATCAGAACGTTAAGATGTTTTGAAATCGCGGCCAGCGACATCTCGAATGGTTCGGCAACATCTGTGACAGCCATGTCGTCTTCAAGCAGCATGGCAAGGATGGCACGCCGTGTCGGGTCCGCTAGGGCGGCAAAGACCTGATCAATGGATTTTGTCATGCCGCGACCTTACCGCGCGAATGTAGGCAGGGAAAGCGGATCAACCGCGCGGATGTTGCGTGTGTTGCGACGGAAGGCGATGCCGGTGAACTGCCAAGTCGGTGCCTGACAGCCCGATGTCGCGGGCGTGGCGGGTGCTGATGTCCCTGACGTGCGGGTGACGATCCGGTTTGATCCAGCGCAGCGCAGCACGCAAAGCCCTCAGGACAGGGGATATTTTGACACAGTTGCGTTGGTCGCGCAAAAGCGCGTTGTTTGGAAAATATGCCATTTCGACACCTATTGTGACTGGGTATCTTAGGTTTGGTGCAAAACCGGCGCAGATACAAAGACCATTCCTTGACAGGTTATGTGCAAAAAACGCACATATATGCATGGTCCGTCAGTTGCCTCCCCTGAACGCCCTGCGCGCCTTTGAGGCGGCGGGCCGTCATCAAAGCTTTTCGCGCGCAGCGGAAGAACTGGCGGTCAGCCATTCCTCCATCAGCCGCCATGTGCGTGGCTTGGAGGATCGTTTGGGGGTGCAATTGTTTCGCGACCTGCCGCGTGGCATTGAGCTGTCGGAATATGGCGCGGCCTATCTTGCGCAGGTGTCGCCGGCGTTGGATGCGATTGCGTCGGCAACCGAAACCCTGACCGAAGTGCCAAAAGGCACGGTGTGGGTGAATTCGGAAACCCTGTTTGCCACGAAACTTCTTGTGCCCCAGCTGGGCGCATTCGCGGCGCTGCATCCAGAGATCGAAATCAGATTGGAAGCCTCGCGCCATCTGGCGGATGTCGCCCGTTACGAGGCCGATCTGGCAATCCGGTTCGTGCGTCCTGAAAACCGGTATCCGGGGGCTGAGTTGATCAGCGATGCGCCGATGCATCCCTATGCGTCACCTGCATTGCTAAAACTGCCCCTAACCTCGACGCGCGATTTACTATCATATCCTTTGCTCAAGGACCGAAGTAGCGGCACATGGGATATGTGGTTCGGCCTAACGGGCGAGGTCGCACCGGAAGAAGTGCCGCAATCCAGCTGGCGGATGAGTTCGGTTCTGGCTGTGGAGGCGGCCGTCGCGGGGCAGGGCATTCTTCTCGTCTCGGACGAGGTTGTCGCGGGCGAGGTCGCCGCAGGCCGCCTGATCCGCATTTCAGACGTCGGATTTCGCGAGGGTGGCTATTATCTTTTGCAAGGCGAAGGGGTGATGCGGCGCAAAGCCGTGCGGGTATTTCGCGACTGGTTGATGGCGCAAACAGCAGTCTGGCGCGGCGGCGAGGGATAAATGATCAACCGAAAGGTTGAATGAGTAAAAGCGGTCGGTTGACAGATTTGGCGTGTGTCGGCGGCTTCTGAAAACCAAAGCTTCTTAGGTTTTTCAATGGCTTGGCCTGTTCAATCGCTCAGTTGACTCTGCGCGCGGACATGATTAGCAACCCCGTAAGAATTCCAATGGGGAATTACACCGTGCCAGATCAAGACCTTCGCGATTTAGAAGCAAAGATCGAAGCCGCCAAGCAGCGGTCGGCACCGGCGAAACCCCATCAGGAAGAACATTATTCTCAGGCGCAGCTTGCCTGGCGGATGGTGATTGAATTGGTGGCCGGTCTCGGGATCGGTTTCGGCATCGGATACGGGTTGGACTGGCTGTTTGGCACCCTTCCCATCTTTATGGTGCTGTTCGTGATGTTGGGTCTTGCGGCGGGGGTGAAGACGATGCTCCGCTCGGCGCAAGAAATCCAGAACAAGAAAATGGCCGATGAGGCCAGCAGGAACGCGCCCCTTGCGGGCGACAAGAACGAAGGAGCCTGAGATGGCCACAGAGACACACGGCGCAGAAGAAGGCGGGCTGGTTTTCCACCCGATGGACCAGTTCATCGTCAAGCCGTTCTTTGGCGAAGGCAGCGACGTTGCATGGTACACAGTGACCAACGCGACCGTCTGGATGTTTCTGGCCGTGATCGCAACGTTCCTCCTGCTGGTTCTGGGCAGCTCCAAGCGCTCGGTCATCCCCTCACGGATGCAGTCGGTTGCTGAACTGGCTTACGGCTTTGTCTACAAGATGGTCGAAGACATCTGCGGCAAAGACGGCGTGAAATACTTCCCTTACATCATGACACTGTTCATGTTCATCGTTTGCTCGAACTTCCTTGGCCTGCTGCCAACGTCGTTCACACCGACTTCCCACTTTGCGGTAACTGTTGTGCTGGCGCTGGCCGTGTTCCTGACAGTGACGGTTCTGGGCTTTGTCAAAAACGGTGCTGAATTCCTCGGCCTGTTCTGGGTTTCCTCAGCACCGCTTGCGCTGCGTCCGGTTCTGGCGGTTATCGAGCTGATCTCGTACTTCGTACGTCCCGTCAGCCACTCCATTCGTCTGGCGGGTAACGTCATGGCGGGCCACGCGGTGATCAAGGTTTTCGCCGGCTTCGCAGCCCTGACACTTGTGTCGCCGGTCGCGATCCTCGGCATCACGGCAATGTACGGTCTGGAGGTCCTCGTGTCCTTTATTCAGGCCTACGTCTTTACCATCCTGACATGCGTGTACCTCAAGGACGCGCTGCACCCCTCTCACTAACGACGGCGGGGATATCCCCCGCCCACCCTTATACTTCCAACCCATAGGAGAATACTCATGGAAGGCGAACTCGCACACATCGGCGCAGGTCTGGCAGCAATCGGTTCCGGCGCAGCCGCAATCGGTGTTGGTAACGTTGCAGGCAACTACTTGGCAGGCGCACTGCGCAACCCATCTGCTGCTGCATCCCAGACAGCCACATTGTTCATCGGCATCGCGTTCGCGGAAGCCCTGGGGATCTTCGCGTTCCTCGTTGCTCTGCTGTTGATGTTCGCTGTTTAATCTTCGGTAACGACTTTCTTATGCGCGGGCAGGGGCAATCCTCTGGCCGCGCATAAGTCCCATATCGCTCGGGTCTCGTTTCCAAGGAGAAGCCAAAATGGCAACTGAAACACACAGCGCAGAGGTGGCTTCGGCCCCCGGCATGCCACAGCTGGATTTTTCCACTTGGGGCAACCAGATTTTCTGGCTCGTGCTTGCGCTTATTGCAATTTACCTGATCCTGTCGCGGGTCGCACTGCCCCGCATCGGTGCGGTTCTGGCAGAGCGTTCCGGCACGATCACCAATGATCTGGCCGCAGCCGAAGATCTGAAAGCCAAGGCTGTTGAAGCCGAAGCCGCCTATGACAAGGCATTGATCGACGCCCGCGCCGAAGCACATAACATCGTTGAAAGCGCCAAGGCTGAAATCAAGGCTGACCTTGATGTTGCCATCGCAAAGGCAGACGCGGAGATTGCGGCCAAGGCTGCGGAATCCGAAAAAGCCATCAGCGAAATTCGCGCCTCCGCTCTGGAGAACGTGAAAGTTGTGGCAAAAGACACTGCTAAGGAAATCGTCACTGCCCTTGGTGGCAAGGCTGATGCCAAAACGATTACCGCCGCGGTTACAGCCCGGATGAAAGGATAAACACCATGCGTTTGACCCTTACAGCCGCGTTGGCCACTGTTGCCGCTTCTCCGGCATTCGCCGCATCCGGCCCGTTCTTTTCGCTGGGCAACACCGACTTTGTCGTGTTGCTGGCGTTCCTCTTGTTCATCGCCGCGTTGTTCTATTTCAAAGTGCCAAGCCTTCTGGGTGGCATGCTGGATCAACGCGCTGCAGGCATCAAATCCGAACTGGATGAAGCCCGCAAACTGCGTGAAGAAGCACAAACTTTGCTGGCCTCTTACGAGCGCAAGCAAAAGGAAGTGCAGGAACAAGCCGACCGTATCGTCGCTGCCGCAAAAGACGAAGCGACAGCCGCGGGCGTTCAGGCACGGGTTGATCTGGAAAAATCTGTTGCACGCCGCATGGCTGCCGCCGCAGACCAGATCGATTCAGCCCAAGCCGGAGCGATCAAGGAAGTCCGCGACCAGGCGGCTGTGATTGCCGTCGCTGCTGCCCGTGATGTGATCGCGAAACAGATGTCTGCCGCAGACGGCAACGCTTTGATCGACGATGCCATTGCACAGGTAGATGCCAAGCTGCACTAAGCTGGTTCTGCTCTAGATTCTCGTCAAAAGCCCCGGCCATTGTGTCGGGGCTTTTGCGTTTCACGGCCTTGGTTTTTCTGTGCCCGATCAGCCGCCAATTTCATGTTGCAACCGTTGGCGGGCAATATCCTCGTTGCGCTCGGCTTTCTGCTGGGCGGCCAGTGAGGTTTCAACGAAATCAAGGTGAGTTTCGATCGCGGTGCGCGCCGCCACCCCGTCACGTGCCTGTAGCGCATCATTGATGGCGCGGTGCTGATCCAGCAGCGCTGCCCGACTGGTGCGCTGTTTGAACATGACCTGCCGGTTGTAAAACACCCCGCCGCGCAGCAATTCGTACATCGACCGCATCATATGCAGCATCACAACGTTATGGCTGGCCTCGATGATCGCCATATGGAATTGCGCATCAAGCTGGGCCTCTTCCCCCGCGTCGCGGGTTTCATGGGCGGCTTGCATCTTTTGAAATACCGCATCAACAACGGCAAGATCCGTATCCGAGCCATGCTGCGCGGCCCGTTCTGCCGCCAAGGCTTCCATGTCGCGGCGAAACGAAAGGTAGTCAAACACCGCCTCATCGTGGCGCGCAAAAAGTTCGACCAAAGCAGGGGCAAAAGCGCTGCCCAACACGTCGGCCACGTAAACCCCTGCACCGGGTTTTGCGCTTAACAATCCCGCCCCCTGCAGTTCTGATATGGCATCGCGCAACGAAGGGCGCGAGACCTTCAACCGCTCCGCCAATTCCCGTTCCGGCGGCAGTCGTTCACCCGCACGCAAAATGCCGCGCAAGATCAATTGCTCTATCTGGCGTACGACTGCTGTCGACAGTTTTTCAGAAGTCACAGGTTGGAAGGGCATGAGGCATTCCTTGAATTGGTTAGATCATATTACCAGAATGAAGACAGGGCAATGACATCTCAGCCGCAGGCCACAGCGGTCCGATTTGGCGGTTTAGCTAAAGGTATTGTTAAACCCGCGTTAACCGGTTTGAGCGAACATCAGCGATATGATCCGCACCTTCGTCTTCATCATGTTGCTCGCCCTTGCAGCGTGCAACTATCTCAGTGCCGAATACCGCGGTTCGCCGGTGACCCGTGTCAGTGTTCAGGGATCAACCTTCGACGTGCGCGTGAACGGAAAACGTGCCGAAGCGATCCGCATCAACCCTGAATATGCACCGCGCTTTGGGCCCATCCGTGAAAGGGCGGCGGTTGCAATGGCCACGGTCAGCGGGTGTAAGGTCGCAAGCGTCACAGGGGATCAGGCGCAAGCGTTCGGCAGGCTCGATTGTGGCAAAGGGGCTGTGCTGCCACGTGTCAGGCCGCTGGCCTTGGATTGCGTTCCCGTGCGGGGAACAGGCATTCGGGAAATCGCTCAGGTCCGCATTGATCTGGACTGCGATCCGGCATGAAACCCCAATATCTTGTGGATAACTCCGCTCATCAGCCCCTCCCTTGTGGCGATTGCTTGACACAAGCCCGCGCGCCCCCGCATTTTACAGAACACAGGAATCATCGGAGCCCCGCAACAGGTGCGCTTTTCCAAACTCAGATTGACAGGCTTCAAAAGCTTTGTTGACCCGACCGATCTGATCATCGCCGATGGTCTGACCGGTGTTGTCGGGCCAAACGGCTGTGGCAAGTCCAATTTGTTGGAAGGTCTGCGTTGGGTGATGGGGGAAAACCGGCCGACCGCGATGCGCGGCGGCGGTATGGAAGATGTGATTTTCGCCGGTGCCGCCACGCGCCCCGCCCGGAACTTTGCCGAAGTTGCGCTGCACATTGATAACTCCGAACGGTTGGCACCTGCCGGCTTCAACGACAGCGACAACCTTGAAATTGTGCGCCGGATCACCCGCGATGTCGGCAGCGCCTATAAGGCTGCGGGCAAAGACGTGCGTGCACGCGATGTGCAGATGTTGTTCGCCGATGCCTCAACCGGTGCACATTCTCCCGCGCTGGTCCGGCAGGGCCAGATCTCCGAGTTGATCAACGCCAAACCAAAAAACCGCCGCCGCATTCTGGAAGAAGCCGCAGGTATCTCGGGCCTGTATCAACGCCGCCACGAAGCAGAGCTGAAGCTGAACGGCGCCGAAGCCAACCTTGCGCGGGTGGATGACGTGATCGAACAGCTGGCCGCGCAGCTTTCGCAATTGGCCCGTCAGGCCCGGCAAGCCGCGCGCTACCGCGAGATTGGCGATGGGCTGCGCCGGGCGGAGGGCATGTTGCTGTATCGGCGCTGGCGCGAGGCGGAAGACGCACGCGCCGCCGCAGATGCCGAACTGCGCGAACGGGTGACAACGGCCGCGCAGGCGCAGGCCTTGGTGCAAGCCGCCGGAAAAGCGCGCCAAGCCGCCGAAGATGCCTTGCCCGCCTTGCGAGAGGAAGACGCGATTGCCGCCGCTGTGCTGCAACGTCTGTCTGTGCAGCGCGACACGCTGACCGATCAGGAAACCCGCGCCCTGCAAACCATCGAAACTTTGAACGGGCGCATTTTGCAACTGTCGCGCGATATCGAGCGCGAAGCAGGGTTAAACCGCGACGCCGAAGACACGATCGAACGGCTGGAATGGGAAGCCCGTGAATTGGCCAAAGCGGGCGAAGGCCACAGCGAGGCGTTGGAAGCGGCAGCGCAGGCTGCACAGGAAGCAGCCGGCGTTTTGCAGGCCCGCGAGAATGATCTGTCCCAGCAGACCGAAGATGTTGCGCGTCTTGCCGCCCGTCACGGTTCCGCACAGCGCCTGCTGGAAGACAGCCGCAAAACCCAAATCAAATCCGAAAGCGAAGCGCAAAAAGCGCAAGATGCCGCAGCGCAAAGCCAGGCAACCCTCGAAGAGGCGCGAGCCGGTTTCGAGGAGGCACAAGCCGCGGAGCTTGCAGCGGTCGACGCAGCAGAGCAGGCCGAAGAGGCATTGATCAATGCCGAAGAGGCGCGGGCCGAGACGCAGGCGCGCGAGGCCGATGCACGTGGTGAACGCTCCGAAGCCGAAGGCGAAATGAACGCGCTGCGTGCCGAAGTCGCAGCACTGGCCAAGCTGGTGGAACGCGACACGGCAGAGGGCGGTCAGATCCTCGACAGGCTACAGGTGGAGCACGGTTTCGAAAAAGCACTGGGCGCGGCCTTGGCCGATGATCTGCGCGCGCCCGAAGTCGATGCAGATGGCCCGTCCGGTTGGGCCGTTCTGCCCAACTATGATCGTGACCAACCTTTGCCTTCTGGCGTGACACCCTTGTCGCAACATGTCTCAGTGCCCGATGTCTTGGAACGCCGAATGGGGCAAATCGGCTTGGTCGATCCTGACGAAGGGGCGGGATTGCAGGCGGCCTTGCTGCCCGGTCAGCGGCTGGTCTCGCTTGAGGGCGATTTATGGCGCTGGGACGGGTTTCGCGCCTGGGCCGAGGATGCGCCATCGGCTGCCGCTCTGCGTTTGCAACAGCTGAACCGGCTGGAGGTGTTGAAACAGGCGTTGGAGCAGGCAAGCCAGCAGGCCGAAGGCGCACGCGCTGCACATGAGAGCCTGACGCGCCGTCTGGCCGAACAGACCGAAGCAGATAAACGTGCCCGCGAGGCCCGACGTGATGCGGACCGTGCCGTGGCGGATGCAGGCCGCGCGCTTAGCCGTGTCGAAGCAGACCGAAACCTTGCCGAGGGGCGGCTCGAAAGCCTTGGGCTGGCTGTAAAACGTCACGAGGACGAAGCGATGGCGGCACGGGGGCGTGTGGTTGAAGCCGAACGCGCCTTGGCAGAACTGGGTGATCTTGGCGAAGCCCGCGCAGGGATCGAAGATCTGCGCATGACCGTTGAGGCCGCGCGGATCACGATGATGTCCCGTCGTTCCGCCCATGATGAACTGCGCCGCGAAGGGGATGCGCGGGTCAAGCGGTCACAAGAGGTGACCAAGGAAACCAGCGGCTGGCGTCATCGTCTTGAAACGGCAGAAAAGCGCAGCGCGGAATTGGTTGAGCGCAAGGAAACGTCGCAGGCCGAATTGAAAGAAGCCAGCGCCGCCCCCGCCGAAATCGCTGCAAAACGCGACGAGTTGAGCGACGCGATCGAGACCGCCGAGGGGCGCAAGGCAGATGCGGCGGATGCCTTGTCTACGGCCGAAAGCGTTCTGCGCGAAGCCACGCTTGCCGAACGTGATGCGGAACGTGACGCGTCCGAGGCCCGAGAGGCGCGGGCACGGTCGGACGCACGGGCGGAAGCCGCGAAAGAAACGGTGGCTGCCGCCGCCGACCGGATTTCCGAAGACAGCCAGATGACACCGGAAGAATTGTTAACGTCGCTTGATGCCACGCCGGACAAAATGCCCGATGCCGGCACGCTGGAGGCGGACGTGAACCGGCTCAAGCGACAGCGGGATGCATTGGGTGCCGTGAACCTGCGCGCCGAAGAGGACGCCAAGGAAGTGCAGGACGAATTCGACACCCTGACCGGAGAGAAAACCGATCTGGAAGAAGCCATCAAAACCCTGCGGTCCGGCATTGCCAGTTTGAACCGTGAAGGTCGTGAACGGCTGTTGACGGCATTTGAACAGGTTAATTCCAACTTCTCGATGTTGTTCACCCATCTGTTCGCCGGTGGGGACGCCAACCTGGTGATGGTCGAATCCGATGACCCGCTTGAAGCCGGCCTTGAGATCATGTGCCAACCGCCGGGCAAGAAACTCAGCACGCTCAGCCTGCTGTCAGGGGGCGAACAGACCTTGACTGCGATGGCGTTGATTTTTGCGGTGTTCCTTGCGAACCCCGCACCGATCTGTGTGCTTGATGAGGTCGACGCACCGCTGGATGACGCGAACGTCACCCGCTTTTGTGATCTGTTGGACGAGATGTGTCGCCAGACCGACACCCGTTTCCTGATCATCACACACCATGCGGTGACGATGGCGCGGATGGACCGGCTGTTCGGCGTGACCATGGCCGAGCAGGGGGTCAGCCAGTTGGTTTCCGTCGACCTCAAGAAGGCGGAAACACTGGTCGCCTAGGAGGCGTTACTTTGGTGTGACTTTTTCAACGGGACCGCCGGCTTTTTCCCACGCGCCAAAGCCCTCTTTCAGATGCGCGGCGTCAAACCCCATATCCTGAAGCGTGGCCACTGAAATCGCCGACCGCCAGCCCGAAGCGCAGTGAAAGACGAATTTCTTGTCTTGCGCGAAAACTTCTTTGAAATAGGGGCTGTCAGGATCGACCCAGAACTCCAGCATCCCGCGCGGGCAGTGAAAGCTGCCTGGGATAAACCCCATACGCTCGCGTTCGCGCGGATCGCGCAGATCAACGATTTGAACCGCAGGATCATTTACCATTGCGATGGCATCAGAGGTTTCTATTTCTTCGATGCGGGCGCGGGCGGCCGCAACCATTTCAGCGGCGGATGTCTTAAGTGCCATGATAATTCCTTTGGGTTAAAGTTGTGAGAGCAATGCAGGGGTTGGCCATCCATCCACAGCCAAACCCAAGCGGGCCTGTTCCATGCGCACCGCAGCGCGGGTCGCAGCCCCCAAGATACCGTCAATGCCGCCCACATCATGCCCCCGGGCCTGCAGACGTGTCTGGAGGGCTTTCATATCGTTGCCTTCCAGCCCCTGATCAGGATTGCCGGCATCAAATACCTGTGCCCCGTTCAGGCGGGTCGCGAAATAGGCGGCGGTCATGACGTAGGTAAAGCTTTGATTCCATTCGAAATAGACGCGAAAATTGGGATAGGCGATAAACGCGGGTCCGTTGCGCCCCTGCGGCAATAACACCGAGGCCTCAAGGCCGGATTGCAGCGCGCCATTGCGCGGGGTGACGCCAAGGGATTGCCAGCTTTCGATCGGTTTGCTGGTCTCCAGCCCGGTAAGGGACCAGTCAAAATCATCGGGCAGGGTGACTTCGGCAAGCCAAGGTTCACCTGCACGCCAGCCCAGGTGTTGCAGCATTTTTCCCCCCGACATAAGTGCATCCGGTGCGGAGGTTTTCAGTGAGACCTTGCCGTCCCCGTCGCCATCCACACCGTTTTCCAGAATGTCGCGGGGCAGCATCTGGACCATGCCGATCTCGCCGGCCCAGGCACCGGTTGTGCTGCGCGGATCGAATTGGCCCTGAGCGAAAAGTTCAACTGCGGCAAAGACTTGCGGGCGAAAAAGTTCAGGGCGGCGGCAATCATGCGCCAAGGTGATCAACGCGTTGGCGGTGTTGAAGTCGCCCTGAAACGCGCCATAATCGGTTTCAAAGGCCCAGAACGCCAACAGCACCCCGCGATCAACACCATAATCGCGTTCGATCCGGTCAAAGACACTGTCATACCGCACGGCGTTTGCGCGGCCGCGATTGATGCGGTCATTTGAAATCAGGCGCCGCGAGAAGTCGACAAAGGGCAGTTGAAACACGCCTTGTTTCCGGTCGGCTTGCAGAACTGCAGGGTCTTGGCGGACGTTGGCAAAAAAGGCATCGACGGTGGTTTTTGACGCACCCTTTGCGACGGCTTCGGATTTCAGGCCGCTGACGAAACTTGAGAATGAGCCGCCGCAAGCTGCCGTTGCTGTTTGCGCCAGACTGGCAAACATAAGAGAAAGTAAGAAACGTCGCATCATCAATCCTTAGCCAGTCAAAATCGCGATCACGGTGACCACCCCCAGAGCGAGGGCCCATGCCTGCCACAATCGTGTGATACAGGCGTCAATCTGCGCAGCACCGATGTCGCGTGCGCCATTGGGGTTCACCCATTCGAACGTCTGCATCACACCATCATAGGCCCGTGGACCGGCAAGCGCCACAGCGATGGCACGCGCCATTGCGGCTTCGGGCCAGCCGGCATTGGGGGATTTGTGCAAGGCCGCGTCACGCCGGATGGCCGACCATTGCGACAGGACATGGGCGGGCAGGGCGATCAGCACAGCGCTCAGACGGGCGGCGGGCCAGTTCAGCAGATCGTCAAATCGTGCGGCGGCCCATCCGAAATCGGCAAATCGGGGGGTGCGATAGCCGATCATGCTGTCGGCGGTATTGACCAGCTTGTAGATGATCAACCCCGGCAGCCCTCCGATCAGGAACCAGAAAGTGGGGGCGATGACCCCGTCACTAAAGTTTTCAGCAGCACTTTCGATGGCGGAGCGGGCAATGGCAGGGGGCTGCATATCGCGGGTGTCGCGGCTGACGATCATCGCAACCGCGCGCCGCGCTTGCGGCAGCGACAGGCGCAACCCGTCCGCAACCGCGCGCACATGTTGTACCAGCGAACGTTGGGCCAGAAGAATTGCGGCAAGGATGATTTCGACAATCGCTCCAAGTTGTCCGAGCATCATACCGATCCCCGCGCCCAAAAAGACCAGGGCCAGCACCACAGCCGCGCCTTTGACCTTGCGACCGGCACCAGTGTTGAACGTTTGATCGCACCAGCCAATAAGCCGCCCCATCAGGACAGCCGGATGGGGAATGCGCCGCCAGATCCAGTTCGGCTCCCCTGCGATGGCATCGAGCAACAAGGCGCAAATCAGGATCCAGGCCGTACTCATGCCAAAGCAGTCTCAAGTTGGGCCCAGCCATTTGCCGGTGGCAGGCCAAGGCGTATCCAGCGCGGATTATAAGGGAATACCCTGCTCCAGATGTGGTGGTGGGCCAGTTGATCCTGCCATGCGCTTGCATTTTTTACATCGTAAAGGCGGAACAACGGCGTACCGCCAACGATTTCTGCACCGCGTGATTGCATCAAGGTATCAAGGCGTGTGGCGTCGTGGGCCAGTCGGGTTCGCGTATCGGCAGCCCAAGCGATATCGCCCAAGGCCGCGGTGCCGATCTCCAGCGCCGGTCCTGCAACAGCCCAAGGCCCCAGCATCGCGGACAGGCGGTCAAGCAAAGCTGCATCGCCAATGGCAAAGCCAAGGCGCAGACCGGCCAGCCCCCAGAATTTACCGAAGCTTTTCAGGATCAAGGTGCCAGCCTTGTCCGCTTGGGCCATCAGGGAAACATCGGGCGCAACATCGCAAAAGCTTTCGTCGATCACACGCAAGGCACCGGCGCAGTCATCGGCTGTCCATAACCGACCGTCGGGATTGTTGGGATGCACGTGCACGCTGGCATCATGGGGCAACCCGTCAACGATATCCCACCCCGCCATAGCAAAGCTGGCGGCATGTTCATTATAGGTCGGGCCGGGTATCGCAACGCGCCCTTTGGCGGCCAGCAAGGGGATGTGCGCAATGGCGGCCGATGCACCCGCAACCGGCAATACAGCTGCGCTTTCGGGCACAGACCAGAACCGCCGCGCAGCTTTGATCAGGGCGTCGCGCGCCGCAACATCGGGCAGGGCCGTCCATGCGACGTCCGAGATCGCGGGCAGGGGATAGGCCTGCGGGTTAATCCCTGTCGAAAGGTCAAGCCAGCTGCTGCGACTGCCGCCGAAACGGGCCATTGCCGCGTCAAGGTTGCCACCGTGGTCACGTAGGTTTTGCATGCGTATAGGATATCCCTGTTTCGAACCGACCGGCGATGCCCCGCCTTTATAGGTTCTTGGCAGAGCGGAAAATCGCTTCTTTATCAAGTGAAGTTTGCCGCGTTAATCAAATTCACGCCTTGTTAACGGTTTGTTAATGAAATGGGCCGACCACAGGGCCATGAGCGTACCCTCCCATATCCTTCCCCAGAAGCACTGCACGCAAGTGAAGGTACTGATCGTCGAAAGCCGGTCAGAATTGGGTGTGCTGTGGCAACGCCATCTTGAACGTCAGGGCATGCAGGTCAGCTGTGTGGCGACCCAGAATGCAGCTACCGACCATATCGCAGAACAGGCCGTAGACATTATCATTCTTGATCTGGTGATCGAAGGGGGATCGGCGCTATCCGTGTCGGATTTTGCCCATCTGCATCAACCCGATGCGCAGGTTCTTTTCGTGACCAACACAAGTTTCTTTTCCGACGGATCAATCTTCGGGCTTTCTGCGAATGCCCGTGCTTTTCTGCCCTCGGGCACCCCGCCAGAAGATCTGGCCGCGATGGTCGAATATTATGCCGGCGCAGGGCAATAGGGTCAGCCGCGCCCGTGGGGAGCGGCGAAATCAAGCTGCGGATTTATCGGGATGATCCGGTTTGGATTGATGGTTTCGTGGCTGTAGTGATAATGGCGCACGATGTGATCCATATTAACCGTCGCCGCCACGCCCTGCCATTGAAACAGCTCGCGGGTATAGGCCCAGAGGTTGGGGTAATCCACGATCCGGCGGCGATTACATTTGAAGTGCAGATGGTAAACCATATCGAACCGGATCAGCGTCGGAAACAGGCGCCAGTCGGCTTCGGTGACCTGGGCACCCATCAGATAACGGTTTTTAGCCAGGCGTTCCTCGATCCAGTCCAGCGTGTCGAAAAGAGGGCCGACCGCCTCGTCATAGGCGTCTTGTGTGGTGGCAAAGCCGCAGCGGTAAACGCCGTTGTTCAGAGTCTCGTAGATGCGGTCGTTGACCGGCGCGATGGCTTCAAGCAACTCGGCTGGCCAGTAATCGTCGGTGTTGCCTGTCAAATCGTTAAAGGCGCTGTTGAACATGCGGATGATTTCAGAGCTTTCATTCGACACAATGGTGCCCTGCGTCTTGTCCCAAAGGATTGGTACAGTCACGCGGCCCGAAAACGTCGGATCGGCGCGGGTATAGATGTCGCGGGCAAAGGGAAGACCGAAAAGCGTGTCACCGGTGGCGTCGGGATAACTGGCATCAAACGTCCACCCATCCCCCAGCATTTCGGGGTGCACCACACTGATTGTGATGTGATCGGTCAGTTCTTTCAGCGCGCGAAAGATCAGAGTGCGGTGGGCCCAAGGGCAGGCATAACTGACGTACAAATGATACCGCCCGCTTTCGGCTTTGAACCCGGCCTCGCCTGTCGGGCCGGCGCGCCCGTCCGCCGTGACCCAATTGCGGAATTTTGCAGCCGCGCGTTCGAATTTTCCACCGGAAGACGTGGTATCGTACCATTTGTCTTGCCACTTCCCATCGACCAACAGACCCATCTTACGCGCTCCTTCATCAGTTAGGGGGAATGTAGCGTTGTTGTCATACTCTGCCCATATGAAGCAGAGGCGCAGGGCCGGTGCATTGGTGCACAGTCCGAATTGGGTTGATTTTTTGGTGGGTTAGGCCACCTTGGGGGAAATCGGGGTGGAGATGTTCATGGAAGCGATGTTGTCAAAAGAGATTCTGGCGGGGCTTGATGCCGCGCGCAGCGAAAGCCTGCATCGGGCGTCACGTCTGCGTCTTGAGGTCGACGGGCGGATTTATCCGGTGCTGCGCATGTGGAAATCCGGGTTTGCCATCGCGGCCGAGGATGCGCCCAGCCTGCGCGGGTTGGTGGATCTGTACGAGGGGAGTCATCACCTGTTCCAATGCCTGATCGTGGCCGGCGAGGAAGAAGCAGGTGAAATGCGGTTTGAATTCAAACGCGCGACCGCTGTTGCCACAGCAGCCGCGCTTGATTTTGAACGCGCTGTTGATGCGCCTGTTGCCCTGATCGCGGCCCGATAGCCGCGCCGCGGGTTAGACCGGTGTGGTCATTTCCTTGAACCGCGCGCGGGCCTGCGAAAAGGACAGCAATCTTTTGCCCTCTTCGTCCCAGAGGTGCAGACGCGCATTGGCAAGGCTTTCGCGAATCGTCATGCGGTTGCCGTCAGCAAGATCCGTATGATCGCGTAACACTTCCGGCAGGCGGTAAAACGGGATGCGGCTGTAAAGGTGGTGCACGTGATGCACGCCGATATTCGCGCTGAGCCATTGCAAGACGGATGGCATCACATAGTGAGAGCTGCCATGAAGTGCGGCCTCGTGCAGCTGCCAGTCTTCGCTGTTTTCCCAATGGGTCGTTTCAAACTGGTGCTGTACATAGAACAACCAGACCCCAGCCGTTGCGGCCAGCAGGGTTGAAGGCACGAAGATCAGCAGAATAGGCATCAGGCCGCCGAAATACAGAATCACCGCAAGTGCGGTCAGGATCGCCACATTCGTGCCCATCGCGCTGATCCAGTAGCGCAGATTATTCATCAAACCCAATGGGATACGGTTTTGCAGGAAGAAAAGGTATCCTGGTCCCAGACCGAACAGGATGATCGGGTGGCGGTACAAGCGATAGACAATACGCTCAATCGCCCCTGCCTCGCGGTATTCGGCCAATGTCATCGTGTGAACATCCCCCATGCCGCGGCGTCCAAGATCGCCCGAAGAGCTGTGGTGGATCGAATGGGTACGCTGCCAAACATCGTAGGGGGTCAGCGTCAGTACGCCAAGAACCCGGCCGAGCCAGTCGCTAAGGGTCCGGTTTTTAAAGAACGCACCGTGGCCGCAATCATGCTGGATTGCGAAAAGGCGCAATAAAAACGCGGCATTAAGCATGGAAAGCGCAAAAGTCAGCCAATAGCTGACGGAGAGCGACAGCCATGCCAATATCCAGATCAGCAAATACGGGCCGATGGTCGCGGCCAGCTCGAACGAGCTGCGCCATGTGCTTGGCTCACGATATTCGGCCAGAATTTTGACCCAGTCTCTTGCAGCGCGCGTTTCGGCCTGCGGCGGTGTGGTTGGGGTATGTTCGGACATGTGCCTGTTTTTCATTGTTGTTAGCCCCCTTCATAGACCAATCGCCAGTTCACGCAAACGACACTTGCGCGATGAAGCTTAATAATCTGTTCAGCGGCCAGATTTGTGGGGATTACAGCAGTCGACCGGCCGGTGAAAACAGCGAAACAGCCTTGTTTATCTGCAATCCGGCGTTCACCGCGTGGTACTTTGCCCTTGGGGGGTGGGCGTTTGTGTCAACTTGTCGCATCAGCCAGTTATGCCCCTGTAACTGCTTGAGGGTCTGCGACAACGCACGGTCGGTGATCGGAGGCAGCGATGTTTTTATTTCGGTAAAAGAACTCGGCGCTGGGCTGACGCTCAGAACCGGCAAGGTCCATGCCCGTCGAAGCAACACGGCATCCGTTTCATCAGGCGCGACGCGTGTGATGCGGCTGGCCATTGCGGCAGCGTCGATGCCGGTGGCGGTCAGCCGGTACTCGGGGCGCAACGGGTGACCGTGGCCCGGATTGCGCTCCAGAAGGTTGAGGTCAATCAGGTGATGCAAACTTTGGGCGAATGCCGTGCGTCCCGCTTGCGTCGCCTTCAATAACGCCGCTTGGCGTCCGGCAACACCCTCATGCAACAGCGCGAGGATCCGCAAGGACCAAGCGCGGGTCGTAATCTTGACAACTAGATTTATGTCCATAAAGTATAGTATATATATTTTTTACCACAAAAGGAATAGCCCATGTCAGTTATCACCGTAGACGATCAGATCACCATCGCGCTGTCGGTGCGTGACCGGCATGCAAGTGCAAAATGGTATGCGGATATGTTGGGTTTCTCCCTGCGGTTTCATATTGATGAAGCGGGCTGGAGCGAGCTGGCAACCAATACAAAGGGCGTTGTTCTGGGGCTGGGGGAGCAGGCCGAACCGGCACCGGGCAATGCGGTGCCTGTATTTGGTGTCGCTGACATCGCCGCTGCCCGCAGCGCTTTGGAAGGGGCGGGCGTCAAATTCGACGGGCCGACCGAAACCATGGAAGGTATGGTCAGCCTCGCCTCTTTGTATGACCCCGACGGTAACGCCCTGATGATTGCGCAGGACCTGTCCGACGGGGCTTAGGACGACCTGCGTTTATTGCAGATCGCCGAACGCTTTGGCCAACCGTGCGCAGGCTTCTTGAACCTGCGCGCGCGGGGTGGCGATGTTGAACCGCAAAAAGCTGTCGCCGCCTTTGCCAAACGTCGGGCCGTGGTTCACCGCAATCTTGGCATCTTCCTGAACGCGTCGCGTGAATTCGTCCCGCGTCATACCGGTGCCCGCAAAATCTACCCACGCCAGATAGGTGGCTTCAAGTTTCATCGATTTCAGGCCAGGAATGGCGTTGACGGCCTTGTCAAACACTTGCCGGTTGCCATCCAGATAGGCGACCAGATCATCCACCCATGCCGCCCCTTCGGGCGAATAGGCTGCCGTCGCCATAAACAACCCGAACGAATTGGCCGACAACCCCAGCGCCATCATCCGTGCACCAAATTTTGCGCGCAAATCAGGGTCTTCGATGATTACATTGCCTGAATGGCTGCCCGCGATGTTGAACGTCTTGGTGGTGGCGGTCATCATCACCAGCCGGTCCTTGATCCCCTCGATATGCGCCATGGGAATGTGGGTGTTTCCGGGCATCACCAGATCATGGTGGATTTCATCGGAGACCAACACCAGATCGTGCCGTTTGGCAAAATCAGCGACGCCTTGCAGCTCCTCGCGGGTCCAGACCCGACCACCGGGGTTATGTGGTGAACACAGGATTACCATTTTTTCAGCGCCGGTCATCTGCGCATCCCATGCGTCGAAATCCATCTCGTAGCGGCCGTCAGTCATGGCGAGTTCACATTCGACCACCTTGCGACCTGCGGCGTTAATGACCTTGGCAAAGGCGTGATAAACCGGCGTAAACAGAACCACACCGTCACCGGCATTGGTATAGGCGTCGACACACATCGCTGTGCCATTCACCAGACCGTGGGTCGTGAAAATCCACGACGGGTCGATCTCCCAGTTATGGCGCGTTTTCATCCACCACTGGATGGCGTTCAGATATTTGCTGTCGTCCCCGAAGTAACCGTAAATGCCGTGATCCGTCATATCGCGCACGGCCTGTTGCACCACCTGCGGCGGGCGAAAATCCATATCGGCCACCCACATCGCGATCCCCTCATCACGCGGCACACCATAAAGTGCCTCCATCTTGTCCCACTTGGCACAATGGGTATCGCGGCGGTCGATAATTTCGTCAAAACTCATGGGGGAATGCTCCTGTTGGTCTGGCCGCACGCTAGCGCCTTGGTCGCGGGCTGCAACCCCTTGCTTGCAGTGACGGGGCCCATCGCCTACATGATCGACATGAAACGCTCTATCCTATTGCACCCCGACCCGCGCCTTAAGAAACTGGCCAAACCCGTTGCTGACATCAGCGATGATTTACGCATCTTGGCGGATGATATGTTGCGCACCATGTACGAGGCCCCCGGCATCGGGCTGGCCGCGCCACAGGTTGGCGTGCTGGACCGCGTTATCGTATTGGATTGCGTCAAGGATGACGGCGAAAAACCGCGCCCGATGGTGATGTTCAACCCACGTATCCTTGCCGGATCGGACGAGGAAAACACCTATGAAGAGGGGTGTTTGTCGCTGCCGGATCTTTATGCGGATGTGACCCGCCCAAAGGTGGTGGATGTCGAATGGATGGACCGCGACGGCAATCCGCAAAGCGAAACCTTTGACGGCCTCTGGGCGACCTGTGTGCAACATGAGATCGACCATCTGGATGGCAAGCTGTTCATCGATTACCTCAAGCCGCTGAAGCGTCAGATGATGACCCGCAAGATGGTGAAACTGAAACGCGAACTGGCGCGCGGATGAGCATCCTGCCGATCCTGCTTTGGCCCGACCCGCGATTGGTCGAAACGGCTGTGCCGGTGCAAGAGATCACGCCAGAGATCGAAACACTGGCCGCCGACATGCTTGAAACCATGTACGCCGCACCCGGTCGCGGACTGGCCGCGCCGCAGGTCGGCGTGATGCAGCGGATATTTGTGATGGATGCGGGCTGGAAAGAGGGCAAATCGGATCCCTTGGTTTGTATCAACCCGATGTTGCAGGAAATCGGTGAAGAGCGGCAGGTCAATGACGAGGGCTGCCTGAGCATCCCGGGGGTGACAGCATCCGTGAACCGGCCCGCACAGGTGCAAATGGTCTGGACCGGTCTCAACGGCGGGCGCTACGTCCAAAGCTTTGATGGCTTTGCTGCCGCTTGCGTGCAACACGAGCTGGATCATCTGGACGGGGTGGTCACCTTTGACCATCTGCCGGCTGATGACCGCACGGCCCTGATTGCGGAGTATAACGCACAATGACAGTTCGAAAAATTCTGCAATGGCCCGATAAACGTCTGCGCACCAGAGCCGATGAAGTGCACGAGATCACCGACGAGGTGCGCGCGATCTGGCAGGATATGGTTGACACAATGGACGCCATGCCGGGTGTGGGTCTTGGCGCGCCGCAAATCGGCGTGATGTTGCAACTTGCCGTGGTCGACGCCTCTGCGGATCGCAAGAAACGCATTCTGATGGCCAACCCGCAAGTGATCGAATCCTCCGCCAAGCCGAACGAATACGAAGAAGCGAGCCCCTGTCTGCCCGGTGTCTCGGCCAAGATCACGCGCCCGCGCGCTGTGTCCGTGCGATACCTCAATGCGGACGGGGTGATTGCGCGCGGTGAATTTGTCGGGCTGGAAGCCACCAGCGTGCAGCACCAGATCGACCATCTTGCGGGGCGGATGTATTTCGACCGGCTCAGCAAGACAAAGCGCGACATGCTGCTGCGCAAGGCGCAGAAACTTAAAGGATAAACAGGGCATCTGGCCCTGAACAGGAGGTAGATATGCGTATCATTTTCATGGGAACGCCGGAATTCTCTGTGCCTGTGCTGGATGCTTTGGTCGATGCAGGCCACGAGATTGCAGCGGTGTATTGCCAGCCCCCGCGCCCTGCGGGACGCGGCAAAAAGGACCGCCCGACGCCTGTGCACGCCCGCGCGGATGCGCTGGGCCTTGAAGTGCGCCATCCGGTGTCCTTGAAGTCTGATGAGGCAAAGGCGGATTTTGCCGCATTAAACGCCGATATCGCGGTCGTTGTGGCCTATGGGCTGATCCTGCCACAGGCCATTCTGGATGCGCCGGCCAAGGGGTGTTTGAACATACATGCCAGCCTGCTGCCCCGTTGGCGCGGCGCGGCACCGATCCACCGCGCGATTATGGCCGGTGATGCCACGACCGGTGTGTGCATCATGCAGATGGAGGCAGGTCTGGACACAGGTCCGGTGCTGCTGCGTCGCGAAACGGCGATTGGTGAGGTCGAAACAACGGCGCAACTGCATGACCGGTTAAGCGAAATGGGGGCGCAGGCGATTGTCACAGCGCTGGGCAACCTTGCGGCACTGAACGCGGACCCCCAACCGGAAGAGGGCGTCACCTATGCCGCCAAGATCGACAAGGCGGAGGCGCGGATCGACTGGACCCGCCCTGCGGTCGAGATTGACCGTCTGATCCGGGGCCTTTCGCCCTTTCCGGGGGCTTGGTTTGAACAAGGCGGCACACGGGTCAAGGCGCTGGGCTCATCGCTGGCCGAAGGGACGGGGCAGGCGGGTGAAGTATTGGATTCCGGTTTGCGCGTAGCTTGCGGCACAGGGGCGGTTCAATTGACCCGCTTGCAACGGGCGGGCAAGGCGGCGCAGGATGTGGCCAGTTTTCAAAGCGGCGCGCAGATCCCTGCCGGTACCTTGTTGAACGGAGAATGACGCCATGTTTCTGGTCC
Organism: Sulfitobacter geojensis; assembly: GCF_000622325.1. Classification (NCBI taxonomy): domain Bacteria; kingdom Pseudomonadati; phylum Pseudomonadota; class Alphaproteobacteria; order Rhodobacterales; family Roseobacteraceae; genus Sulfitobacter; species Sulfitobacter geojensis. The sequence goes on from NZ_JASE01000005.1 coordinate 907,835, forward strand.
TTTTCGGAACCGTCGTAATTGCGGGCATCATCGGATATGCCGCCGAGAAAACCGGCTGGACGCATAACGGATACCTTCAGTCGATCATCATTTGTGTCGGCGGTGCATTCCTGTTCTATTTCGTGCGCATCATGTTCGGGTTCGGATTTTCATCGCCGGGGATGAATGCCATCGTTTCCTCGATCGGGGCGTTGGTCATTGTGCCGTTTCATTGGCGCAAATGACCGGGCTGAAGTTCAGGGCAAGATGAAGTCGCACCGCGCGTTCAGGACTTGGGCGGGGTGCTTTTGTAAACCGGCAAATGCCAGCCGAAGGTAAGCGAACCGGCCCGCAACACCCATGTAACACAGGCGCAGGCCAGCAGGGCCAGCGGCGTTTCGATGAGGTACATCTTGGCGATGCTGGCGGTCGCAGCACCGGCGAAGGCGGCGGTGATGTAAAGTTCACCCTGTTTCAGCACCAAGGGCACTTCGCCCACGACCACATCGCGCATCAGGCCCCCCATGCAGCCGGTGATCATGCCCATCAGGACCACGATTGTGGGCGAATGGCCAAGGCCAAGCGCCACACCGGCCCCTGCCGCAACCGCAAAGGCCAACGCGAAACTATCAAGCCAGATTAATGTGCGCAGGCGGCTTTCAAAGATATGGGCTGTGAAAAAGATGACCAAAGCCGCGCTGGCAGCGACGCCCAGATAGGTGGGGTTGGCGATCCAGAAAATAGGATTGCGGTCTAACAGCAGGTCGCGGATTGTCCCCCCACCCAAAGCTGTGAGGCAAGCGATGAAGGCAAAGCCGACCAGATCAAGCTGGGCGCGACTGGCGACCAATGCACCGGTCACCGCAAAGACCAGCACCGAGGTATAGTCCAGAAGCGTGACCAGTGTCATGGTTTGAACGGGGCCATGCCAGCACGGGCCAGTTCATCAGCGCGTTCGTTTTCGGGATGCCCTGCGTGGCCTTTGACCCATTCCCATGTCACACGGTGGCGCGCGTTCGCCGCATCCAGCCGCTGCCAGAGTTCGACGTTTTTCACCGGCTTTTTCGCGGCATTTTTCCAGCCGTTTTTCTTCCAGCCGAAAATCCACGACGTAATGCCATTTTTGACATAATTGCTATCGGTCACGATGGTGATTTCGGTGTCGCGCTCCAGTGTCTCAAGCGCATGGATCGCTGCCAGAAGTTCCATCCGGTTGTTCGTGGTCTGCGCCTCGCCGCCCTTGAGTTCCCGTTCTTTGACAACGGTGTCGCCCTCTTTGGCCTGCATCAAGGCACCCCAGCCGCCGGGCCCGGGATTGCCCGAGCAGGCCCCGTCTGTATAGGCATATAGTTTAGCCATGGGCGGCCACCGCGATCCAGTCGGCGCGCACGCCGTCCAACCCTGTGTCACTGCCACGGTCTGTGCCGGTCACGGTGAATCCTGCTTGCATCAACAACTCGGTTAATTCCTCTTCGGTGTAGTAGGTATATAGACGGCCAAGGCCATCGCGTTTGCTGCCTGTGCCGGATTTCAGCGCGATGTGAAAGAGGCTCTGTGGTTTCAACGCACGGTGCAAGGCCGCCAGATGGGTCGGCATGTCGTCGCGCGCGGCATGTAGCAGGCTGAAGTTAGCCCAGATGCCGTCATAGATATTCGAGCCGCTGATCTGGTCAAAGCGGGCAAGCCGGGCCGTGACACCGTCATGCTGGGAGGCCAGATCAACCATTTCCTGAACCGCATCGGTGGCGGTCACGCGGTGCCCGTTAGCGGCAATAGCGGCTGCAAAATGCCCCGGACCGCAGCCCAGATCCAACACATGCGACTTGGCCGGCAAGGCGGCCAGAAAGGCCGGCAGCATCGCGTCCTTTTCAACAGAGGCACTGACCAGTTCGGCATAGGTGTCGGCCTTGGCTGCGTAGGTCTTGAGGGTTTCGTCATCACTCACAAGAATATTCCGACACACAGGCAGAGCACGACAACCACGGTCAACTGGACCCGCAGGGCGATCCACCAGCTCGGGGTCAGGCCCCAGCGGAAAAACGCATAATCCAGCAGCAACAGGCCGATAAAACCGGTAGCAAGATTGGTCAACGCCGATGTCATGCCACTGCCGGGCATGAAAAACCACCACAAGGCCGGCAGCACGGAAAGGGCATAAGCGGCAACACTTTGCACGCCGCGCGCGTTGGTGGCAAAGCCGAACAAAACACCGGACATGAAGGGCAGAATGATCCCGCCGTAGCGGATCATGATCAGACGGCCCTCGCCCAGCAGGACTTGCGGGATTGGCCAGTCGGGGACGGCAAACAGATCAAGAACCAGCAAAGCAGCCCAGATAAACGGGATCAGTCCGGCAAGCCCCAGCAAGAGCGCGGCGGCAGGGATACGGCCAATCATCTGCATGGTTACGCCCGCTCCAGCGCAAGGCGACCGGCAAGCGCGGCAAAGATCGCCGCGAACGAACGGTTCAACCAGCGCATGACGGTTTCAGACCCCAACAGCCAGGCCCGCGCGGTCGCTGCAAACCAGCCATAAAGGATGAAGACCGCAAAGGTCATTGCCATGAACACGGCCCCCAGCAGCGCCATTTCCAAGGTTGCGCTTTCTGCCACGCCACTCAGGAAGGGGGGCAGCAGGGCAAGAAAGAACACGGATAGTTTCGGGTTAAGGATATTGATCAGGGCCCCGCGTCGCGCAATCACCAGCCCGCTGTCGCCGCTTTGACGGGCGGATACGGCAAGGGCACCGCCCGAGCGCAGGCTTTGCCATGCGAGATAAAGCAGATAGGCCACGCCGGCGAATTTCACCAAGGTGAACAGAACCGCGGATGTGTGCAGGACGGCCGCAAGCCCCAGCGTTGCAGCGGCCAGATGCGGGATGATCCCGATGGTGCAGCCCAAAGCGGCCCAGAATGCGGCGCGTCGTCCCTGACCCAAGCCAAGTGCCAGCGTATAGATCACGCCGGTGCCGGGGATGATGACAACGACCAGCGCGGTCAGCAGAAACTGTACTGAAATCATAGGGTGCCCTTTTCGCGAAATGATGCGGCCAAGCCTAGGCGGCACCGGTTTACAGGTAAAGCGGGGAGTTCCGGGTCAAGCCGGTTCGCGCAGCACGCGCGGCACTTTAAACTCGACGTTTTCCTGCGCTGTTTCCACCAGTTCCTGCGTCACAGCATATTTTGCGTCAAAGGCGGCGATGACTTCGTTGATCAGCACTTCGGGGGCGGATGCACCGGCGGTGATGCCAATGCTGCGGATGCCTTCAAGACTGCGCCAGTCGATGTCGTCGGCGCGTTGCACCAGTTGCGCGTATTTACAGCCCGCGCGCGCGCCCACTTCGACCAGACGTTTGGAGTTGCTGGAGTTCGGTGCCCCCACCACCAGCATGGCGTCGCATTTGGGGGCCATCGCCTTGACCGCTTCCTGCCGGTTGGTGGTGGCGTAACAGATGTCTTCCTTATGCGGGCCGACAATTTCGGGAAACCTTGCGTTCAGGGCGGCGACAATCTCTGCGGTGTCATCCACGCTCAGGGTGGTCTGGGTGACATAGGCCAGCTTTGCCGGATCGCGCACCGTGACTTCGGCCACGTCTTCGGGGGTCTCGACCAACAGAACCTCGCCCTCCGGCAGCTGTCCCATTGTACCCACGGTTTCAGGGTGGCCCGCATGGCCGATCATGATCATCTGCAATCCGGCGTCGGCATGGCGCTGCGCTTCGATATGCACCTTGCTAACCAGGGGGCAGGTGGCATCGACATAGACCATCTGCCGCGCGGCTGCGGCGGATGGGACAGATTTGGGCACACCGTGGGCGGAAAAGATGACCGGCCGGTCGTCGGGGCATTCGTCGAGTTCTTCGACAAACACCGCGCCCTTGTCGCGCAGCCCGTCGACCACGAATTTATTGTGTACGATCTCGTGGCGCACAAACACCGGTGCGCCCCACTTTTCCAAGGCCATTTCAACGATCTTGATCGCGCGGTCCACGCCCGCGCAAAACCCGCGCGGTGCAGCAAGATATAGGGTCAGTGGCGGCTTAGTCATGGCGTGTTCCTTCATCTGCGCTAGACCTAATCGCTTGCAGCTTGCAGGTCCAGCCTTGCGACCGGAAGGCCGATACACGGCGCATTCAACTAAGGGTTGGTGATTTAGTGGATTCTGTCTACAGTATTAACATCTCACAGGGAGGGGCCGAAAAATCCAAGACAGTGACTAACCGATCAACTGTGTATTGCTGCAATTTTAAGCCGAGATTTACACATTCCGCAGCATTGCCGTTGGTCGAAACGAGCAGAAAGTACAAGCAATGCGACTACTAGCAGTAGACGACGACAGCGTGATCCTTGAGTTGCTCGAGGTTTTCCTCAGCTCGATTGGATATGACGATGTCGAATATGTTACCTCTGGTGCAGAAGCGCTCAAAAAAATAGAAAACACACGAACGCCATTTGATTGTATCCTGTTGGACATTCAGATGCCTGGAATGACGGGAATTGAGTTGATCCCGCAGGTACGTTCGATCGACGACTATCTTTTCACCCCGATTATCATGTTGACCGCGATGTTGGATCGCAACTGGATTGCAGAAGCATTCGTTGCGGGCGCTTGGGATTATGTCTCAAAGCCATTCGAGCTTTATGAGCTTGAAACCAGACTGCATGCCGCGGAGCTCAGGCTATCAGAAACCAGGCGCTTTTACGCGCGGCCAGATCAGGCACCGGCGCAGCTGGAAATTCCGGCAAAACGTCAGATCGCGCTGAAACGCCCGCGTGAATTCGAAGCGGTCGGGCATAGTGGCCTGATCCTTGAGGACGCCTTTGAAAACTGTCTTCTGCGTATCCGTGAAGAAGTGGGATCGGATTTGCGCGTTTTGATGATCGAGGTGGACGGGTTTAACAACCGGCTATGCAGCCTAAGTGAAGAAAAGCGGGCGAAATACCCCGCAGTAATGGCAAAGCAGCTGAGCCGTGCGTTCTCGTCAACACAGGCGATTGTTACCTATCGGGGGGACGGCCAGTTCATGGCGCTGTCCTTTGCCTTCGATAGCAGCGATGTCGAGAATATGGACGCATTGGTGCAGAAAGCAGCGCGTCGAACGGACAAGAAGATCTTTGGACCTCAGGACGGGGCAACGGCATGTCGCACTGCTTTTGCGCGGGCATCTGACGTGCCTTGCGGGTCTGATCCGTTGCGCATCATACACGTCGCACAAGAACGTCTGCGTCTAGGTTAGGAGGCAAGCGGGCAGGAACCCCGCCTGCGCAATCTGTCAAATACCGCGCCAGTGCAGCTTAGCATTGGCGCGGTGATTGTGTGTCGATTTTACGTTTGCTCCGGCCGCGGGGCAAAATCATTGTCGCGCGGCGGGCGGCCGATCACGTCTTTCAGATCTTCAAGCTCGATAAAGTTATCGACCTGACGGCGCAGATCATCGGAGATCATCGGCGGCTGGCTGCGAATCGTAGACACGCAAGACACGCGCACGCCTTGACGTTGCAGGCTTTCGACCAAGGGCCGGAAATCGCCGTCGCCCGAGAAAATCACGATGTGATCCACATGCGGGGCCAGTTCCATCGCATCGACCGCAAGTTCGATGTCCATATTCCCTTTGACCTTACGGCGGCCCATGCTGTCGGTGTATTCTTTGGCTGGCTTGGTCACCATCGAGAATCCGTTGTAGTTCAGCCAGTCCACCAAGGGGCGGATCGGCGAATATTCGTCATTCTCCAACAGAGCGGTATAGTAGAACGCGCGCAGCAATTTGCCACGGCGCATGAACTCATGGCGCAGCAATTTATAGTCGATATCAAAGCCCAGCGTCTTTGCAGCCGCATAGAGGTTCGATCCATCAATAAAGAGTGCCAGTCGCTCGTCTTTATAAAACATTTGTGCCCTTCCGGCGACGACGTCGCCAAACTCTGAACTATCACGTAACACTCGTGTCAGAACGAAATATCGTCATGCGCTTGAAAACGAGTAGCGCCGAACTTGAAATACTGCCCAACAACTCCGGGCCGCCTACCTAAGGATTTTTGACCATGCCGCAAGCCCAAGATCACGGGGAAAGAAGCGATAGTTCGCTCAACCCCCCTTCTTCATTGCTTTTGGCGCTTGGTGCTAACCTGAAGTCAAACGTTGGAGCGCCTGAAATTACCCTCCGGGCGGCGCTGGAACTGCTAAAAATACGTGGCGCTGTGATTCGCGCAATAAGTGCTTTTTATAGTACACCTGCATTTCCAGCGGGCAATGGTCCTGATTATGTTAATGCTGCCGCCAGAATCAGCGCGCCCTGGACAGCGGCGCAGGCGCTGTCGATCTGTCACGATATAGAAGAAGAGCTGGGCCGCAGCCGCGCCGTGCGTTGGGGGCAGCGCACACTTGACCTCGATCTGATTGCGGCAGGGGATCAGGTGTTGCCCGACCCGCAAACCCACGCCCGCTGGCGCAACCTGGCGCTGGAACAGCAAATGGAGCAGGTTCCGCAGGAGTTGATTCTGCCCCATCCGCGACTTCACGAACGTGCCTTTGTCCTTGTGCCGCTTGCTGATGTCGCCCCTGACTGGGTCCATCCGGTGCTGGGAACAACAGTTCTTCAGATGCGCGATGCGCTGGATCCCGCCGACCTTGCCGCAGTACGCCCGCTGCCCGCAGAGACGTAGAATAACGGCTTGTAAATCCGGCAAAAGCGGCCTAAATACCCCACTTCTGACTGACCCTTGAGATATTGGAGGCTTCCATGGCCCGCGTTACCGTTGAAGATTGCGTTGATAAAGTTCCGAACCGGTTCGAGCTTGTCATGCTGGCGGCCCACCGCGCACGTGAAATCTCTGCCGGTTCTGCTGTTACTGTCGACCGCGACAATGACAAGAACCCGGTTGTATCCCTGCGCGAGATCGCGGACGAAACCCAGTCGGCGGATGATCTGCGTGAACGCCTGATCGAAAGCAACCAGAACCAGATCGAGGTTGATGAGCCTGAAGAAGACGCAATGGCGCTTTTGATGGGTGCCGAACAAGACAAGCCCGAAGAAGACAGCATGTCCGAAGAAATGCTGCTGCGGCAATTGATGGCAGCACAAGGGCAGGGCTAACCCCCGCCCGCTGCGTGCGGGTCAAGAGGCAGTTTGATGGACACCACCGAAATCACTGCCGATGATCTGGTTGCCCTTGTCAGGGCCTATAATCCCAAGACCAACGAGCCGCGCTTACGTGCGGCTTTTGCCTATGGTGCCAAGATGCACGAGGGGCAGTTTCGCCATTCCGGCGAACCCTATTTCACTCATCCAGTTGCCGTCGCCGCGATCCTGACAGAACAGCAACTGGATGATGACACGCTGATCACTGCCCTGCTGCACGATACCGTCGAAGACACGCTTGCGTCTTACAAGGACGTCGAGAAGCTGTTCAGCACAGAAGTGGCCGAACTGGTCGACGGTGTGACCAAGCTGACTAACCTGCAACTCAATTCCACCGAGACCAAACAGGCCGAGAACTTTCGCAAACTGTTCATGGCAATGTCCAAGGATTTGCGGGTTATTTTGGTCAAGCTGGCCGACCGGTTGCACAATATGCGCACGATCAAGGCGATGCGCCCTGACAAACAGGCGCAAAAAGCCCGTGAAACCATGGATATCTATGCGCCGCTCGCCGGTCGCATGGGGATGCAATGGATGCGCGAAGAACTCGAGGATCTCGCGTTCCGGGTCCTTAACCCCGAAGGGCGCGCCAGCATCATCCGTCGTTTCATCACGTTGCAACGTGAAGCGGGCGATGTGATCCAGCGGATTACCGGCGACATGCGTCATGAACTTGCGCAAGCCCAGATCGAGGCCGAGGTCTTTGGCCGCGCCAAAAAACCCTATTCGGTCTGGCGCAAGATGCAGGAAAAGGAACTGAGTTTCTCGCGCCTCTCGGATATCTACGGCTTTCGGATTCTGACCGCGAGTGACGAGGACTGCTACCGCGCGCTTGGGGTTATCCATGGCCGCTGGCGCGCCGTGCCCGGCCGGTTCAAGGACTACATCAGCCAGCCTAAATCAAACGGCTACCGGTCGATCCACACCACGGTTTCCGGCCGCGATGGCAAGCGGGTCGAGGTCCAGATCAGAACCCGCCAAATGCATGACGTCGCCGAAACCGGCGTTGCGGCCCACTGGTCCTATCGCGACGGCAAGCGGTCTAAAAACCCCTTTGCCGTGGATCCGGTGAAATGGATTTCGCAGCTGAACGAACAATTTGACGCCGAAGTGAACCACGAGGATTTCCTCGAGGCGGTCAAACTGGAAATGTATGCGGATCAGGTGTTCTGCTTTACGCCCAAAGGGGACGTCGTCAAATTGCCGCGCGGCGCGACGCCGATTGATTTCGCCTATGCAATCCACACCCGAATCGGGAATTCCTGCGTCGGAGCCAAGGTCGACGGGATGCGCGTACCACTATGGACGCGCGTTAAGAATGGCCAGTCGATCGAGATCATTCGCGCACAGGGACAGACACCGCAGGTCACATGGCTCGACATCGCCACCACGGGCAAAGCCAAATCCGCCATTCGCCGGTCCCTGCGCGAAGAAGACCGCGCAAGGTTCGTCAAACTGGGCCGTGAACTGGCGCGTTCAGCTTTTGCGCAGGTGGGCAAACGTGCAACCGACAAGGCGCTGCGCACCGCGGCGAAAAGCCTGCGATTTGACGGGGCGGATGATCTGCTCGCGCGCCTTGGCAGCTCCGAAATCACCGGCCGCGAGGTCGTGCAATCTGTTTACGCCGATCTGGCCCCCAAGGAGGGCAGCGAAATTGATGCCGCCCGTGCGGTTGTAGGCCTTGAGGCGGGACAGAATTTTAACCGCGCGCCCTGTTGTACCCCGCTGCCCGGCGAACGGATCATCGGCATCGGATTCAAGGGCGAGGGCGTGACCGTCCACACCATTGATTGCGAAAAACTGGCGGAATACGAGGACCAGCCGGACCGCTGGCTTGATCTGCGCTGGCACGAGGGGAATCACCCGGCAGTTTATGGCACCGTAATTGACCTGACGATGGGCAACGGGGCCGGCGTTTTAGGGCGGATCTGTACCTTGATCGGCGAGGCTTCTGCCAATATCTCGGATTTGGAATTCCTTGAACGGAAACCTGACTTTTACCGTCTTCTGATCTATCTGGAACTCAGAGACGTGGCGCATCTGCATTCTTTGATGCTAACGCTTGAGGCGGAAAGTGACATCGCTGCGATTTCGAGATATCGCAAAAATGACGTTGTATCGCCCGGCAGGTGACGCGTTCGAACCCCATGCCCGAACGGGCAGACGAAAGACCGATGCAGGACAGCTGAGTTGATATTCAAACGCCGCGATCCCAAACCCACGCTTCGTGCGGTGGCCGAGTTTTTATGGCCCCGCGGCGGATGGGCGCGTGCCTTTCACTATGTCAAACACCGCATGCGCCGTCTGCCCGACAGCCCCGAGCGGATCGCGCGTGGGGTATGGGCCGGTGTTTTTGTTACCTTTACACCGCTGTTCGGGCTGCACTTCTTTGTGGCCGCGGTGCTGGCGCGGATGATGAAGGGCAATATTCTTGCGGCCCTCATGGCGACATTTGTCGGCAATCCGGTGACATTTGTTTTCATTGCCCTGTCCTCGTTGAAAACCGGTCACCTGTTGTTGGGCACGGAATTGCAAGACGGCGAACTGCGCGCCCTTAGCCGCAAATTCGGGGATGCAGGCAGCGATCTGTGGCACAATTTCGTGTCCATATTTACCGCTGCTGAAATGGACTGGTCCGGCCTGTCCATCTTTTCGCGCGACGTTTTCTATCCCTATCTGATCGGTTCCATCATTCCCGGCATCACCTGCGCGACCATCGCTTATTATCTGGCGGTTCCGTTGCTTCGGGCGTATCAAAAACGTCGACGGGGGTTGATTAAGGCCAAGTTCGAAGCGCTCAAGCACAAAGCCGCGGTAAAAGCGGATGGAAAGCGCAAGGCGGACGAGGTCAACTAGGAGATACGAAGATGGGATTGAACGAAAAACTGCGCCTTGGCGTCAACATCGACCATGTCGCAACCGTACGCAACGCGCGTGGCGGGGCCTATCCTGACCCATTGCGGGCCGCCAAGATTGCCGAAGCCGCAGGGGCAGACGGCATCACCGCGCATTTGCGCGAAGACCGCCGCCACATCTCGGACGCCGACATCGAAGGGTTGATGGATGTCCTGAGCGTGCCGTTGAATTTCGAGATGGCCGCGACTGATGAAATGCAGAAAATCGCCCTGCGTCACAAGCCGCACGCGGTGTGCATCGTGCCTGAAAAACGCGAGGAACGCACCACCGAAGGCGGGCTTGAAGTTGCGCGTGAAGAAAACAAGCTGGCCCATTTTATCGCCCCCCTGCGCGAGGCGGGCAGCCGAGTCTCGATCTTTATCGCGGCTGATGCGCGCCAGATCGAAGCCGCCAACCGCATCGGTGCCGAGGTGATCGAGCTGCACACAGGTGCCTATTGCGATGCCTTTGCCGAAGGGGAGGCGGCCGCCGCCGAAAAGGAGCTGAAGAAGCTCAAAGAGATGTCCGCCTTTGCCCATTCACTGGGGCTTGAGGTGCATGCCGGTCACGGGCTGACTTATGACACCGTGTCGCCGGTCGCCGCTTTCCCGGAAGTGCGGGAATTGAATATCGGACATTTCCTGATTGGCGAGGCGATCTTTCTGGGCCTCGAACCTGCGATCCGCGAAATGCGCGAAATGATGGACGCCGCGCGTGCGGGTGCTGCCGGCTGATGATCCTTGGCATTGGTACTGATCTGGCGAACATCGAACGCATCCAGGGAACGCTGGACCGCTTTGGCGACCGGTTCCGAAACCGCGTCTTTACGCCGGTGGAACAGGCCAAAGCGGAACGGCGTCGTGATGTCGCGGGCACCTACGCCAAACGCTGGGCTGCGAAGGAAGCCTGTTCCAAGGCGCTGGGCACAGGGTTGCGAATGGGAATCGCATGGCGCGACATGGCCGTCAGCAACCTGAAAACAGGCCAGCCGGTGATGGAAGTCACCGGTTGGGCCGCCGAACGCCTTGCCAACATGACCCCCGCCGGCCACGACGCAGTGATCCACGTAACGCTGACAGATGATCACCCTTGGGCGCAGGCCTTTGTCGTGATCGAGGCGCGACCGCGTTCGGGTGGCGAATAATCGGCCGCGAATGCGCCGCCGCTGCGCCGTCACCTTGACAGTGCCGCCGCTCACCCTCATGTAACCTCAAATCGCATAAAAGGGACGCCGCATGGCCGACAAGGAAAAATCCGGCAACGCCTTTGTCGAAACCGTAAAAACCATCGTCTATGCCTTGGTCATCGCAGGTGTGTTCCGCACTCTGTTTTTCCAACCTTTCTGGATCCCGTCAGGGTCGATGAAAGAGACATTGCTGATCGGCGATTTCCTGTTCGTGAATAAAATGGCCTATGGCTATTCCTACGCCTCCTGTCCGTCACTGATGCTGCACAATCTTGGCATTGAAGTCGACGCGCGCGATGTCTGCGGCAGCTTTGACGGCGACAACACACGCCTGTGGGGCGGCGAGCCTGAACGCGGTGACGTTGTGGTCTTTCGCCATCCTGTATCGGGGCGGGATTATATCAAACGCTTGATTGGTCTGCCCGGTGACACGGTTCAGGTGAAACTGGGTCTGGTCTATCTGAATGGCGAACCGGTCAAGGTCGAGGACGCTGGCGTGTTCGAGGAAGTGATGACAGCGCAAGGTCCGCAACGTCTGCGCCCGCGCTGTGAAAACGGCCCTGTCGGCGAGGGCGGTCCATGTGAAAAATCACGCCAGATCGAAACCTTACCTAATGGCGTGTCCCATCCGATCCTGAACATTGGCAATCAACAGTCTGACAACACTGGCATCTACACAGTGCCGGAAGGCCACTATTTCTTTATGGGTGACAACCGCGACAACTCTGCGGACAGCCGTCTGGCGCAACAGGTGGGCGGCGTTGGCTTCGTGCCTTACGAGAACCTGATTGGCCGCGCAGACCGGATCATGTTCAGCTCGGCTGGCCGGTCGATGTTGTACTTCTGGACATGGCGCAGCGACCGTTTCTTCAAAGGGGTTGAATGAAGCTAAGCAGCGATCTTCGGGCCTTTCAGGGGCGTATCGGGCACGTATTCACCGATCCCGCGCTGCTGGTCCGTGCGGTAACGCATGCCTCCATGTCATCGGCCAACCGTGACGACAACCAACGGCTGGAATTTCTGGGCGATCGTGTTTTGGGTCTGGTGATGGCTGAGGCGTTGCTAGGCTCTGACAAACAGGCCTCCGAAGGGCAGCTGGCCCCACGGTTCAACGCGCTTGTCCGCAAGGAAACCTGCGCCGATGTGGCCCGTGAAATTGATCTGGGACAGGTGCTGAAACTGGGGCGTTCGGAAATGATTTCCGGCGGGCGGCGCAAGCAGGCGCTGTTGGGCGACGCCATCGAGGCGGTGATTGCAGCGGTCTATCAGGATGCCGGTTTCGAAGCAGCACGCGCCCTTGTGCTGCGGCTTTGGGGCGACCGGATCGATACTGTCGAAGATGACGCGCGCGACGCAAAAACCGCGCTTCAGGAATGGGCACAGGCCCGCAAGCTGGCACCGCCGAAATACGTTCAGGTGGCCCGTTCCGGTCCCGATCATGCGCCGGTCTTTACCATTGCCGCACGGCTTGAAAACGGGGCCGAGGCACAGGCCACCGCCCCCTCAAAACGCAGCGCCGAACAGGCCGCCGCAACGACGCTTTTGGCGCAACTGGAGAACAGCAAATGAGCAGCCCCGAGTCCACAGGACAAAGCGCCGGATTTATCGCCCTGATCGGCGAACCCAACGCAGGGAAATCCACCCTGTTGAACCGCATGGTCGGCGCAAAAGTGTCGATCGTCACCCATAAGGTCCAGACAACCCGCGCCCGCATTCGCGGCGTCGCGATGGAAGGCAATGCACAGCTGGTATTTGTCGATACTCCCGGTTTGTTCCAGCCGCGCCGCCGTCTGGATCGCGCCATGGTCGCCGCCGCTTGGGGTGGGGCGTCTGATGCTGATGTGGTGGTGCTGCTGATAGAGGCGCACCGCGGTGTAACCGAGGGCGTTGAACGTATCCTTGAGGGGCTCGCCGAAGTGGGGCAGGGCCGCAAGGTCGCATTGGCCATTAACAAGATCGACCGCGTCGAAGCGCCGGTGTTGTTGGGGCTGACACAGAAACTGAACGAGCTATATCCCTTCGCGGAGACATTTATGATCTCTGCCGAAAAAGGACACGGCGTGGATGTCTTGCGCAAATGGTTGGCGGATGAACTGCCCGAAGGGCCGTGGCTTTATCCCGAAGACCAGATCGCGGATTTGCCAATGCGCATGATTGCGGCCGAGATGACCCGCGAGAAACTGACCCTGCGTCTGCATCAGGAATTGCCCTATCAGTTGACGGTGGAAACCGAAAACTGGGAAGAACGCCCTGACGGTTCAGCCCGTGTGGATCAACTGGTCTATGTGGTGCGAGATGGTCACAAAGGCATCGTGCTGGGCAATAAGGGCGAGACGATCAAAGCGGTGGGCAAAGCGGCGCGCGAGGAACTGGAAGAATTCTTGGGCCGACGTATCCATTTGTTTTTGCAGGTAAAGGTGCGCGCGAACTGGCTGGAAGAGGCCGAGCGCTATACCGAAATGGGCCTTGATTTCAAAGACGGCAATACCTGACCCGACACTGCGTGCGCTGTAGGCGCGGAGTTAAGTTTAGGGGCAACATGAAGGGAGGAGCGCTGTGGCCAGATTGACTGCGCGGTTCTGGGTCGATGCCTATCTGGCGCGGCTTTCGGTTTATGATATTCCGGCATTTGTGGTGGCGCATGGCGATGATACCGGTGGCGCCGTTCTGGTGAAACTTGCCACTTTGGACGGTCAGGCCGTGGTTTTTCAGCGTTCTTTCGACTTGATGAGCGGTGAACGCCAATGGGTCGAATTGAGCACAGGTGCCGAGCGTGACGTGGACGAGGCGATTGCCCGTCAGCGCGGATTTGACCCTGATCTTTGGGTGATCGAAGTCGAGGACCGGCAGGGGCGCCATCTGTTGGATCAGGACGGTCTTGCGTGATGGAATGGCGCGATCAGGGGATCCTTTTACGTTCGCGCCGCCATGGGGAAACCTCTGTCATTATCGAAGTTTTTACGCCAGAACGCGGGCGGCATGCCGGCATTGTGCGCGGGGGTACAAGCCGCAAGATCGCGCCGATCCTTCAACCGGGCGCGCAGCTTGATCTGGCGTGGCGGGCGCGGCTGGAGGATCACATCGGGGCCTTTTCTGTCGAACCCTTGCGCAGTCGGGCGGCGGCGGCGATGGCCAGCCGGCAAAGCCTGGCAGGACTGAACACCGTAACGGCCTTGTTGTGTTTCTGCCTGCCGGAACGCGAACCACATGCACCGCTTTATGCCCGTACTGAAGCATTACTGGATTTGCTTGGTGACTGGGACCTGTGGCCCTTGGCGTATCTACAGTGGGAATTGGCGCTGCTTGAGGACATGGGATACGGGCTGGACCTCAGCGCCTGTGCGGTGACGGGGGTGACGGAGGGCTTGACCTATGTTTCACCCAAATCCGGGCGGGCTGTATCGACAAAAGGGGCGGGTGATTGGGCGGATAAACTGCTGCCTCTGCCGGAAGTGTTGCGCGGGGAGGGCGACGCGTCGGATGCCGATATTGCACAGGGATTTGCGGTTACGGGATATTTTTTGGGCACCCATCTGGCGGCGGATCTTGGCAACAAACCTTTGCCCGAGGCGCGCGCGCGCTTTGTGGATGCCTTTAATCGCGGGCTTTGAAAACCAGCAGCGCCTTTTCCTCGTCTGACAGGGTCAGGGTGTCACCGTCGATCACGGCCACATTGGCTGATTTAAGCGCGACAAAGTATGCGGTTTCCGCTTGCATGTCGGGGCAGGCACGGCGGGTGGCGGCAATTTCTTCAATTGCGATCCACGGGTAGGGCGCAGCGTTGCGACTGTTGTAGCGGTTGCAGGGGGCCTGACCCGTTATGCGATTGCGGCTGGGAAAGCTGAGGGTTGCGGTCGTGTCGAACGCGGTACCGTTGAGCGTCACCAAATGCCATTCGCGCGCTGCGCCGCCGTAGCTGCGCAGGGTTTCGTCCGGCTGCAAGATCGTCAGCCCCAAGATGAGTGCGAGGATAAGATGAGAGGGCATGGCGATTAATCGAGGGCCAGAATGGTATCGACCAGAATGTCGAAAGCGCTGGTATCGCTGCCTTCATCCAGCAAGGGCAGGCCGATCAACGTGGCCTGTAATGCGCGGGCAAAATCGGGATTGCCAAGGCCCAATGCCGTCAACAGCCGCGCCAGCAGGTGCAACCGCTCGGTGTCGACCTCCGCAAGCATTGCCGCTGTGCGCGCGTCGCTTTGCGCCCAAGCGCGCAGTTTGGGCTCAACCGGATCGTCAAGCACGGTTTTGCCAAAGCTGCGCAACCGTGTTTCTGCTTCGCCGGTTTGACTGACCGCCTCCATCACCTGTTCAAGCGCTTTGGCCTGCCATGCGGCCAGGAGGGCGTCCTGAAAAGCGGGCAGGTCTTTGAAATGCCAGTAAAACGACCCCTTTGTTGTACCTAAAGTACGTGCCAGAGGTTCAGCGGCCAAAGCGGTGGGGCCAGAGGCGACAAGCGCCTCGAAACCGGCTGTTAACCACTTGTCAGGGGATAGGCGCAGTTTGCTCATACGCATCCATAGCGCTGCGCATGATGGAGAGGCAAGGGATGCCTCTCCATTCATCCCTTGGGATTAGCCAAGAAGGCGACGCGCGATCACTTGTGCCTGAATTTCAGCCGCGCCCTCAAAGATGTTAAGGATACGTGCATCGCACAGCACACGGCTGATCTTGTATTCCAGCGCGAAACCGTTGCCGCCGTGGATTTGCAGACCGTTGTCGGCTGCGGCCCATGCGACGCGCGCGCCCAACAGCTTGGCCATACCCGCTTCGACGTCACAGCGCCGGCCCTCGTCCTTTTCGAACGCACTGAAATAGGTCAGCTGGCGCGCAACCATCAGTTCTACCGCCATCATGGCAATTTTGGACGACACACGCGGGAAGTTGATCAGCGCTTTGCCGAACTGTTTGCGGTCCTGCGCATACTGGATCGACAGATCAAGCGCGGATTGCGCGACACCAATGGCCCGCGCCGCGGTCTGGATGCGGGCAGACTCAAAGGTTTCCATCAGCTGTTTAAAGCCCTTGCCTTCTTCCCCGCCCAACAGGTTTTCACCTTTGACGTGAAAGCCGTCAAACGCCAGCTCGTATTCCTTCATGCCGCGATAGCCCAGCACCTCGATTTCGCCGCCGGTCATGCCCTCGGTGGGGAAGGGGTTTGCGTCATCGCCTGGCGTCTTTTCGGCCAGAAACATCGACAGCCCCTTATAATCGGACGTATCGGAATCCGTGCGTGCCAGCAGGGTCATCACATGGGTGCGGGCCGCATGTGTGATCCATGTTTTGTTGCCGGTTATCTTGTAGTCATCGCCGTCCTTGACCGCCCGCGTGCGCAACGACCCAAGGTCGGAGCCGGTGTTGGGTTCGGTGAAAACAGCCGTCGGCAAGGTTTCGGCGCTGGCGATGCGCGGCAGCCATTTTTGTTTCTGTTCATCCGTACCGCCCGCGATGATCAACTCGGCCGCGATTTCAGAGCGGGTGCCCAGTGATCCGACACCGATATACCCGCGCGATAATTCTTCGGACACCACGCACATCGACGCTTTGGACAGACCGAAACCGCCAAACTCTTCTGGGATGGTCAGGCCGAAAACACCCATCTCGGCGAGATCGTCGATCACCTCCATCGGGATCAATTCGTCCTTGAGGTGCCATTCATGTGCAAAGGGTTCGACCTTTTCCACGGCGTAACGGCGGAACTGCTCGCGGATCATTTCGAGTTCTTCATCAAGGCCGCTGGCACCGACAGTGATATTGGCGGACTGCTCTTGCATCAATTCGACTAGACGGGTGCGTGCCGCTTGGGTATTGCCGCCCTGTGTCAGGGTCTGGATGGCAGGTTCCATCAAACCGCGCATGTCCTCTTGGGACAGTCCCATATCCTGCAGGCGCAACACTTCGCCCTGGTTCATCTGGATGCCACCGTAAATCTGCCAAAGGTATTCTCCAAAGGCGATCTGGTGGATCAACTGTTCTGTTTCGCCGAATTTGCCATCCTTGTTCAGCGCCTCGGCCCATTCGTGCATTTGACGCAGGGCCTGGGCATAGGTCGCAAGCCAGGCAAGGCCATGGGCGGCCGTCTGATGCGCTTCGATCAGGCCGGCAGACAGACGACCGTCTTTGCTGACCAAGGCGCGTACGCTTGTCTTTGCTTTTTCCAGCAGGGCTTCTACCGGGGGCACTGCCGCCGCGCTCAACCCCAGCAGATCATTCAGCAAGACCGGTGCCTGCTCCAATGTCATGTCCTGACCATCATGTGCCATAATATCATTCCCTCTTTGCTGCGTTGCAAATAGCGCCTTCGCAGTCGCAGCACAATAAAGATACGTTTTCCTGCGTCATTTTGTTCGATAATTTCGTGTTCACTTTGGCCGTGCGGCGAAAATCTGAGGTGGTAAGGAGGGGCATGGAACACCTTTTCCCCTCGCTTAGCATCTTATCCCTGCTGTTGGCCTTTGGTATCGCGCTTGTGGCGGGATTCGTCAAAGGTGTGGTCGGGTTTGCCCAGCCGTTGATTCTCATCTCCGGTCTGACGCTGTTCCTGCCGCCAGAACTGGCGCTGGCCGGTCTGATCATCCCAACCCTTGTGACAAACGCCATGCAGTCCCTGCGCCACGGACCTCAGGCCGCTTGGGCTTCGGTCAAGGCGTTTCGCGTCTTTCTGATTTGCGGAGGTATCACCTTGGTCATCGCCGCGCAGATGGTGCGGGTGGTGCCCGAAGCGGTGTTGCTGATGGCAATTGGCATACCGGCGTTGGCCTATGCGGCACTACAACTTGGCGGTCTGGGGTTTTCGCTGCCGCGCCGCAGCTCAAAGGTGGAGGCGGCTGTAGGCGGCATCGCTGGCGTGCTTGGCGGGCTGTCCGGCGTCTGGGGGCCGCCCACGGTCATGTATTTGACAGCGCTCGGGACGCCCAAGGCGGATCAATTGCGGGTGCAGGGTGTGATTTACGGGGCTGGGGCGGTGGCGCTTTTCTTTGCGCATCTGGCATCCGGCGTGCTGCGCGCGGACACCATTCCTTTTTCAATCCTGCTGATCCTGCCTGCCGTACTTGGCATGTGGGCAGGGGGCAAAGTGGTCGACCGCATTGATCAGGTCATATTCAAACGGGCGACCCTGGTTGTGCTGTTGCTCGCCGGCGCAAATCTGATCCGGCGCGCTATTTTCTAGATCAGCTGCGCCGCGCGACCGTCACGCCCGATACATCCTCGATAAAGGTCACGATCCGCGATTTGATATCATCGTCCTTGATCGCGGCCAGTGCTGTGACGATTTCCATGCCGGTGTCTTTTTGCGGCGCTTCGTTGTCGTTGTCGTGTAGGCCGTCAAAGAAGAAAGACGGCGGGACATCCAGAATTTGCGCCAGTTCGAACAGCCGGCTTGCAGCGACGCGGTTCGACCCGATTTCGTATTTTTGTATTTGTTGAAACGAGAGATCCAGTTTTCGCGCCACGTCCGTTTGGGACAGGCGCCGAAGCGTTCGGATTTGCTTTAGTTTGCGACCGACGTGAATATCGACGGGATGTGACATAAAAGAACCTCAGGTTGTACAATCTCAGACTGTATTCCCCAGAATTAGTGATGCTTTCAATTGCATAGAAATTTTCAATTTTAGAAAATCAATGTTCCGGGGATGTTAAATTAATGTTGCTATAATGGGTGATTTCTATACCAAACATTTCAATGAAGCACGATACCCCAATGCAAAAGACTGCTGACGCAGCGCAAGAAGTACCTCCGGCGCTTCTATTCGAAATGATCCGCTCTTTCGTTACGCTCGCGTCGACGCTTAATCTCAGCCATGCTGTGAAAGATCTCGACAGCACGCGTCAAACCGTGCGGCGGCATATTTCCCATCTTGAAAACTCGATGGGCGCACCGCTTTTTCTGGTCGAAGACCGGCGGTACCAATTATCCAGCCTGGGCGAAAGCGTTTTGCCCGATGCTAAGGACTTTCTGGCGCGTGGCACGTTATGGCTGCGCGGGCAGTCGCGTACGGTCGGGGCGTTGCAACGATTGCAGGCCAATGTTGATGATTGGGATTTTTACCAGCAACAACAGCCGCTTGGGAAAATTTGGAGCGATCCGTCGCTGCTGCTGCGCGAAACTTTTCGGGCGTGGACGATGGCGAGGGGCGAGATTGAAAGCAAATGGTTTGCCCATGTGCGCCCTTATCTGATCATCTATCGGCAGTCCGATATCGGCTGGATTTGCGTCGAATTCGGCCAGAAATCGGTGTATGTAAAATGGTTCGGGCAGGATTATGCGCGCTCCAGTATTGGCCGCCCCATCAGCAAAATGCCCGCCGGTGTCGAGTTTTCACACCTGATTTATGAGGCATTCGACGAGGTACAGGCGGCGCAAATGGCGCGACTGGATCACGTGCTTACCCATATGCCGCGGTCGGATGCGGAAACTCTGGTCCCAGTTGCCTATCAGCGTTTGATCTTGAGTGGCGCTTTTCCCGATGGTTCGCCGGCCGTCATGTCGCTGGTTTTGCCCGTCGAGGAATTGAACATCAGCGATCTGGAGCCAGGCCGAACCAACAATCTGGGCCCGGTGGAGCAATTCGAGTTCCCCTCCGAAGAGGCCATATTTGAAAAGTTGCTGGTTGATCCATAACCCATCACTGGCTGAAATTTGTCAAAATGATGTCAAATGTCGGGTAATTATCAGTCAATTGAATTAACCTTTCATCAACAATGATGAAAGGATCAAAAAAATGACGCTTCAATTTCCCCGGGACGCGGCTCCGTTTATTGCAACGAGCCGCGACATATTGAGGGCATATGGCATTGAAGTAACCATAGGTAGTAATTTCGAAGACTACAGCGCGATCATTAAGGCCGAGCGCAAGGTACAGAATCTAGGTGCGCCCTTTGATTTCGAGAAGTTCGACCTGAAAGAGAATCACGCCTTCTGGCTGATCGGGCGTAACGCCGAGGGTGACCTAATTCACACACAAGCGGCCAAAAAGGTGCCATTAAATGGCAAATCTTTGGCAAGCCATCTGTTGACCCGCTTCCGTGATTTTCCGCCCCCAATTCCGGGCGTCGACTTTGACCGTTCGCGGTTTCGCGCCACGCCGGGGTCGCACAAGATCATGGGCAACGTGGTGTATCACGGCGAAGTCTGGATGGCACCGGAAGAGGGGCGCTATCGCGGCTCCGGCCTGTCGACAGTTCTGGCGCGCACGGGTCTGTTCGAGGTTATGCGCCGTTGGAATGCGGATTTTATCTATGGCTTCATGCTGCGTCAGGTTGCGTTCAAGGGCTTTGCCGAACGGATGGGCTATATGCACAATGAACCGGGGGCGTTGAAATGGCACATCGCTGGCCGCGACCACCCGCTTGAGGCGTTTCTGACCTATCTCAGCCAGGAAGAGGCGCGGTTTTTGCTGGATATTCCGGTCGAAGATCTGATGTCGCAAGCCGCTTAACCCAAACAAAAGGGGCCGCTGAAAATCAACGGCCCCTTTTATTCAAACTGTTCAGGAAATTCAGCCGATTGCGGCTGATTTCACGTCGTCATCAATGAACGGCATGTACTGGGCGAAATTCTCAGAGAACATGTTCACCAGCTTGGCCGCTTGACGGTCATAAGCTTCGCCATCGTCCCATGTGCGGCGCGGATCCAGCAGAATATCGGCAACGCCGTCTACGGCAACAGGCACTTCGAACCCGAAATTCGCGTCCTTGCGATAGGTCACTTCGGCCAGATCGCCCTCAAGCGCGGCAGTCAGCAGCGCGCGCGTTGCCTTGATCGGCATGCGTGACCCCGTGCCATAGGCCCCGCCGGTCCAACCGGTATTTACCAACCAGCAGGTCGCACCGTGCTGGGCGATCTTTTCGCGCAACAGGTTGCCATAGACCTCGGGGCGGCGCGGCATGAACGGCGCGCCAAAACAGGTGGAGAACGTCGGCTCGGGTTCGGTAACACCCCGTTCCGTGCCTGCCACCTTTGAGGTAAAGCCGGAGAGGAAGTGATACATTGCTTGTGCCGGTGTCAGCCGCGCAATGGGGGGCAACACGCCAAAGGCGTCGCAGGTCAACATGATGATGTTTTTGGGGTGACCGCCCGTCGCTTTGGCCGACGCATTGGAGATATAGTGCAGCGGATAGGCGCAGCGCATGTTGGCAGTCAGGCTGTCGTCGTCGAAATCCAGCTCTTTGGTGTCGGGATCAAAAACCATGTTTTCGATAACCGTGCCGAATTTTTTAGTCGTGTCGTAAATTTCCGGCTCCGCCTCACGGCTCAGGTTGATCGTTTTGGCGTAACAGCCGCCCTCGAAGTTGAACGTGCCGTTGTCGGACCAGCCATGTTCGTCATCGCCGATCAAGGTGCGGTTCGGGTCTGCCGACAGGGTCGTTTTGCCGGTGCCTGACAGGCCAAAGAATACCGCCGTATCAACAGGGTTGCCCGTCGCGTGGTTGGCAGAGCAGTGCATCGGCATGATGCCTTTTTCGGGCAGCAGATAGTTCAGCAGGCTAAAGACCGATTTCTTGTTCTCGCCCGCGTATTCCGTGCCGCCGATCAGGATCAGCTTGCGATCAAAGTTCATGGCGATCACGGTTTCGGACCGGCAGTCATGTTTCTTTGGGTCGGCCTGAAAGCTGGGGCAGTTGATGACGGTGAAGTCGGCAGTGAAATGATCAAGGTCTTCGCGCTCGGGACGGCGCAACATCGTGCGGATGAACAACCCGTGCCATGCCAGTTCGGTAACCATGCGCACGTTGATGGCGTGACGCGGATCCGCACCGCCGACCAGATCCTGCACAAAGTATTCCTTGCCCTGCATATGGGCGATCATATCGTCGTAAAGCGCGTCAAACCCTGCGGTCGACATCTCGGCGTTGTTTTCCCACCAGATCGTGTCGGTCACGCTGGGCGTTTTGACGACATGTTTATCTTTTGGTGAACGGCCGGTGAACTTGCCGGTGGTGACAAGGAAGGCACCGCCGTTGCCCAGCGTCCCCTCACCACGCTTAAGCGCGGTTTCGACCAGCGCCGGTTCCATCAGGTTATAATAGACATCGCCCAACCCGTTGATCTGTTGATCTTCAAGGCGGAACTGCGGGTTTACCCGTCCAAATGTCATGCAATTTCTCCTGTAGGCGCGCGTCTGGTGGCGCAGAGCTGACGTAATCGACCAATCTGGCCGCGACCCTTTTGGGTCATAAAACGCCTCTTAGCACGAGGTTTTGCGCAATGAACAGACAGGCACGCAGCAGTTAGCGCCATCAGGACAAACTTTGCTGATGCAGCGCTAACAAGCGCCAACTCCTGCCGCTACGGCAGCCCTAAAAGTGCGGCAATTTAGCCATTCCTAACCAAATTATGGCGGAGATATGTCCGCAAGACAGTGCGATTCGCACTTAGAGATTGATTCGGGAGGTAAAAATGACGATCAATGTCACAAAACAAAAAAACAAAAATTGAGCAGTACAAGGAAACGGGCAATGTCAAAAATTGCATTGGTGGACGACGACAGGAATATCCTGACGTCTGTGTCGATGACTCTTGAAGCCGAAGGTTTCGAGGTGGAAACATACAACGACGGGCAAGCCGCGCTCGACGCATTCAACAAGAAACTCCCCGATATGGCCGTGCTGGACATCAAGATGCCGCGCATGGACGGGATGGATCTGTTGCAGCGGCTGCGTCAGAAAACGGCGATGCCGGTGATCTTTCTGACCTCCAAAGATGATGAGATCGATGAGGTGCTCGGCTTGCGCATGGGGGCGGATGACTACGTCAAAAAACCCTTTAGCCAACGTTTGTTAGTTGAGCGGATCCGCGCCCTGCTGCGGCGTCAGGACGCTGTGGAAACCGGCGAGGTCGGCGATACCGAAGAAACCAAAGTGATGGATCGCGGTGATCTTAAAATGGATCCCCTGCGCCACGCGGTGACATGGAAGGGCAAAGATGTGTCCCTGACCGTAACGGAATTCCTGTTGTTGCAGGCGCTGGCCCAGCGTCCCGGTTTTGTCAAATCGCGCGACCAGCTGATGGATGTCGCTTATGACGATCAGGTCTATGTGGACGACCGTACGATCGACAGTCACATCAAGCGCCTGCGTAAGAAGATGCGGACCGCTGACGATGAATTCTCCGCGATTGAGACACTTTACGGTATCGGCTACAGATATAACGAAGAGTGATCCGACCTCGTGGCGATTGCCGAAAGGAATTTTGTGCGTGATCTAAGCACACCTGCGCGGGATGGCGATGTTGTTCTGGGCGACGATTGGGTCGCACCCGACAAAACCAGCCCCGATGAATTGCGCGTCCGCCGGGAACGGCGGGGGTGGTTTTCGTTGCGTGGCTCGCCTTTGACGCGCAAGATCATCACCTTTAACCTGATCGCGCTGAACATCCTCGTCGCCGGTATTCTCTACCTTAACTCGTCGCGCGACTCCCTTGCTGTACAGCGTGCAGCGGGGCTGGTGTCCGAAGCCGAGCTGATCGCCGATGTGATCGAGGCCAGACTTCCCGAAGGCGCAACCACCGATCTGGCCGGTGCCGTCGACATGTCCGCCACCCTCGAAGCGATCGATCTGCGCAGCGGCATCGACGTTTTTGTTTATGACACCAACGAAACCCTGCTTGCTCAGTCCAAAGGCAAGATGGCCCTGACGTCACAAGACGGATCTGACAGCAATGGCCGTACTGTGCTGACGGACGGGTTAAGCTGGATCTGGGAGAAACTGACCGGCCCGTTGAGTTCCGGTGCCGACAGGGACGTGACACCGCTCACCGAACAATTCAAACCGCTGCTTGCCAGCAGCCTGCAAAGCGGGACGCGCATCGAGGACACGCTTGATGGGGAGGGGGGCATCCTGTTTACCGTGATGACCCCGATCACGGTAAACGGCACCAGCGTCGGTGTTGTTGCCATTGCCTCGGCGGCTGGCGAAATCGACAAACTGGTGCGCGGTGAACGTGAACGTGTCTTGCAGATGTTCGTAATCGCAACGCTTGTTTCTATCGGGCTTAGCCTTGTGTTGGCATCGACGATTGCGAACCCGCTGGCCGATCTTGCCGCCGCTGCTGAATTGGGCCGCGACAAGGATTCCCGCAAAGTGAACCCCGGCCGTATCCGTATTCCCGATCTGACCGCAAGGCCCGACGAAATCGGACGGCTGTCCGGTGCCCTGCGCGGCATGGTGTCGGCACTTTACAACCGGATCGACGGCAACGAACAGTTTGCGGCTGACGTGGCTCATGAAATCAAAAACCCGCTCGCCTCCTTGCGCTCTGCTGTCGGGACCTTGCGGATGATCAAGCGCGAGGACCAGCGCGAAAAACTGCTGGATGTGATCGACCACGATGTGCGCCGTCTGGACCGTTTGGTCAGTGATATTTCCAACGCCTCGCGGCTGGACGCCGAGTTGGTCAAGGAAGAAGAGGAAGAGTTCGATCTGCTGAATATGGTCGGCAATCTGGGTCAGTATCTTGGTGAAGATGCCCGCAAAAAGGGCATCGATTTTATCACCGACCTGCCTGACGAACCGATCAACGTGCTGGGTCTTGAGGGGCGTTTGGCGCAGGTATTTGTGAACCTCATCACCAATGCGATTTCCTTTTGCGAAGACGGTGATGCGATCCGCGTCTGGGCGCGCAAGCGTGAAAACCGTGTCCTTGTCGTGGTCGAGGACACCGGCCCCGGTATTCCCGAACAATCCCTGTCCAAAGTGTTCAAACGCTTTTATTCCCAACGTCCCGATGAACATTTCGGCAATAACTCCGGCCTTGGTCTCGCGATCTCCAAGCAGATTGTCGAGGCACATGGCGGCGTGATCTGGGCTGAAAACATCCGCCCGACCGAGGCCGACATCACCTCGGACCCGCTTGGCGCGCGGTTTGTGGTGGGTCTGCCCACCTGAGGTATGGCGACCCAAAGCCCCGCGACAACAGTTCATGCCAGCTGCGTCAGTCTTGACGGCAATGCCCTGTTAATCCGTGGCGCAAGCGGAACCGGAAAATCGTCGCTGGCGCTGCAATTGATTGCGCTCGGGGCAGGGCTGATTGCGGATGACCGTACCGAACTACATGCGCGCGACGGGGTGTTGCATGCGCAGTGCCCGCCCGCCATCAAGGGTCTGATCGAAGCACGCGGTGTCGCAATATTGCGGCTGCCGGTCGCGCAGCCCGCCCCGGTTACGCTGGTCGTGGATATGGACAAAACGGAAACCGCCCGCCTTCCGGACCCCCATCAGACTACGATTTCCGGCATCACCCTGCCGTGCTTGTGGCGCGCGCCCAGTTCACATTTTGCGGCTGCCGTCTTGCATTGCCTGCGCCATGGGATAAGTCACGATGTATGAGCGATTTCCCGCCTTTCCCTGATGCTGACGCCGCTTTGGCGAAGCGCCGCATCGTGTTGGTGACCGGCCCCTCCGGTGCGGGGCGGTCGTCATCCCTGAAAGTGCTGGAGGACGCAGGTTTCGAAGCCATCGACAATTTGCCCATCCGCCTGTTGCCCGCCTTGCTTGAAGGGGCAGGGCAGGACCGTCCTGTCGCGCTGGGGATTGATGCGCGCACGCGGGATTTCTCCACCAACGGACTTATGGATCTACTGGGCCATCTGCGCGCGCGCGATGATCTGACCGTTGAAATGCTTTATCTGGATTGTGCGCCTGATGTTCTGTTGCGCCGTTTCTCTGAAACGCGTCGCCGCCACCCTCTGGCGGAGGGCGGACCGCCGGTCGCAGGCATCGAGCGCGAGCAAGAGCTGCTGCGCCCCCTGCGCGCCCGCGCGGATGTGCTGATCGATACGACCAACCTCAACATCCACGAACTACGCGGCGAGGTGGAGCGTTGGTTTTCACCCGATGGACAACATTTCCTCACCGTATCGGTGCAGTCGTTCTCCTATAAACGCGGCCTGCCGCGATCGGTCGATATGGTGTATGATTGCCGGTTTCTGCGAAACCCCTATTGGGATGCGTCCCTGCGTACCGCAAATGGTCTGGACCCCCGTGTCGCCGCATATGTTGGCCAGGATCCGCGCTTTGACGATTTCGCTGATCAGGTCTTCGGATTGAGTGAACTGCTGCTGCCGGCCTACAAGCAAGAAGGTAAATCGAACATTTCGATTGCCTTTGGCTGTACCGGCGGGCAACACCGTTCGGTGACTATGGCGCAGGATCATGCAAAGCGCCTTGCACAGTTGGGCTGGCAGGTGTCAATAAGGCACCGCGAGCTTGATCGTCAGAATGAAGATAAGGCACAGATGTGATTGGTATTGTGATTGTTGCACATGGCGGGCTGGCGCGGGAATATCTTGCGGCGATCGAACATGTTGTGGGGTCGCAAAACGGCGTGCGCGCCATTTCCATTCAGGCCGACCATGACCGTGCCGCCAAACAGGATGAAATCTGCAGCGCCGCCGATGCCGTTGACCAGGGGGCCGGCGTTGTGATTGTCACCGACCTTTTCGGCGGATCGCCTTCCAACCTGTCGTTGCGGGCCTGCCAACCGGAAAACCGGCGGATCGTTTACGGTGCGAACCTGCCCATGCTGATAAAACTCGCAAAATCGCGCCAGATGGATGTGCCCGACGCTGTGCGCGCCGCCCTTGAGGCTGGCAAGAAATATATCGACAGCCAGAATGTCAGCCCCTCTTAAAGGCCCGTTTCAATGACCCAGATTACCCTAGAGATCGTGAACATTAAGGGCCTGCACGCGCGGGCCTCTGCCAAACTGGTAGAGGTCGTAGAAGCATTTGACGCCCGCGCGGAGGTCAGCAAGGATGGCATGTCTGCATCAGGTGACAGCATCATGGGCCTTTTGATGTTGGCAGCGGCCTGCGGAAGCACTATTGAGGTTGTCACTTCCGGCCCTGATGAAGTGCCTCTGGCAGAGGCATTAACAGCGCTGGTGGCAGATAAATTCGGCGAGGGCGACTGACGCCTGCATGTGGACCTGCAAAGGGTGATCTCTCTTGGCAAACGACATACACTCGATGACCGACGCACAAGGGGTCACCCAAACGGAGGCTGACGCCGCGCCGTTGAAATATGACCGCAGCAGCCTGTCCTATGCCTCCACCTTTGACGATCCGTTGAAGGCGCGCATGATCAGCGCCATCGAAATGCTGACCGGCAAGCTGACGATCCTGAAGCTGGTGCGCAAATTCGAACGCAGCGGTGCCCCCACCGGTCAGGCCTTCTGGCGGGGCGCGCTCGATACCATGGGCATCGACCTGACCACACCGCAGGCGCAACTGGACCGCATCCCCAAAGAGGGGCCCGTGGTCGTGGTTGCCAATCATCCGCATGGCATGGTGGACGGCATGATCTTTGCCGATCTCATCGGCCGCGTGCGCCCCGATTACCGCATCCTCACCCGCTCCCTGTTGACCTCCATCGACGAGGTCGCCGGCAGCTTTATGATCCCTGTGCCGTTCCCGCATGACCCCGATGCGCAGCGCAAAGGGGTTGAAATGCGGGCCAGCGCGATGAAACATCTGAAGGATGGCGGCGTGGTTGCCCTCTTTCCGTCGGGCGTGGTCGCGGCGTCTGAAACATGGTGGGGGCCGGCGGTCGAAGCGGAATGGAACGTCTTTACCGCCAAAATGATCCGCCGTTCGGGTGCCACGGTTGTGCCGATGAAATTCCCCGGGCAAAACAGCCGCGCCTATCAAATCGCCAATAAAGTCAGCCCTATGCTGCGTCAGGGTTTGCTGTTGCACGAGATCGTCCACGCCTGCAACAAACCCCAGGGCCCGATTGTCGGGCATCCGATCGCGCAATCCGAAATCCAGTCCCGCGCTGACGATCCGCGCGGGTTCATGGCATGGCTGCGCGCCCATACCTTGTCACTGAAAGACTAACGGCACTGAAAGACGCCTGCCGTTGAAGAACCGGACCTCACGCCCGGCCTCTCCTCTTTTTGGCCTTATATACTGTCCGCACTCTCAACACGCACCGCCCGCTTGCCTGGGCTATCGCCCCTTAGCGTGTCGGCACAGGGACATCGCCGCGGTAATCGTAAAACCCGCGCTGTGATTTACGCCCCAACCATCCGGCTTCGACATATTTGGTCAACAGGGGGCAGGGGCGGTATTTGGTATCCGCCAAACCGTCATGCAGCACGTTCATGATCGCCAGACAGGTATCCAGCCCGATAAAATCCGCCAGCTCCAGCGGCCCCATCGGATGGTTCGCACCCAGCTTCAGGGAGCTGTCGATGGACTGAACATTCCCGACACCTTCGTACAGCGTGTAAACCGCCTCGTTGATCATCGGCATCAGGATCCGGTTCACGATAAACGCCGGAAAATCCTCGGCCGAGGCAGAGGTCTTGCCCAGCTTGTCCACAACAGCCTTGCAGGCATTGAATGTCGGCGCATCGGTCGCAATGCCGCGGATCAATTCCACCAGCTGCATCACCGGTACCGGGTTCATGAAATGAAACCCCATGAATTTTTCGGGCCGGTCCGTCCGGCTGGCCAGACGGGTGATCGAAATCGAAGAGGTGTTCGACGTTAGAATCGTTTCGGGTTTCAGGTGTGGCAACAGGTCTTCGAAAATCGCCTGTTTGATCGTCTCGCGTTCGGTGGCCGCCTCGATGATCAGATCACTGGGGCCCAGCTCCTTTAGCACGGTCGTGGTCGCAATCCGCCCCATGGCCGCTGTCATGTCAGCTTCGGCAATCTTGCCCCGACCGACCTGCCGCGACAGATTGCCTTGAATGGTGTCTACCGCGGCCTTCAGGGCCTCTTCGCTGATATCGGTCATCTTTACGTCATAGCCCGCCAGCGCCATCACATGGGCAATCCCGTTGCCCATTTGCCCTGCGCCCACGATGCCGATTGTCTGAATGTCCATCAGAAGTCCTTTCAAGAGTTACGCTACAATAGGGGCTGGACGGGGCGGGCCGCAAGGGCGCGGGGTACCAAGAATTCAATGCAAAATAACCGTTTAACATTATCTCAAGCCGCCTGCCGCAATGTGCGTCTTGGGTGAGTTAAAAAAGGTGGGTGAGATGACCTATGACGTATTGGGGGCCGCGCCCCTCGACTATCTACCGTGTCGCTACGGCGCGTCCAAACTGTTGTTCCGGGGGCCACGGCGGGATTTATCCAAGCCGTATCTGGCCTTTGTGGGGGCAACCGAAACCTATGGCAAATTTATCGACAGGCCGTTTCCCGCGCTTGTCGAAAGCGCCATCGGCCAAAACTGTGCCAACTTCGGCCAGATCAACGCGGGCATTGACGCGTTTTCGACGGATCCATTTGTGATGAATGCCGCAACAGATGCGCAAATTGCAGTGGTTCAGGTGATGGGTGCACAAAACATGACGAACCGGTTCTACGCCGTGCACCCGCGCCGCAATGATCGCTTCATCAGTACCTCGCCGCTGCTGCAAACCATTTACCGCGAGGTTGATTTTGCCGACTTCCATTTCAACAAACATATGTTGAAGCGGCTGATGGAAGTATCGCCCGAGCGATTCCGAACCGTACGGGACGAATTGCAACAGGCGTGGATGGCGCGGATGCGCCTGATGCTCAAACGGATCAACGGGAAATCAATTCTCTTGTGGTTCTCCGATCATGCCCCGGAAGAAAACGGCGATGATCCCGAAGGGATCGGGCGTGACCCCTTGTTTGTAACCCGTGCCATGATGGATGAAATCACACCGCTGGCCACTCAGGTGGTCGAGGTCGTCGCCTCCAAGGCGGCCATCGCACAGGGCACGCAAAACATGGTGTTCGACGAGATGGATCGGCAAGTCGCATCTGAACTGTTGGGGCCCATGGCCCATCAGGAAGCGGCAGATGCCTTGGTCGAGGTGATCCAGACCATGCGGTAACGCAAAAGGCCCGCCAATGCTGGCGGGCCTTTCGTCAATCAGTCGAGGAGAGAAGCGTTTACAGCTTGTCCATGAACTCGGGGACGGCTTCGAACAGATCCGCAACCAAGCCAAAGTCGGCAACCTGAAAGATCGGCGCTTCTTCGTCTTTGTTGATGGCGACGATGATTTTGCTGTCTTTCATGCCGGCAAGGTGCTGAATCGCACCGGAAATACCAACAGCGACATACAGATCAGGGGCGACAACCTTGCCGGTCTGGCCAACTTGCCAGTCGTTCGGGGCGTAGCCCGAATCAACCGCAGCACGGGACGCGCCCACGGCGGCGCCCAGCTTGTCTGCCAGCTTTTCGATCAGTGCAAAGTCTTCTTCGGAACCAACACCGCGCCCACCGGACACAACCACACCCGCAGAGGTGAGTTCAGGACGGTCGGACGCCGCAACCTTGTCTTCAACCCATGAAGACAGGCCCGGATCAGCCGCCGCACCGATGGTTTCGACAGAGGCAGAACCGCCTTCGCCCGCCGCATCAAAGGACGCGCCGCGGAAGGTGATGACCTTTTTGGCATCGGTGGATTTAACAGTCTGGACCGCGTTGCCCGCGTAAATCGGACGCTCGAACGTGTCGCCATCCACAACGCCGGAAGCGTCGGAAATGATCATAACGTCCAACAGCGCCGCAACCCGTGGCATCACGTTCTTGGCGTCTGTGGTCGCAGGGGCGACGATATGTTCATAATCATCCGCCAGCGAAACAATCAGCGCCGCTGTTGATTCGGCCAGACGGTGACCCAGCGATGCATCTTCGGCGACCAGCACTTTGGACACACCATCAATCTTGGCTGCTGCTTCACCTGCCGCCGCGGCAGAGCCGCCCGCCGCAAGAACAGTCACATCGCCCAAAGCTTTGGCGGCAGTCACGGCCTTGGCCGTTGCATCCATCGCCAGTTCGCCGTCGGTTACTTCTGCAAGGAGTAGAACAGCCATTACACAGCCCCCGCTTCTTTGAGTTTCGCTACCAGTTCATCCACGGATGCAACCATGATGCCTGCCGCACGCTCTGCCGGCTCAACCGTTTTCACGATTTCCAGACGGTTTGCGATATCAACGCCGTAATCTGCCGGTGTCTTTTCATCCATCGGCTTTTTCTTGGCCTTCATGATGTTAGGCAGGGATGCATAACGTGGTTCGTTCAGGCGCAGGTCAACGGTGATGACCGTTGGCATGCTGACTTCGATGGTCTGCAAACCGCCGTCGACTTCGCGTGTGACTTTGGCTTTGTCGCCTTCGATCGCAACTTCGGAAGCGAATGTTGCCTGTGACCAACCCATCAGCGCTGACAGCATCTGACCGGTGGCGTTCATGTCGTTGTCAATCGCCTGCTTGCCCGTCAGAACCAGACCGGGCTGCTCTTCATCCACAATCGCCTTGAGGATTTTTGCAACGGCCAGCGGTTCGATGTCGTTGTGCACATCATCCGTGGCGACAACAAGAATCGCGCGGTCCGCGCCCATGGCCAAAGCCGTGCGCAGGGTTTCCTGCGACTGTTTCACGCCGATAGAAACCACGACGATTTCATCAACCTGACCGGCTTCTTTCAGACGGATGGCCTGTTCGACGGAAATTTCGTCAAACGGGTTCATCGACATTTTTACGTTGGCAAGATCAACACCCGATCCGTCCGCTTTGACGCGCACTTTCACGTTGTAATCAATCACGCGTTTGACAGGTACAAGCACCTTCATGAGCGTTCTCTCCTTGGTTGCTGCGCGACCCGTGTGGCCGTGCGATTCAATTCTCTCGGGCAGGTTTAGCGAATGCGTAACGGTCGAAACAGGGAAAAATCGTCACATTGCACACTAAGGACGCCGCGTTTTCCTGTGTTAGCGCTGCCAGTTATTCAGCGGTTCGCCCCCGGCACCCAAAGCACGTCATCCTTGCCGCCATTATTCGACATGCGTGCGGCAACAAAGAACCAGTCGCTAAGCCGGTTCAGATACTTCACGGCGGCTGGATTGACCGTTTCATGCTCCGCCAAAAGGACGGCCAGCCGTTCGGCGCGCCGCGCCACAGTCCGGCAGACATGCAGATGTGCCGCTAATGCGGTGCCGCCCGGCAGGATAAAACTGCGCAACGGGTCAAGGCTTGCGTTCATCACGTCAATTTCGGCCTCAAGCCGGTCAACCTGCGCGCTTGCCAACCGCAATGGCGGGTATTCCGCGTCCTTATCGGACGCCATATCGGGGCGGCACAGATCCGCACCCAGATCGAACAGATCGTTCTGAATGCGCGACAGCGCCGCGTCGGTCTCTCCCGTCGCCTCCAGCCGCGCCACACCGACAAAACAATTCAATTCGTCCGAGGTGCCATAGGCGTCGACCCGCGCGTCATGTTTCGCAACGCGATCCCCGTTGCCAAGGGCGGTTGTGCCGCTGTCACCGGTCCGTGTGTAAATCTTGTTCAGAACAACCATTAAAACGATCCTCCGCGTAGCCAGACAAATCCAAGGATCAGCAATACCGCGACGAACTGCGCCACGATACGGTAGCGCATCAGCCTGTTGGAGTTCTTTTTGTTAAAGGCACCGCCACCGGCAAACCCGCCCAATCCGATCATCAAAATGATCAGCACGGCGAACACAGCCACCAAAAGCACAATAAATAGCGGATCGTCCGTCATCGTGTTTCCCTTCGCTTGTCATGCGAGATGTAGCCGGTGATGCGCACAACGCAAGGCTTGTCAGCGGCTCAAGACCCAATCAAGTGCACGGGTGGGCAGGATACGGCGCAGGATACCAGACAGATAGGTGGGCAGTGTGACGTAATAACGCGGGCGGGGACGGGGGCTTTCGACCGCGTGGATCAGGCGTTTGGTGACAGCATCGGGGGGCAGTTCGAACCGGTCCGGCCCCGATGATTCGTACAGGCGTTTGAGGAGGGACCGTTGGTATTGTTCTGCACGCACAGAGTTTCTCCAGTCCACCCAGCGTTCGAAATGCGGGATCGAATTTGCTCTGATTTTTGACGTCACAGGGCCGGGTTCTATCAGGCAGATATGCACACCGGTCCCGCGCATTTCGATGCGCAATGTGTCGGTCAGCCCCTCAAGCGCGAATTTGGTGGCATTATAGGCACCGCGCCACGGCATTGTGACGAACCCCAACACTGATGAACATTGCACGATACGCCCGCCGCCCTGTCCGCGCATGACCGGAATCACCGCGCGGGTCAGGCTGTGCCAGCCGAAAAAGTTGCTTTCAAAAATCTCGCGCAAGGCGTCTGTGGGCAGGTCTTCTACCGCGCCGGGCAACCCGTGCGCGCCGTTGTTAAACAGTGCGTCCAATGTCCCGCCGGTTGCGGCAAGAACTTCGGCCAGCGCAGATTGGATCGTTGTTTCGTCAGTGTAATCCAGCAAGGGTGCTTCAAAGCCTTCGGCTTTCAAGCGGGCACAGTCGTCTGCTTGACGACAGGCGGCAAACACCCGCCAGCCCCGTGCCCGCATCCCGTGCGCGGCGTCATAGCCGATGCCACTGGAACAGCCGGTGATCAGGATCGACTTGGCAATAGGGGTATCAGACATGAAAAAAGCCTCCGGTTCAGGAGGCTTTCATCGCGTGCATTGTTAGGGATGGCAAGGTTAGCCGCTGGTCAACAGGAAATCCGCCATCCAGCCACCGGTGCCCCCGTCAAGCGTTTCAAAACGGACCCAGCCATTGCCATCGTCCTGAATAATCTTGACCTCGTCACCGCGCACCAGACGGGAAACGACACCAAAATCTGTCCCCGGACCGCCGCGCACGTTCACACGGTTGCCCGACACGGTGCGAATATCAGCGGCCGCACTTGTGGGGATGCTGACAGCGTTGGAAACACCGTCATTCGGGTCGATGAGACTGGGAATGATCGCAGGTGTATCGGCAGATGAGGTTACAAGGCTGGCGTTCTGCGGCACGATTTCACGGTCCGCGCTTGAGGACACATCGCCCAACGTGGTCAGGTTGAGAGATACCCGCGTCACACCGTTGTCCAGTGGCGGATCCGTATCAACAACCACCTTTGGCGCAGCAGCCAGCACAACCGGCTGAGGTGTGGTAACGATTTCCTTCTGCACGATCACCGCAGGTTCTTCGGCAGCTGCAAGACGCGCAGCGCGGATCGCGTCCGCATCAAAATCGGAGCCGCCGCTCATTTCGTAAAAACTCCAGCCTAAAAAGCCAAAGGAAAGAAAAATAAATCGTAACACCGTGATACCCCCGAAAATACTCGTGCTGTTAGCATAACACAAATTGGCAACTTTGGTTGCAATACCTCGTTATTTTCCTGAGCGCGCGGGGGAAAATCCGAAACCTGCTCCCCCGTGGCATCTGTGCCGCTTTGAATGCGAATGGAAGTAAACCATCGCTTGCTGTGTTCCGAAGGCCCCGCTACAAAACGCGCCATGTCAGATATAACCGATCCTACCGAGGACGATCCTCGCAATGTCTCCGAACCGCTGCGTCTTGCGCTGGGCGAACGCTATCTGACCTATGCATTATCGACGATCATGCACCGCGCCCTGCCGGATGCCCGCGAT
This sequence comes from Sulfitobacter geojensis, assembly GCF_000622325.1. Classification (NCBI taxonomy): domain Bacteria; kingdom Pseudomonadati; phylum Pseudomonadota; class Alphaproteobacteria; order Rhodobacterales; family Roseobacteraceae; genus Sulfitobacter; species Sulfitobacter geojensis. The sequence goes on from NZ_JASE01000005.1 coordinate 942,425, forward strand.
GGATTGAAACCGGTCCACCGCCGTATCTTGTATGCGATGCGCGAATTGCGTCTGGCGTCGAACGGGGGCTTTCGGAAGTCCGCCAAGATTTCCGGCGATGTGATGGGTAACTATCACCCGCATGGCGACGCCGCGATTTACGACGCGATGGCGCGTCTCGCACAGGATTTTAACGTCCGCTATCCGCTCGTCGACGGGCAGGGGAACTTTGGCAACATCGACGGCGATAACCCCGCCGCCAGCCGTTATACCGAAGCGCGGATGACCGCCGTGGCCGAGGCCATGTTGGAAGGGCTTAACGAAAACGCCGTTGATTTTCGCGAAAATTATGACGGCACGCTGACCGAACCTGTGGTGCTGCCGGCGCAGTTCCCGAATCTGTTGGCCAATGGGTCGACCGGTATCGCCGTGGGCATGGCGACCAACATCCCGCCGCATAACATTTCTGAACTGTGCGATGCCTGCATCCACATGATCAAAGTACCCGATTGCCGCGACGAAACCTTGTTGAACTATGTACCCGGCCCCGATTTCCCGACCGGTGGTGTCATTGTCGAACCGAAGGAAAACATCGCCAACGCCTATGCCACGGGCAAGGGCGGTTTCCGCCTGCGCTGCCGTTGGGAGGTCGAGGATCTGGGCCGCGGTGTCTGGCAGATTGTCGTCACCGAAATTCCCTATCAGGTGCAGAAATCCAAGTTGATCGAAAAGATCGCCGAGCTGATCCAGATCAAGAAGATCCCGATTCTGGCGGATGTGCGCGACGAATCTGCCGAAGATTTGCGTATGGTGATCGAACCGCGTTCGAAAAACGTCGATCCCGATGTTTTGATGGGCATGTTGTTCCGCAACTGTGACCTTGAGGTGCGGTTCTCGTTGAACATGAACGTGCTGATCGATGGGGTAACGCCCAAGGTCTGCTCGATGAAGGAAGTACTGCGCGCTTTCCTTGATCACCGTCGCGAGGTTTTGCAGCGCCGCAGCACCCACCGGATGGAAAAAATTGACCACAGGCTTGAGGTATTGGAAGGGTTTATCATTGCCTTCCTCAACCTTGACCGTGTGATCGACATCATCCGCTATGATGATGACCCCAAGGCGGCGCTGATGCGGGAGGATTGGGGGCGTGAGCACGTGCGCGCCATGACCGAGGCCGATTATGTCTCGCCGCCAGCAGGCGATGGCGAGCTGTCCGAAGTGCAAACCGATGCGATCCTGAACATGCGCCTGCGGTCCCTGCGCCGCCTGGAAGAGCTGGAGCTGATGCGCGAGCAATCCGCGCTGATGGAAGAACGTGCCGGGCTTGAGGATTTGCTGGAAAGCGAAGACCTGCAATGGCAAACCATTACCGACCAGCTGCGCGCGACCAAAAAGCAGTTCGGCAAGGACTGGGTGATTGACGGCGTTCCCTGTGGCAACCGCCGCACGACATTTGCCGAAGCGGGCGTGATCGAAGAGGTGCCGCTTGAAGCGATGATCGACCGCGAACCGATCACGGTTGTCTGTTCCGAAATGGGCTGGATCCGCGCCATGACCGGCCACATCGACCTGAACCGCGAGCTGAAGTTCAAGGACGGCGACGGGCCGGGCTATATCTTTCACGCCGAAACCACCGACCGTTTGCTGGTCTTTGGCTCGAACGGGCGGTTTTACACGCTGTCCGCCTCGACCCTGCCGGGCGGGCGCGGCATGGGGGAACCGGTGCGTCTGATGGTGGACCTGCCGAACGAAGCGCAAATTGTGGCGTTGTTCATCCACCAACCGGATCGCAAACTGCTGGTCGCCTCTTCGGCGGGGGACGGATTTGTGGTGCCGGAAAACGACGTGGTGGCGCAGACGCGGTCGGGTAAACAGGTGCTGAACGTACGCGGCGATACCACTGCGTTGATCTGTAAACCGACGGCGGGCAATGCTGTGGCGACGGTCGGCGAAAACCGCAAGGTGCTGGTGTTCGCCTTGGACGAGCTGCCCGAAATGGCACGTGGTAAAGGCGTGCGTTTGCAGAAATACAAGGATGGCGGGCTGTCGGATGCCACCAGTTTCGTGCTGGAGGACGGGCTGAGCTGGCTCGATCCTGCGGGGCGCACACGCACCGAAGTGGACCTGAAAGAGTGGACCGGCAAACGCGCCAGCGCGGGCCGGATGGCACCACGTGGTTTCCCGCGTGATAACAAGTTCACCTGACAGGGACGCTGATGAGCGACGCCCCGATCCTTAACAGCCCTTGGCAATCCGCACCGCAACCCAAAGTTGTCCCCTCGGGGACAGGTGCAGAAAACGGGATGACCGTTGAGTTTAGCGGAAAACGCTGGAGCCTTTTCTGGCTGGCGTTGAAAACCGGTTTCTTTACGATCTTAACACTCGGGTTTTATCGCTTCTGGATGAAGACGCGATTGCGGCGCTGGTACTGGTCGGCCATCCGCCCCGGCGGGCACCCGATGGAATACACCGGCGATCCGATGGAAAAGCTGTTGGGCTTTTTCATCGCTGTGGTGATCCTGACCTTCTACATCGGCATCGTGAACCTGTTGCTGATGTTCGTCAGCTTTTCGGTCTTTAATTCGTCGGTCATCGGGTATGTGCTAAGTTTCGCAGGGGTTGTCCCGATCTGGTTTTACGCCCGCTACCGTGCGCGACGTTATGTGCTGGCGCGGACCCGTTGGCGTGGTGTGCGTTTCGGCCTTGAAAAAGGCGCGTGGGGCTATGCCATCCGCGCCCTTTGGTATTGGTTTTTAACGATTATCACGGCAGGCATCCTGTGGCCGCGCATGACCTTCCTGTTGGAAAAATACAAAACCGATCGAACGTTCTACGGCTCTGCCCGCTTGTTTCAGGACGGGCGTTGGCAGATGTTATATCGCGCCGCATGGCCCCTGATTGCCAGCCTTGTGTTGTTGGCGGGGGCGGTGTTGTGGACAATACAATTCGCCCCGGTGTTCCCCGATGGAATCAAGGACGGCGCGGAATTGATCAAGCTGGTGGATGCCTTTTTCGACGGGCTGGACCCAAGCATCAATTGGACGCAGCCCGAACGGCTGCTGCTGTTCCCGCTGGCCTTGTCTGGGATTGTTTGTGGCGCGATCTATTATCGCTGGGTCAGCAAAAGGATTATGGCACAGCATAAACGGGGGCCCGGCGTGCAGTTTGACAGTCGCCTGAGCGGTGTGCGGGTAAGTTTCATCTATGTGCTGGGCAATTTCATCGCCTATGCCATGTTGGTACTGGGCGTCGCAGCACTGGCGCTTTTGGCGGTTGCCCTGTTTTCGGACGGAATGGCGATACTGGCAGATACGCCCGGCGCGGGCATGATGCAGGACCTGCCGCGCGGGATTGCTGTGGCTGGGTTGGCCCTGTTGTACCTGACCTTCTTCCTGCTGTGGGGGGTGCTTTATAACACCTTTGTTACCTATCCCTTGATGCGCCATATGGCCCGCACCACCAGTTTGCCGTTGTCGGTGGGGCTGGCTTTGGTCAGCCAGCGGGCGCGCGATGAGTTTGCCGAAGCCGAAGGCTTCGCCGAAGCGCTGGATCTGGGGGCGGCCATATGAGTATGGGGTTTGACGGTCTGGGGGCCGCGTTCTTTGACGGTGACAGCCCCGAACCGCAAGAGGTGTCGCTGCACATTGCGGCAGGCATGTTGCAGATCGGGTTGGACGACGGTTTGATCCTGCGCTGGCCGGTCGAAGACGTGCGCCAACTGCCGGACCTTGCGGGTAAACAAACGGTGGTTCTGCGCCGCATCAGCGATCCGCTGGCGCGGCTTTATGTAACGGATCAAAGCCTGCTGAAGCACCTGCCGCACCTCACCCGCCGCGCGCCGCCTAAAGGGCGCGGGCGACTGGCCGCCTGGGCCGCAGCGGCCGTTGCGGCCGTCGGGTTGCAGATATTCGTGCTGGTGCCCCTGCTGGCCGACAATCTGGCGGGCTTCATCCCGCCCGAAGGGGAAAGGGCGCTGGGCGAAGCAACTTTTGGCCAGATTCGCGAAGCACTGGACGAGACCGGCTTGAACCCGTTGGAGATCTGTGACGGGGCAGAAGGCGTTGCCGCATTGGAAGCGCTGGTCGCGCGATTGAGTACAGAAGAGGATTTCCGGCAAGAGGTTTCCCTGTCGGTTCTGGATCATAAGATGGTGAATGCTTTTGCGCTTCCCGGTGGTTTTGTGGTGCTGTTTCGCGGCCTGATTGATGCCGCACAGGGGCCAGATGAACTGGCCGCCGTGCTGGCGCATGAGATTGGCCATGTTGTCAGCAGCGATCCGACCCGCCACGCGCTGCGCTCGGCGGGTTCCATCGGCGTGTTGGGCTTGCTGTTCGGGGATTTCGCGGGTGGTGCGGCGGTGCTTTTCCTGACCGAACGGCTGATTTCGGCGCAGTATTCGCAGGCGGCTGAAACCGGCGCGGACAGATTTGCCCATCGGATCTTGGCGCAGGCGGGCATTAATCCCGGCGCGCTGGGCGACATGTTCACGACGATGCGGGCAGAGCACGGCGATGCGGACGGTGTGACCGCGCATTTCCTAAGCCATCCCGCGCTGGGCAGCAGAATCGCCGCCGCCCGCGCAGAGGTCGACGATACCGCGACCTACACCCCGTCCATGACATCGCAAGAATGGGCAGCGGTGCAGGGGATCTGTGGCTAAGCCTGCCAAGTGATTGCACCCCGAGGGGGGCTGCGCTATCGCTGAAAGGCGCTAAACGGGGATTACCACCAAGATGACACGTGTTTTTGCCATTCTGATCAGCCTTGCCATGCTTGCCGCCTGCAACGGTGCGCGCGATTTGCAAGATGCGCCTGTGCCACTGGGCGATTTCAAACTGGTGCATAACATCGCCGTCGCGCCCAAAGCGTTCAAAGGCCCCTTGAGCCGTGAAGTCAGTGAGAGTGAACTGACAACGGCGCTGACCGAGGCCACCAAGGAACGTTTTGGTCGATATAACGGCACGCGCGATTATCATTTCGGGATGAGCGTCGAAGGTTATGTTCTGGCCCAGCCCGGTATCCCGCTGGTGTTTGCCCCAAAATCGATTCTGATTATCAATCTGACCGTCTGGGATGATGCGAAAAACCTGAAACTTACGCCGGAACCGCACCAGATTACCGTGCTGGAATCGTTT